>NZ_JBMDKE010000008.1:0-178975 GCF_057809555.1 Niveispirillum sp. FG156 | reverse complement strand
CGGTCGAGCCTGTGCTGCCGGTGTTGGTTCCGGTGCCCGTCTCGGAGCCGGTCGAACCCGTGCTGCCGGTGTTGGTTCCGGTGCCCGTCTCGGAGCCGGTTGAGCCTGTGCTGCCGGTGTTGGAGCCGGTGCCCGTCTCGGTACCGGTTGAGCCAGTGCTGCCGGTATTGGCGCCGGTGCCCGTCTCGGCGCCGGTTGAGCCTGTGCTGCCGGTATTGGAGCCGGTGCCCGTCTCGGTTCCGGTTGAACCGGTGCTGCCGGTGTTGGTTCCGGTGCCCGTCTCGGGGCTGGTTGAGCCAGTGCTGCCGGTATTGGAGCCGGTACCTGTCTCGGCACCGGTTGAACCTGTGCTGCCGGTGTTGGACCCCGTACCCCTCTCGGTGCCGGTTGAACCACCGCTGCCAGTGTTGGTGCCTGTGCCCGTCGCACCCCCCGTTGTTTGTGTTGTCACGAGGCCGGGGGTGGCAAAGCTGGTGGATTCGGCGGGGGCGGCGGCGCTGCGGATGGGGGTGGAGCTGGTTTGTGCCTCGGTGGTGCCGGGCTGTGCGACGAAAGACTGGGTCGGTGTGACCACGCGGCCATTGTCGGCAAGCGAGGGGGCCGTCGCATCGGCGACCTGGGCGAAGCCACCGCCGCCGCCGACATCCACCATTCCGGCACTACCCTGATCCGCGATCACGTCCGTGCCTGTGGCCAGGGGCAGCCGGAAATCGCCGATGGTGGCGGTTCCGACCGGCGCGGCGCCGCTGCCCCCTGGTGTCACGGGGGCCAAGGAAGCAATCCCGCCGGTGAAGCTTTCACCGATCCCGCCTTCCTGCTGGCTGCCATGATGCACGGTCCCCAGATAGGCCTGGCCCTGCTGCGTCTGGCGCACGGTTTCAGCGACGGGGCGCTCCAGAGCCTTGAGGGGGCGGTCGGGGGCATCGGCGACGCTTTCCCGCACGAAGGTGGCCTTGGGGGCGGGGGTGGGCTTGTCGCCGTTGGACGGGGCCATGGGGTGTATCTCCAGCCGAGAAGAGGTGGGGCGGGGGAGCCGGAAGGGCGTTGCGCGCGGGCGCAGGGATTGGATCAGCGTTCGCGGAATGCGCCGGCGATCGTCGTGTAGACCGGCTTCAGCAGGTACTGGATCAGCGACTTTTCACCCGTGGTGATGTCGGCCTGTACCGTCATGCCGGGGACGAGCACATGGTGGAGGTCCACATTGCCGACATGGTTGGTGCCCAGCCGCACACGGGCCTGGTAGTAGGGCTGCTTCTGTTCATCCAGGAAGGTGGTGGGCGAGACGCTTTCCAGTTTGCCTTCCACACGCCCGAACCGGGTGTAGTCGAAGGCCTGG
This sequence comes from Niveispirillum sp. FG156, assembly GCF_057809555.1. Lineage (NCBI taxonomy): Bacteria > Pseudomonadati > Pseudomonadota > Alphaproteobacteria > Rhodospirillales > Azospirillaceae > Niveispirillum > Niveispirillum sp. FG156. The sequence goes on along the minus strand of NZ_JBMDKE010000008.1, from coordinate 177,639 downwards.
ATCTTCACCTTCACCGGCTGTCCGACCTTGACGAAGCCGATATCGCGCGGGGAAATGCGCACATCGGCGACCAGTTCGTCATCCACGGGCACCAGCCGCGCCACAACGCCGCCGGGGGAGATGACGCCACCGACGGTCTTCACCGGCAGTTCTTGCACGATGCCGCGGGCCGGCGCGGTGGAGACAAGGCGTTCGACCCGATCCTCCTGACCGTCCAGCATCTTTTCAAGTTCCGCCAGCTCGGTATTGACCGCGCCCAGCTTGTCCAGCGCTTCCTGCCGAAGCCGTCCGTCCAGCTCTGTCAGGCGGGAGGCATTGCCGTTCAGGTTGCTGCGCGTGCCGGCGATGACGCCTTCCAGCCGCTGCCGCTCCGACATGGCGGCGGCGCGTTCCCGTTCCGCCTCGATCAGCAGCAGTTTGGAGTTCAGCCCCTTCTCCACGAGGTCGGCGCGCAGCGCCACCTTGCTTTCGGCAAAGCCCAGGTTGGTGTTGACGCTGGCCAGCTGCGCCTGACTGGATTGCAGAAGGGAGCGCAGCTCCTGCGCCTGATCGGCCAGGATCTTGCGCTGATTGTCCCGTGCCTCGATCTGGCTGACCAGCAATCGGGCATTCTCCGCCATCAGGTCGGGATTGTCGCTGAAGGTGGAGAAGTCGGGCTCCCGCCCGTCGGCAAAGGCGGCCAGACGTTCGGCCTGGGCCCGCAGCGCCTGCTGACGGACCAGCATCTGGTCACGGCTGGACTGGGTGGCGGCCCCCTGGAAGCGCAGCAGCGGCTGGCCAGGCTCCACCATTTCACCCTGACGGACCAGCATTTCGGCGACGATCCCGCCCTCCAGATGCTGCACGATCTGCACGGCGCCCGCAGGCACGATCTCTCCGAAGGAGACGGCGACTTCCTGCACGGGGGTCAGGGAGGCCCAGGCGATGAAGGCGGCGACGCTGACGCCGGACAACAGGATGGCGGCGCGGGTCAGGGGGCGGACGCCGGGATCTTCCACCATCTCGTCCGTGGCGAAGGGGGCCCGCATGGCGGGGGCGGGCATGGACAGGGCGTGGGCGGTGCGCATCAGATCATCCCCTTCGGAATACGGTCCCGGACCTTGTCCGCGGTGCCGAAATAGCGGGTGGTGCCGTGTTCCAGGATCAGCACCTTGTCGGCGATCCCCAGATGGCTGCGGCGGTGGGTGGCGAAGAAGACGGTTGCCTGCTGGCGCAGCGTCTCAATGGCCGACATGAAGGCGAACTCACCCTCGAAATCGAAGCCGCTGATCGGTTCGTCCAGCAGGACCAGCGGGGCGCGGCGCAGATAGGCGCGGGCCAGCGACAGGCGGGCCTGGACAGCCGTCGGCAGCGGCTTTTCATGCAGGTCGAAGCGGGTCTGAAGCCCATCCTTCAACCGGCGAACCGCCTCCAGCGCACCCGCCCGGTCCAGCGCGTCCATCAGCTCATTATCGCTGGCTGTGGGGGCAGCCAGGCGCAGATTATCGGCCAGCGTGCCCTGGAAGAATTGTGGGACCTGCGTGACAAAGGCGATGGAGCGGCGCAGTTGCACCGGATCGAACTGCCGGATGTCGCGCCCATCGATCCGGATGGAGCCGCCCTGCGGTGTGTAAAGGCCGCTGACCAGCTTCAGCAGGGTGGATTTGCCACCACCGCAGCGACCGACCACCGCCACCACTTCCCGCGGGGCCACGTCGAAGGACAGGTTCCCCAGCACCGGTTCGGACTCCCGACCATAGCGGAAGGTGACACGGTTGAAGGTGACGCGGCCTTCGATCTGTCCGCCCCGGTTGGGGCGCGCAGCCTCCGACCGTTCCGGCGAGGTGGCCATCAGCGTTTCGATCTGCTTCATGGAGGAGCGGATCTGCGTGACGCGGGCGCTGGCCGTAAAGGCGGACTGCAAGGGGCCCAGCATGCGCCAGACCAGCATCATGCAAGCGATCAATCCACCGGTGGACAGGTTGCCGGCCATCACCTGATGAATGCCGGTCAGCAGCGTGGCCAGGGCGGTGAGCGTGCCCATCATCACACTGATGGTGGCCACCGTTGCCGCCGCCTGGGAATGGTTCAGGTTGGCTGCCGCTGCTTCCCGCACCACATTGGCATAGCGCTGACGCCAGATATCCAGGTCGCCCAGGATGCGGATGGCCTTCATGCGCTCGATGATTTCCAGCGCCAGTTCCTGACGGCGCGCATTGGCGACGGCGGAGCGGGTGACGCGCTGCTGGACGATGGCATTGGCGATGACGGCCACGATGGCATAGACACCCACCGCCACCAGCGGGACAAGTCCCAGCCACCCGCCCATGGCGAAAATGGCGCCGATGAACAGGAACATGAAGGGCAGGTCCAGGCAGGCCTGTGCCAGCGGACCCGTCAGCAGGTCGCGCACCCGGTCAATGTCGCGCACGCGCGCCAATTGTGCCGCGATGGAGACACGTTCGGTCATGGAACTGGGCAGAGCCAGAAGCCGGCCCAGCACCGCATTGCCCACCAGATAGCCCAGCCGTGCACCGGCATGGGCCATGGTCCGGCTACGGGTCCGGCGGATGATCAGTTCAAGCAGGCAGGCCCCGATGGCCCCAACCCCCAGCATGACCAGCAGGTCCGGCTGATTGGCGGCAATAACCTTGTCATAGACAGACATCACGAACAGCGGGTTCGCCAGAGCAAGCGCATTGGCCAGCAGCGTCAGGAACAGGGAGACCACCACCAGCGGCATGCCTTCGGATATGCGCGCGCGCAGCCATGGCTGCTTGTCGCCACTCGCCATGCCGGATGGGGGCGCCAGGACGACAATCATGCCGGCATCCAGACCTTCCTTCCGCTCCGACCGGAACGCGCCACCGCTCTCCTGCGGCTGCAGAATGGTCAGTTGATGACCGCGCGGTTCCACCAGCAATGGCGCGCCGCTGACCGGCAGGTAGAGCAGGGGCAGGCGCCGGTCGCGCCGCGTACCGTGCAGCCGGGCCAGTGTCTTCGGGCTGAAATGCCCCCCGGCCTGTACCATGGCGCTGAACCCCAGCCGGCCCAGCACGTCACGCAGGTCGTCCGCCGGGTCGAGGCCGGGCGTAACCGGCATCGCTTCCGCTACCTGCCGGGACGTTACCGGCCAGCCCAGATGCTTCAGCAGCAGCGAAAGACCCTCAAAACAAGGGGTCATGTCGGGCGATACCGTGGCATTGGCCGTTCCGGCATTGGTGCCCCAGATGAAATCGGGGGGATGGGTTTTGGTGGCCTCCAGTGACAGGGTCATGCCTGGAACTCCTGCGTGAGGTCGAGCTTGCCATCAGCAAGGCTGTAGATGCGGTCGGCAAGTTTCAGGACTGCCGGGCGGTGGCTGATCAGGATGACCAGGCATTCGGAACGCACTTCGTTCAGCAGGGCGAAAAGGCTTCGGTCGCCGTCATCATCGACTGCTGAATTCGCATCATCGAACAGGATGATGCGGGGGCGGTTCATCAAGGCACGCGCCACGGCGATCCGTTGGGCCAGGCCACGGGGCAGCGGTTCGGTCGCGCCGTCACCTACATAGGTTGAAAAACCATGCGGCAGGGCGTGGATGAGGTCCAGAAGGCCCGCCCGTTCCGCAGCGGCCATGGCCGCCTCCTCCAGTTCGGGGCGGAACATGGTGATATTCTCGGTGATAGTGCCACGAAACAGTATTTCGTGTTGTGGGAGCAGGGCAATCGCGTGACGAAGGCTTTCCTGATCATAATCTGTCAGTTCTCGCCCATCGAGAAGAACCTTGCCCTTTGACGGCGTATAAAAGCCGGCGATAAGGGACAGAAGTGTACTCTTGCCGCTGCCATTCGCGCCGACCAAGGCCACAATCTCCCCCCGGCCAACCTCAAGGTCGATCCCGTCCAGCAGATTGTTTCCATTATCGAAACCATAGTGAATGTTCGACAGGCGCAGGCGGGGTTCGGTTGCCATGGCGTCGACCGTGCCGGTGCTACGGGCGGCCAGGGGCATGTCGTGGATCTGTGCCAGCTGCTGGCGGGCGATGGAGGCGGATTGCAGCCGCGACCAGAATTGCATGATGCTTTGCATCGGTGCCAGGGCGCGCCCGACCAGCAACATGCAGGCCGACAATCCGCCGACGGACAGGCTGCCATCCAGGACCATCAGGCTGCCGAAGCCGACCGTCGCCAGACCGGCGATCTGCACCGCGAACTGCCCCTGTTCGGCCAGATGCTGGCTGGACAGTTCGGTCGCCTGATGTTCGGTCAACCGATCTTCCTGTAAGCGTTCGTAACGGCGCAGAAGCGGCTGTTCCAGGGCCATGGCCTTGACGGATTGAATGCCGGTCAGCAGGCTGATGACAAAGCTGAGCCGCCGATCCTCAACCTGGGTGATCCGGGTCAGGGCGGCATGGGCCCGGCGCAGGGCGGTGATGCACAAGAACAGCATGCCCACCACCGGGATCGCCACCAGCGGCCCACCGATATAGAAAATCAGGGCCAGGTAGATGGCGATGAAGGGCACATCGTACAGGCTGATCATGATCTGCCCGGAGGCAAATTCGCGTAGCGTCGAAATGGAACCGAGAAATTCCATATGCGCGCCGGACGAGTGGGACTGAAAGCTCCGAAGATCGGCGGTCATCATGTGGGACACCGCGCGGATATTCTCGCGTGTTTCGAAATTGGCGCCACGCACACCGAATATACGCTGCCGCAACAGCCTTAAGGCGAAGTCCAGCACCAATGCCAGGATTACACCGATTGTCAGCGCGGACATTGTATCAAGTGCGTGATTGGGAATTACCCGATCATAAACCTGCAAGAGAGCAACAGGCATTGCCAGTGCAAGCAGATTTATGGTGATGCTAGACAAAAGTATCTATGGATCTATTTCCATTGCGACGGTATTTTTCCGCGCATTGACTGAAGGAACATGGGTCATGATCAATCCCCGCCCCGGTTTGGGATTACGGTAAGATTATTGACTCCATTTTTCCTTTTGCGCGAGCCGATAATGTTATCTTTGGGATATGTAAATCGGAGTCAAAATTTTTCTCAAATGATCACTTTTTCTTGTACTATAGAATAATATTCTTACAAAATTTGCATTTTCTTGGCATATGGACGTTAATCATTGTTAATATCGAATAATCAAAAGTATAGTATATGGGCGCTATCGTATGCATAAAATGGGGCGAGCGGCTGTTGGTTTGGCCCTTAAACGATTAATGGACCCCACAATAAATGAAAAATCCGCACACCGGCCATGGGATGGGGTGCTTACCTTTCATTCGCAGGGATTTGCCGCGTTTAGGAGGGAGGGTGATGATCGATTGCCGGGCGCGGGCTGCGTGCGCATGCCTTATCGGCAATCCCCGCCTGCCGATGCTGCTGCGGTGAGAGGCAATCGATTGCAGGATTCTGATTGCCCCCGTTAATTGTTATGCATGATAGTGAAATGACGTGGTCAGCCAGGTTGTGATTGCCGGGGGAGATGCGGTCATGATGACGCCCGAATTGCAGGAAGCGACAGGCATCCATCATTATGTTCCGACCAGCCGCGCCCTGCTGCTGGCGGATCGCCTTGAAATGTCGCTGATGGATCGGGGCTGGCCTGCCGGTCACGTCCTGGGGTCGGAGATTGACCTTGCCCGCGAACATGGTGCCACACCGCCGGCCATGCGTCAGGCGCTGCGCGTTCTGGAATGGCGCGGTCTGGGCCAGATGCGAAGGGGGGCGTCAGGCGGCCTTCTTATCCATACGCCGTCACTGGCCGTCACGGGGCGCCGGCTTATGGCCTTGCATCTGATGGCGCGCGGTGTTCCGGTGGAGGCTGTGCGTGCCGCCCGCACAACCTTGCTGCTGCACCTTCCCATCGGGCGGATTGATCTGGCGCCGGCGCGGTCCTTCGTCGTGGAGCTTTTCGGACATATCGAAAGTGCCTGGCAGGATGTGCAGGCGGCCCAGCCGTCCCACAACCGCGCCCTTCGCATCGCGCACCGCATCCTGCGTGACGGCTGGGGCGGCGGCGTTGAACTGGGGACCATCGATGACCTGATGGAGGTCCATTCCGCCTGCCGTGCCATCATCATCCAATCCCTGCGGATTTTGGAGAATTTGGGTGTGGCCATCTCTGTCCGTGGACGTACCGGCGGGTTCAAGCGGACCGATCCCACGCCGGGATCGCTGGTCCGGTCGACATTGCCGCATTTCGTGGCCCACGCCATGGATATCGAGGTCTGCAACCAGTTGATCGGCATCGTGAACGAGATCAATGCCGGTCTGGCGGCGGAACGGGAGCGGGACCCGGAGCGGCTGCGCATGCTGGCCGGTCGGCTGCAGGTGGAGGAGTTACGGCGCGGAAACGTCGCCTCGCATGTGGCGCTGCTTCGGCATGTTGCGACCAGTGCGGGGAATGAGGTGTTGCACATGCTGGTCCGCTGCCTGTGGTACTACTGGCACCACAAGGTCATGCGCAACGCAGCGCCGCCGGTGATCCTGAGCACGGCGCTGGCGGGGGAGATGATTGCCGTCACACAGCGGATTGTGGTCGGAATCCTGGCTGGCAATCCCGACGATGCCCGTTTCGCCATGGCGGAGTGCGGTGAGGTGGCCCGTGCCATCCATGGTTTCGTCAGCCGGGAGCAGGGCCATTGCTGATGCCAGAACGGCGGGGCGGTCCATTCTGAACGCCCCGCCGCTGACCATCATGGTGCCTGACAGGTAAAGTTCTCCGCCTTTTCCGCGTCCCCGGTTCCCTTGTAACGGACTGTGGTGGGATAGGTGCAGATGGGCCGCGTGCGGCCTGGCCAGGGCGACATTGGGTTGGCGGTGCCGGTCAGCCGGTCCGGGGCCTTGCCCTGCTCAACCCAGGCAACCAGGGAGGTGAAGGCATCAATCCCATCGGTTGCCGGGCCGCCGGCGCAATGACCCATGCCAGGAACGGGGAAGACACGGACCGTCTGTGCCGCCTTTCCGCCTGTGCGCTGATTGACCTCCTGCCACCAGGCGGTGGTGTCATTGACGGAAAAGACCGGATCGGAAACCCCATGGGGCACGATCATCCGCCCGCCCCGCCGCGCGAATGCATCGATATCAGGCGACCGCGCCCCGATATCGGTCCAGGCGGCACGGGTGAAAGCCCCGCCTGTCTCATAGATTTTCGCCGCATCCCGGTCGAAATCGAATGTCAGCGCATAGTCCATCAGACCTTGCAGACCCGGCGGCGGAAGAGTGGGTGGGGTGGTGAAGACCATGGCCAATGACGGGGCGCCCATCATGACATTGATGGCGGGGATGCGCCCATCGCCGGAACCCAGCTTCCAGACCCGCCACCCCATATCGGCCCAGCCGGCATCCCAGGGGAAGGACGCGTAGAGGCTTTCCCCCTTGCTGTTGCGTGCCCCCTCCTGCACCCGGATCAAGGCATCGACCTGGGTATTGCTGAGGCACCCCTCCTGCTTGTCGCCGGTACAGGTGGCCTTGCGCAGAACCGGCACCACCTTCTGCGGGGTGCAGGCGGGATAGTTTCCGATCAGCCCATCCGCCAAGCCATCATCGGCGTCGCAGGCATCCAGGACGGCACGGGTGACCAGCTTAAGGTCGCTATCGCTGAAACTGGCGGCCAGGCTGGCCGGGGTGACGGGTTTGGCGGCGACGGCGGCCAGGCTCTGCGTGTCCCAGGCCTCTGCCACTGCGGCACGGGGCAGGGACATGCCGGGGGCGGCGGCCACGATGCCGTCAAACAGGTCGGGATAGCGCTGAGCCGCCATCATCCCCTCCTGCCCGCCCTTGGAACAGCCCGCGAAATAGCTGTAACGCGGGTTGGCGGCATAGAAGGCGCCGATCAGCGTCTTCGCGGCCCCAACCGACAAAGGCAGGGAGGTGCCGCCATAATCCGCCCGCGCCTCGGGATCGAAACCAAAGGCTGGCGCGCCGCCGCGTTCCGGTGCGGCATTGATGGCGTTATCATGCCCGGAATCCTGCGACAGGACGGCATAACCTTGGGCCAGGGCCGGCGCCCCCGGTCCCGTGCGGCCCAGCGCGTCCCCCAACTCCCCGTTGGTGCCGCCGCCACCCTGCATCAGGAAACGCTGGTTCCAGGCGGCAGGCAGGCGCAGGTGGAAACGGATGGCATAGGGCTGTCCATCAACGCCCGTCCGTTCCTTCATGACGCCCACGATTTCGCAATGGGCGGGCAGTTGAGGCGGCGGCCCCGGCGGCGGGGCCATGGGGTTGGGCGGCGGCAGCTTCGCGGGTCCCGCCTCATTATAGGTGGCGGACAGGATGCGTGCACCATCGCCCCCCGTCCAGCCTGCCAGTGCGGCGCAGCGGCTGGCCGGTTCGCCTGGTGTCACCGGCGCGCCCTCCCCCCAGGCGGCCGGTGAGGCCATAAGGGCAATGGTCGCCGCCCCCATCATGAACATGCGCTGCATTTCGTTTCCTTTCCCTTAGAACCGCACAGAGGCGCGGATACCGTATTCACGCGGGGCGCCATAAAGTTCGTTATTGCCGCTTTGGCCGCTGACATAATCCTTATCGGCGAGGTTGCTGCCATAGGCCTCCAGCGTCCAGTCACCCATGGCGAGCGTAAGCTGCGCCGACAGCAGGCCGCGCGCCTTCAAGTAATCCAGCGTCGGGGTATAGAGCAGGTTGGTCCAGCGCGGCCCGACATAGGCATAGTTCAGGCGCGGGGTCAGGACCATGTCCGGCCCCACATCCATGTCGTACTGCACACCCAGATTGTAGCTCCATTTCGGGGAGAACAGATTGTCCCCCCCGCCCGCCGTCGTCAGGTAGGGCCGGAAATCAAAGCAGACGGGCGGGTTGGACGCGGTGCCGGCGGGGCATTGCGGCCCATATTGCGCCAGGGATGGCAGGGTGCGGGTATTGACCAGCGTCAGCTTGTCCAGCTTGCTGTCGACATAGGCAAGGCCGCCATCGACGGAGAAGCCGCCCGCCTTTGCCTGCACCTGCAGCTCCGCCCCCTTGATGGTGGCGTTGGCGATGTTGAACACGCCCGACTGACCGGTGGAGGTGTCGCGGGCATCGAACTGAAAGCCCTTGTAATTCATATAGAAGATGCCGGCCTGGGTGCGCAGATGCCCGTCCAGCAGGGTGGATTTCACGCCCGCCTCATAATCCCACACCGTTTCCGGCCCGAATTCCGACACGGCGGAATTCGATCCCCCCGGCTTGTAGCCGCGGGCGGCGAAGGCATAGACCATGGTGTCGTCATCGGCCTGCCAGTTCAGGCCCAGCTTGCCCGTGACGCGGCCATCCTGGTGGCCGCCCTTCAGGTCCGCAACCTGCAGCCCCGCCGGGCCGAAAATGGCGGACCCGGCACCGATCACGACACTGCCTTCCTGTTCCGCCTTGAAATGCGAATAGCGAAGACCCGCCTGAAGCTCCAGCGACGATGCCAGTTCGTAATTGCCCTGGGCGAAGACGCCGGTCGTCACCTTATCCGGATATTGGTTAATATCGGTCGGATCGACGGGCGACCCGCTGCGGGTCTGGATATCCACGTCGATCTTGTTCCGCTGGTAATACCCGCCCAGGATCCAGTCGAAGACACCGTCAGTGGGGGAGATCAGGTTGAATTCCTGGCTCCATTGCCGTTCGCGGACATACTGGTCCTGGGTCTGTGTGGCGCTTTCGCCCGCCGGGGCCGTGATGGCCGCGTCTGTGTCATAGAGATTGTTGATGCGTTTGTTGGTGAAACCGCTGACCGACCGCAGTGTCAGGCCATTGTCGAATTCCTGGCGCAGTTCCAGGCTGGCCAGCAACGCCCGCTCATGGTTCTTCGTGGGCGCGTTATAGGTCAGTTCGCGGAAATCGGCGCGGCGGTTGCCGGCAAAGGTCGTGCTGGCGATGGGGCGATAGGCATAGCCGCCCGTTTCCTTGTCGATCAGCTCGATCTTGCCCAGAGCCTGGAAACTCCCCGGCTCCCATTTCACGCCCACGCGCCCCGCCTTCTCATTCAGCCTGTCGGGCTTGTTGTTGAAGCTGCCGACATCGTCGTAATAGCTGTCGCGCTTGCGGAAATTGCCGGCCACACGCACCGCCAGCGTGTCGGACACTGGCACATTCACGGCCCCCTGGCCCGTCACCTCGTCATAGGAACCATAGCTGGCCTGGGCATAGCCTTTCACGCGGTCGGTCGATGGGCTTTGCGTATTGATGAAGATGGCGCCGCCGGTGGAGTTGGAGCCGACCAGCGTGCCCTGGGGCCCGCGCAGCACCTCCACATTCTGGATGTCGTAGAAACTGCTGGTGGTCAGGATCGGGGGCTGGAACACGCCATCGATATAGGTGGCGACACCATTCGCGACGGCGGGCGATCCGCTGGCAATGCCGATGCCGCGGATATTCACCGACTGGGTCAGGCCCTGATCGGTGATGGACAGGGAAGGGGCCGCGAATTGCAGATCGGCCAGCCGTTCCACCCCCTTATCCTCCAGCGCGTCACCCGTCAGGGCGGTCGCGGCGATGGGCACGGATTGCAGGTTTTCCGACCGGCGCTGTGCCGTCACCACAATCTCTTCCAGCCCATCGAAGGAAGCGGGGTCGGCGGGGGCCTGCGCCCCGGCGGCGGTCGTCAGGACTGTACAGGCCGCGACGGCAACGGTCGCGAGCAGTTTCGACTTCATGGTGTTAAACCTCCCCTTTTTTGCGAAGGCGCGCACGGATTTCGTGTCTGCCACCCCCGGCGTTTATTTTGTTATGAGACATTCCAATTCGGTCGGAAAAAAGCTACCGAATTAAATGCGTGGGGCGATTGCTGCGGTCCCGACAGCCGGACGCCTTTACCATCATGCGAACACAGGATGCTGGCCATATCAATTTTTTATGGCCTGATAAAAAATGACCATCACATTGCATGCATTTAGACTTGGCCGATAACCTGCCCTCCGAAACAACGAAATGGCGGTGCTGCGCGAATGGCGCCGCCCATGGACAGAAGGGGACCGGTGATGAGCCTTGAACGTGCGAAGATTGCGAAACTGACCCTGGCGGCCCTGTTGCTGACCGGCGTGGCGCCCCAGGCAATGGCGCAGGGCAGCACCGACGACGCCGGCATCCTGGAAGAGATCGTGGTCACCGGTTCGCGCATCGCCCGCCGTGATGCGACGGCGGTGGGGCCCATCACCACCATGACGGCGGAAGATATGGTCTATGCCGCCCCCACCTCTGTCGGTGACCTGCTGCAAAGCCTGCCCAGCGTCGGTGTCTCGCTGAATTCCAACGGCACCCAGGGGACATCCTTCGGCGTCAGTTCCATCAATCTGCGCTATCTGGGCAGTGCGGAAGGCAGCGGCAACCGCACCCTGGTGCTGGTGGATGGTCACCGCTGGGTCAACGCTGTCGGTGGGCGCGGCTTCCGCGACTTCGTGGATCTGAACACCATCCCGTTGGGCATCATCGACCGGATCGAGGTGCTGAAGGACGGTGCCTCGGCCATCTATGGCGCGGATGCCATCGCCGGTGTGGTGAATATCCATACCAAGCGCAAGGTGGAGGGCATTGAGGCCAATATGCGCGCCGGCATCACCGAGCGCGGGGATAATGAGAATGTCAGCGCCTATGTGAATGCCGGTCACGGGTTTGACCGGGGCCATGTGCTGCTGTCCGCCAGCTACACGAAATCCGAACCGATCCTGACCAGCGATCGCAAGATTACACGCCGTGCGCTGGCCCCGCTGACCGCCGCGCCGACCAGTCCGCGCGGCCTGTTCGTGCTGCCGGGTCTGGCCAATAACAGCTATTTCGGCACCCCCGCCGCCTTCGCCAACAATGCCGCCAATGCCATCACCCTGATCCCCGGCACCAGCAGCATCGGGGCCGGGCCGGCGGCTGATGGCAGCTTTCGCGTCGCCACGCTGGCTGCCGATGATTACAACACCATGACCCAGGGCATCTATGCCACGGGTCCGGCGGAACGCGCGGGCCTGTTCGGGCGCCTGACCTATGACCTGACGGACAGCGTCACGGGCAAGGTGGAGGCGCTGTACAATAACCGCAAATCCAGCCAGCGTTTCTCGCCCTTCCCCCTGGATATCCGCGGTTCCAACGGTTTCAGCATTTCCCGCGATCAGGCCTTCAACCCGTTCGGCACGGCCAATGGCGTGCCCACCGCCAATGCCTTGGCCTTTTCCGGCTCCACCTTCCGCATCCAGCGGGTGCCGCTGGAGGTGGGCAACCGCGACAATATCCAGGAAGTGGATACCTATCGTCTGGCCGGCAGCCTGGAGGGCAAGTTCGATCTGGCCGGTGAATGGCGCTGGGACGCGTTTGCATCCTATGCCAAGAACAAGGCGTCGTTCGATGCGGTCAACCAGATCAATCTGGAAAATGTCTACCGCTCGCTCGCCTCTCCCGCCATTTGTGCGGCGGCGGCTGGATGCGTGCCGCTGAACATCTTTGGCGCCATCACGCCGCAGATGGCGGACTATATCCGCTACAACGCGCATGATGAAAACGGCGCCAGCCAGGTCGATCTGGCCGTCAATGTCTCCCGCGAACTGTGGGAACTGCCCGCTGGCCCGCTGGGTTTCGCGGCGGGGTATGAATACCGCAAGGAAAAGGCCTACGATCTGCCCGACGCCTTCGCGGCCAGCCTGTCGACCGTCCTGCCCCTGGTGTCGGGTGCGCGGCAGTCCCCGACCACGGCGCAGTCGCGCGACCCCACGCGCGGTTCCTATGACCTGCATGAGGTGTATGGTGAGGTGAATGTGCCGCTTCTGGCCGATCTGCCGGGCGCCTATCGCCTGGATGTCGATGCCGCCATCCGCTACTCCGACTATTCCACAGTGGGTGGTAAGGCGACGACGAAGTTCGGCGTCTCCTATCGCCCGGTGGAGGATCTGCTGGTCCGCTCCACCTATTCCCAGGGCTTCCGCGCGCCCTCCATCCTGGAACTGTACCAGGGCCAGCGCCAGACGAATTTCCAGGGCGTCGATCCCTGCAATGGCGGCGGGGCGGGCAAGACCGGCTGTACCGGCGTTCCCACCGCCTATAACCAGAACCAATTCAATGGCGGCCTGATCGCCGGCATCACGGCGGGCAACCAGAACCTGAAGCCGGAAACGGCGGATACCTATAGCGCCGGTCTGGCCATCACCCCGTCCGGCCTGCCGGGCCTGACCCTGACCGCCGACTGGTTTGAGATCAAGGTGAAGGACGCCATCGCGTCCCAGACCGCCACGCAGATCCTGATCGCCTGTGCTAATACCGGTGTGTTCTGCAATCTGGTGGCCCGCGCCGCCAGTGGTGAGGTCACCCGCCTGACCCAGGCCGTGGTCAACCTGTCCCGGATCGAGGTGGAAGGCATCGACGCTACCGCCCGCTATGAATTCACCACCGATGTCGGTGATTTCGAGGTTGCGGTCGATGTCTCCTATCTGGAGAAGTACCGCACATTCGTGCCGCAGCCCGATGGCAGCGTCGCCGTGGATGACCGGGCCGGCAAGGGCGATCAGCCGCGTTCCACCTTCCCCCGCTGGAAGGGGCAGGCATCGGCCCGGTACAAGGTGGACAGCATCGATCTGGGCTGGAAGGCCCGCTATATCGGCTCCTCCACCGATGTCGCCGGCAATGCCATCAATGGCGGACGGACCAAGAGCATCACCTATCAGGATCTGCAATTGGGCTACACCATCCCCGACAGCGACACGCGCGTGGCCTTGGGCGTCGACAATGTGCTGGACCGGCAGCCGCCCTTGTCCGCCGCCAATAATCCCATCAATTTCGACATGTACACCTATGACATAAGGGGCCGGTACTTCTATGCCAACCTGTCGACCAAGTTCTGACATGCTGCCTGGGCGGGCGGGCCGCTGTGCCCGTCCGCCGGATGTCTGAAGGTTCCATCATGCAGTCCATGCGCAAAGATGACCGTCCCGGTTGGTTGGACCGGGTTGAACGCTGGGGCAATGCCTTGCCCGACCCGGTGTTCATCTTCCTGGGCTTCATCCTGCTGGTCATTGCCCTGTCGGTGCTGGCCGCCAGCGTCGGGTGGAGTGCCGTCAACCCGGTCAGCGGCAAGCTTTTGCAGGTTGAAAGCCTGCTGACCGAGGCGAACCTGCGCCGGCTGCTGGTCGGCATGCCGACGACGCTGACGGGCTTTCCGCCATTGGGTCTGGTGCTGGTGGTCATGCTGGGCGCGGCGGTGGCCGAACGGTCGGGCCTGTTCACGGCCCTGCTGTCCGGGTCCATCGGCAAGGTACCGCGCTGGGCCCTGACACCGTCGGTATTCATCATCGGCCTCTTGTCCCATCACGCGTCGGATGCCGCCTATGTCGTGTTCATCCCCCTGGCGGCTCTGATCTATGCCGAGGCGGGGCGCCATCCCATGGCCGGTATCGCCACGGCGTTCGCTGCCATTTCCGGTGGCTTTGCCGGCAATGTGGTGCCGGGACAGGTGGATGTGCTGCTGCTGGGCATCACGGAGGCGGCGGCCCGCCTGATCGATCCGAAATTCACCATGAACCCGCTGGGCAACTGGTGGTTCAGCATCGGCATCTGCCTGACCTTCGCGCCCGTTGCCTGGTTCATCACCGACCGGATCGTGGAACCGCGCCTGGGCCCCTGGCGGCCCGATGCCGAAGCCGCCGCCCTGGTCGTGCCCCATGAGGGTCTTACCAAGATGCAGCGGCGCGGGCTGGCCCATGCCGGGCTGGCGGCACTGGCCGTGATCGGCCTGTTCGCGGCCTTCACCTTCTGGCCCGGCTTCACCCCGCTGCTGGACCGCGCGGCAGAGGGGCCGCAGCGGACCACCCCCTTCTACCGCGCCCTGATCGGCGGTTTCATGTTGCTGTTCCTGGCCTGCGGCTGGGCCTATGGCCGGGCCGTGGGGACGGTGAAATCGCATCGCGACATCGTCGCCATGATGGGCCACGGCATGAAGACCATGGCTCCCTATCTGGTGATCGTCTTCTTTGCCGCCCATTTCGTGGCCCTGTTCAACTGGTCCAACCTGGGTCCCGTCATCGCCATCAAGGGGGCAGAGGCGCTGCGGACGCTGGACATTCCCCGGCCCCTGCTGCTGGTCAGCCTGCTGCTGATGTCGTCAGGTTTCGACCTGTTCATCGGGTCGGCATCCGCGAAATGGAGCGCCATGGCGCCCGTGGTGGTGCCCATGCTGATGCTGCTGGGCATTTCGCCGGAAATGACCACCGCCGCCTATCGCATGGGGGATAGCGTCACCAATATCCTGACGCCCTTGATGTCCAACTTCCCCCTGGTGCTGGTCATCTGTCAGCGCTGGAACAAGGGGGCGGGCGTCGGCTCGGTCCTGGCCCTGATGCTGCCCTATGGTCTGGCCTTCCTGGGGGCGGGGTGCCTGCTGGTGATGGGCTGGGTCGCCCTTGAACTGCCGGTCGGGCCGGGTGCCGCCGTTGCCTATCATCTGCCCGTGGTGTCGCCATGACCATGATCATTCTGCGCGATGTGATGGTGGCGATGCGGGATGGTGTCCGGCTGGCGACCGACATCTACCTGTCGGGACCCGGTGCCTGGCCCGTCATTCTGGAACGCACCCCCTATAACAAGCGCGGCACCAACCATGCCGACCGCAGCCTGGCAGAGCCGGCCCCCCGGTCCAAACCCGATATCGCGGCGGAATTCGCCGCCGCCGGCTATGCCTATATCCTGCAGGATTGCCGGGGACGGTTCGGATCGGAGGGGGAGTTCACGAAATATGTGAACGAGGCCGAAGACGGCATCGACATGCTGGACTGGTTGCGGGGTCAGCCCTGGTGCGATGGCCGCATCGGTACGCTAGGCCTGTCCTACAGCGCCCACACCCAGGCGGCGATGGCCAGCCTGGGCGCGCCGGGCGTTGGTGCCATGATCATGGATAGCGGTGGTTTCGCCAGCGCCTATCACAGCGGCATCCGCCAGGGCGGCGCCTATGAGCTTAAGCAACTGACCTGGGCCGTCAAACATGCGGCCCTGTCCCCCCGCACGGCGGCGGACCCGGACCGGAAGGCGGCGCTGGCGGCACAGAACATCCGGCATTGGATGGCGATCAATCCCTGGCGCACCGGCCATTCCCCGGTCAGTGCTGCCCCTGAATATGAGGATTATATCGTCCGGCAATGGGCAGATGAATGTTTCAATAGCGGCTGGCAGCGACCGGGCCTCTATGCGTGCGGCTATTATGATGTCTTTCCCGATGTGCCGATGCTGCATGTCTGTTCCTGGTACGACCCCTATGCTCTGTCCACGCCGCAGAATTTCCAGGGCTTGACGGGCGGGGGGCGGCAGGCGCCGGGCCGGCTGATCATGGGCCCCTGGACGCATGGACAACGGTCCGTCACCCATGCGGGGGAGGTGGATTTCGGCCCGGCGGCGACCCTGGACGGCAATCTGGCCCCCGATTACACGGCCCTGCGCCGGGCATTCCTGGATCACCATCTGCTGCGTCGCGCCGATGTGCCCGACCCGCTGCCCCAACCGGTCAGCCTGTTCATCATGGGCGGTGGCCCCGGCGGGCGGAACGGGGAGAGGCGGTGGCGCCATGGCGGTCACTGGCGATCCTTCGCCGCTTGGCCGCCGGCGCAGGTGCGCTCAACCGCCTTCCACCTGTTGCCCGATGGCACCTTGTCGGAAAGGCCCGGTACACCGGGTACCCGTTCCTGGGACCATGACCCACACAATCCAGTCCCCAGCATCGGCGGGGCGGTGGCCAGCGGTGGTGCCATCATCCCCGCAGGTGCCTATGATCAGCGGGAGCGTGAGGGCTGGATGGCCTGCCCACAGCCGGGCCGGGCGCTGGCCGACCGGCCCGATGTCGTGGTTTTCCGCACGCCGGCCCTGGAAAGGGACGTGACGGTCGCCGGCCCGATCAGGGCGCGTCTCTACCTGTCGTCCAGCGCGGTTGATACCGACATCGTGGTAAAGTTGGTGGATGAGTATCCGGCGGGCGCGGACGGCACGCCTGGCTTTGCCATGAACCTGTGCCATGGCATCATCCGGGCGCGGTTCCGTGACGGGTTTGAACAGCCGCGCCTGATGCTGCCGGGACAGGTCTATGCGTTCGAGATTGAGATGTTTCCCACCGCCAACCGGTTCCAGGCCGGCCATCATATCCGGCTGGATGTGGCCAGCAGCCATTTCCCGCATTTCGATGTCAATCCCGGCACCGGTGCGCCGGCGGGGCAGGACCCCGGCATTCCCGTCATCGCGCGCAACAGCCTGCATATGGGGCCGCTGCACCCGTCCCATATCGTCCTTCCCATCCTGCCCGACGATACCTGAGAAGGGCGGGCGGGCATGAGCAATGATGGCCCCGATTTCGGCCTACGGGCGCTGCGTGCCTTTCATGCCATCGTGAAGACGGGATCGGTGACGGCGGCGGCGGCCGACATGGGCCTGACCCAGCCCGCCGTCAGTCGCCTGCTGGCGCAGTTCGAACAGACCATCGGCTTCGACCTGTTCTACCGTGACAAGGGGCGGCTGGTGCCGACGCCGGACGGGTTGTTGCTGTTTGATGAGGTGGATCTGGCGCTGGGCAATGTCGAACGGGTACGCGCCCTGGTGCGTGACATCGCCGATTTCCGTGTGGGTCAACTGCGTCTGGTCGCCCCGCCCAGCTTTGCTGAAGGGGTGCTGCCCGACATTATCGACCGGTTCCTGACCCGCTTTCCCAAGGTCCACCTGACCATCGACAGCCGTACTGTGGAAACGGCCAAGACCCTGATCGCCACCCGCGCCGTCGATGGCGGCTTCCTGAAACTGCCCCTGGATCGGCCCGACCTGACCTCCGTCCCGGTGATCAGCAGCGGCACCGTCTGTGTGCTGCCCGCCGACCACCCGCTGGCGGCGCGCGCCTGGCTGGACCCCAAAACGCTGAAGGGCGTGCCGCTGGTCCTGTTGGGCCTGGGCCGGCTGTCGCGTGCCCATATCGATGCGGCTTTTGCGCGGGCCGGTGTGCGGTCGGAGGTGCGGGTGGAAACACACACCATCGGTTCCGCCTGCGCCCTGGCTGCGCGCGGTATCGGCATTTCCATCGTGAATGAGATGCTGGCCCGATCCTATCTGGGCGACCGGCTGGTGGTGCGGCCCTTTCGCCCTGACCTGCGCCACGACTATGCCTTCGTGACCTCATCCCTGGTGACGCCGTCCCGTCTGGCGCAGGAATTTCTGCTGGAGGTGCAGCGATCCCTGGCCTGATAAAGACCACCTCATGAAAAAGCCCGCTCCGATCCGGAGCGGGCTTGTCTTTGTACCGGCGGCCTTTAATCCCGACTCATCGGGATTAAAGGCTTCGGCGGCATGAGCCGCCGCCGCGCCAGACGGCGCGGATACTAACGGTCAAGAACTTTGACCGTTAGTATTACCTGCGAATGTAAGCGCCGACCGGGGTCAGAACTTGTACCCCGCCGTCAGCGTCCAGGTGCGCGGTTCCGCCACCGCGATGGCGGCGTTGCTGGGGGCGGTGGTGAAGTAGCTTTCGTTGGTCAGGTTCTTGCCCGCCAGCGTCAGGCTCCAGCTGTCATTGTCCGACACCAGGGCGACGGCGCCATTGACCAGACCCACCGTTTCCGTCTGGATCAGGTTGGCGACCGTGGAATAATAATCATCCTGATACTGGTAGCTGGCGGACAGCCGCACCCGCGCCTGATCCTGCCAGAAGGCCGGGGTTTCATAGGTGAAGCCGGTCTGAATGCTCCAGGGCGACACCAGGGGCAGATGCTTGGCGCCCGAGGTTGCGCTGTCGGACAGCGGGTTCTTGGACTTGTACTTGTCGTCCATCAGACCCAGATTGGCGAACAGGTCCAGCCCTTCTGCTGCCTTCAGGGTCAGTTCCAGTTCCACGCCATCGACGCGGGCATTGCCGATATTCTTGATGGCATAGGAACCGGCGGCGACCTGTTCGGTCTGCTGCAGATCGGACAGGTCGTTGCGATAGACGGACAGGTTGGCGCGCATGCGCCCGTCCAGCGCCGTCACCTTCAACCCGCCCTCATAGGCCCAGACGGTCTGCGGATCATAGACGGTGCCGAACACCACCGGGTTGGCGACGGCCAGCCCGTTGAAGCCGCCAGCCTTGAACCCGCGCGAGACGGTGGCATAGGCGAAGACATCGTCGGTGATCTTGTAGTCAGCGCCGACCTTGGGCGACCAGGAGCTGAATTTCGGCTCCCGCTTCACGGGCACCAGGGCGATGGCCGGGCCGGGCGCGAAGGGCAGGTAGTTCTGGATCGTGCCATCCAGCTTCTTCTTGTCCTCAGTATAGCGCAGGCCGCCGGTCACAGACAGGCGGTCATCCACCTGATAGGTGCCCTGGACGAAGGCGGCGTAGCTGTCGGTGGTGGTGTCGATGGTCTGCGGCAGGACGGGCATGGTGAAGAACTGGCCCAGCACCAGCTGGTCCTTCAGCACCTGATGGCTTTCCTCTCGGAAGTAATAGAGGCCGGTGATCCAGTTCAGCTTGCCGTCCAGCCCATCACCCTGGAACTGGATTTCCTGGCTGTACTGGTCGGTGCTGCCGCGCCCGTCGCGGACCAGACCATTGGGCCGATAGCTGCCGTCGGGATTGCGGATGCCACCCGACAGGTCGAAGACGAAGCCGTCCTGCGTGCCGACAAAGGCGGAGATTGACCGCACCGTCACATCGCCCCATTCCGCGCTGATATCCAGCGATACCGCCGTCTGGTCGGTGTAACCGTCCGGGTCGGTGGTCGACAGGCTGACAAAGCGCGAACCGGCGCGCGGGATGGCGTCGGTGGTGGAAACGGCGTTGGCGGCCAGGGTGGGATAGGTGCCGGCGAAGGTGACGGGGATCAGGTTGGCCGGGCCGTCATTGCGGTCCTTGGTGTGGGTAACCGACAGGGTCGCCTTCAGCCCCTCACGACCATAGAAATGCAGCTTGCCGCGCAGGGCCAGGTTCTCCTGCCCGAACACATCCTTGTTCAGGGCCTCGTTATGCACATAGCCATCCTGGTCACGGTACAGGACGGACAGGGACGCACCCAGCGCATCCTCGATCACGTCGCCGCCCCAGGAGGCGGAACCATAGACCATGTCCTGCGACCCGATGCCGCCCTGCACCTCCGCCCATTCATCCTCGCCCGGCGTGCGGGTGACGATCTTGATGGCGCCGGAGAAGGAATTGCGGCCATAGAGCGTGCCCTGCGGCCCACGCAGAACTTCGACCCGCTGAATATCGGCCAGTTCCATGTTCGACCCGGCCAGACGCCCGCGATAGACATCATCGACATAGAAGGCGACGGCTGATTCGGAGGTGACGAGGCCGCCCGACTGCTCGGTACCACCGCGCAGGCCGACCTGCAGGGTGGAACGGCTGGCCGTGACGGGCATCATGATCAGGCTGGGCACGATTGCGGCCAGATCCTCGGCACTGCTGATATTCTGTTCGGCCAGGGCGTCGGCGGTCAGGGCGGTGACGGCGACGGGCGTGGTCTGGAGCGAGGTTTCGCGGCGCTGCGCCGTGACAATGATCTCTTCCAGAACCAAAGTATCGCTCTGCGCCAGGGCCGGCAGAGCGGTGGCGGCGATGGTGGTGGCCAGAAGCAGGGAACGGCCGAAATTGCGGGTACGGTACATCAGGTGTCTATCCTTGGTCGAAAGGTCACTATACCGGCAGGTCACAGAACCATGCATACGGTTTTGATTTCCAAGTAATTTTCGATGGCCCCGGCCCCGCTTTCGCGGCCCCAGCCGGACTGTTTGAAGCCGCCGATGGGCAACGCCACATCCCAGAAGGAATGGCAATTCACCCAGACCGTGCCGGCGCAGATGTCCGACGACAGGCGATGCGCCGCCGACAGATCCTGGGTCCAGACGCTGGCGGCCAGGCCGAACTCGGTGTCGTTGGCGGCTTTCACAACCTCTGCCACATCATCGAACGGGGCGGCGACCACCACGGGGCCGAACACTTCCTCACAGACGATGGCGGATTTGGGATCGGCATTGATGATCACGGTCGGTTCGATGAAGGTGCCTGCCGGCCCCTTCTGCCCGCCGCCGGTCACCAGGGTGGCGCCATCGGCCACGGCCTGATCGATATAGGCCTTCACGCGGTCGGCCTGCCGCTTGCTGACCAGCGGACCCATCTGCGTATCCGGGGACAGGCCATGGCCCAGGCGGATATTGCGGGCGATCTCCGCCACGCCGGCCACCACCTTGTCGAAGATCGACCGGTGGGCATAAAGGCGCGAACCAGCCACGCAGACCTGTCCGCCATTGAAGAAGATGGCGTTGGCGGCCCCGGCAATGGCGGCGTCCAGATCGGCATCCGGCATGATCACGACCGGCGACTTGCCACCCAGCTCCAGCGTGACCTTCTTCAGATTGCCCTTCGCCCCGTCCAGGATGGCACGGCCCGTCTGGGTGGAGCCGGTGAAGGCCACCTTGTCGACTTGCCTGTGCGCGGCCAGCGCTGCCCCAACGACGGAGCCCAGACCGGTCACGACATTGACCACACCCGCCGGCACACCGGCCTCAACCAGCAGTTCAGCCAGACGCAGCGCGGTCAGCGAGGTTTCCTCCGCCGGCTTCAACACGACCGTACAGCCGGCGGCCAGCGCCGGGGCCAGCTTCATGGCATGCATGATCAGTGGGGAGTTCCAAGGCGTGATGGCGGCCACCACGCCCACCGGTTCCTTGGTGGTGAAGGCCGCGACCCGCTTGCCCGCCGGCTGATAATTGATGCTGGACGGGATCGTGTCGCCCGTCACCTTGGTGCACAGGCCGGCGAAGAAGCGGAACTGTTCGGCGGCCATGGGGATTTCGGCCCAGCGCCCGACATACAGCGCCTTGCCCTGGTCCAGCGTTTCCAGTTCCGACAATTCGTCGATATGGGCATCGATCAGATCGGCAATGCGCCACAGCAGCCGGGCGCGCAGGGCCGGCGTCATCGACCGCCATTCGCCATCATCAAAGGCCTTGCGCGCCGCGGCGACGGCGCGGTCCACATCAACTGCATCGGCGGCGGCGATCTCCGCCAGAACCTCACCGGTGGCCGGATTGATGGTGGGCAGCGTGCGCCCCGCCGCCGGGTCCACCCATTGCCCGCCGATCAGCAGCTGATGGCGCGGCTTCTTCAGCCATTCGCGGACAGTTTCCTGTGCCGGCGCAATGTTTTCGATCTGCATATCCCGTAACTCCCAGGTTCCGTCACAGCTGCCATGGCCGGTGCTGTCGTTCTGGGAGGTAATTGTGGGCAAGGAAACGCAGTGTGGCAGGTTCAATCTCTCCTTTATCCGCTGTGTGGCGATAAATGTAATTGTGATCTGTTCTGTGCAAAGCCTGCGACAAATTTGCTCATCCATTATCCATTAGTCATCTGACCACGTAGCGGACAGCCGGTGCCGCTATTCTGGTGTCCGTTTCTTTCCATGGCAGGCTTGAGGAAACTTCAACAACCGAATGATTGGCGTTGCCGTTATTCCTGCAAGAGGGAAGTTCATGTCTAAAAACCGGGTACTGATGCCGCTCGTGGCTGCCAGCCTTTGCTTAGGCAGCCTGTCCTGCTCCGCCATTGCCCTGGCGGCGGGGGAGGGCTGGCGCAATCCGTCGCTGTCGCCGGATGAACGGGCCCGGTTGCTGGATGCGGAACTGACACTTGATGAGCGGATCGGTCGGCTGCATGGGCCGATGGCGCTCACCTTTCCCGGCGGTCCGCCCATTCCGGCGGGGTCGGTCGGCGGGGCCGGCTTCATCCCTGGCGTGCCGCGCCTGGGCATTCCGGCACTGACGGAAACCGACGCCAGCCTGGGCATCAGCAATCCCGGTGAGGTGCGGCCCGGCGATACCGCCACCGCCCTTCCGGCCAGCCTGGCGCTGGCCGCCAGCTTCAATCCCCGGCTTGCCTATGAAGGTGGCGCCATGATCGCCAAGGAGGCGGCGGCGCGGGGCTTCAACGTGCTGCTGGCCGGTGGCGTCAATCTGGCCCGCGACCCGCGCAATGGCCGCAATTTTGAGTATCTGGGGGAGGACCCGTGGCTGGCCGGCATTCTGGCCGGGGAAAGCATCAAGGCCATCCAGGACCAGAACATCATCTCCACCGTCAAGCATTTCAGCCTGAACGGGCAGGAGACGGGCCGCTTTTACGCCAATTCCATCATCAAGGAGGCCGGCCACCGCGAAAGCGACCTGTTGGCCTTCCAGATCGCCATTGAGAAGGGCCAGCCCGGCTCCGTCATGTGTGCCTATAATCTGGTGAATGGCGATTATTCCTGCGGCAATGATCACCTGCTGAACGGCGTGTTGAAGGGGGATTGGGGCTATAAGGGCTGGGTCATGTCGGACTGGGGGGCGGTCCACGCCACCGACTATGCCATCAAGGGCCTGGATCAGCAGTCGGGCGAGCAACTGGACAAGCAGATATGGTTCGGCGAACCGCTGAAACAGGCGGCCCTGGCCGGCACGGTGCCGGAGGCGCGCCTGTCCGACATGTCGCGCCGTATCCTGCGTTCCATGTTCGCCGCCGGCCTGTTTGACGGCAAGCCGGTGAAGCCGCAGATCGACGCCGCTGCCCATGCAGCGGTGGCGAAGAAGGTGGCCGATGAAGGCATCGTGCTGCTGGCCAACAAGGGCATCCTGCCGCTCAACGGTGGGGCCGGTAAGAAGATCGTGGTGATCGGCGGGCAGGCGGATGCCGGCGTGCTGTCGGGTGCGGGTTCATCGCAGGTGACGGGCATCGGCGGCAATGCCCGCGTGGTGCCGATCGGCGGTGACGGGCCCATGGCCATGTGGGGGCGGCAGGTTTTCCACGCCTCCTCCCCGCTGAAGGCCCTGCGCGCCGCCCTGCCGGAAGCCACGATTACCTTCGCAGACGGGCGCTACCCGGCAGAGGCGGCGGCCGCCGCCAAGGCCGCGGATATCGCCATCGTCTTTGCCAACCAGTGGATGGCGGAGGCGTTGGACGCCTATGACCTGTCGCTGCCGCAGGGCCAGGATGAGATGATCCAGGCGGTGGCATCCGCCAATCCCAACAGCATCGTGGTGCTGCAGACCGGTGGCCCGGTCCTGATGCCCTGGCTGGACAAGGTTGGGGCCGTGGTCGCCGCCTGGTACAGCGGGCAGAAGGGTGGGGAATCCATCGCCGATGTGTTGACCGGTCGGGTCAACCCGTCGGGTCGCCTGCCGCTGACCTTCCCGGCCAGCCCGGACCAGTATCCGCGCCGCGACCTGCCCGGCTGGGGTCTGCCCAAGAAGCAGCAGTTCGATGTGGTCTATGATGAAGGGGCCGATGTCGGTTACCGCCGCTTTGCCGCCCTGGGCATGAAGCCGCTGTTCCCCTTCGGCCACGGCCTGTCCTACACGAGTTTCGCCTATGACAAGCTGTCGGTGAAGGGTGGTGACACGCTGACCGTCAGCTTCCGCGTCACCAATACTGGCGCTGTGGCCGGCAAGGATGCGCCACAGGTCTATCTGACCGGGGCCGGTGGTGTGAAGCTGCAGCGCCTGATCGGCTTCGACAAGGTCGATCTGAAGCCGGGTGAGACGCGGACGGTAACGCTGAAGGCTGATCCGCGCCTGCTGGCGAACTTTGACGAGGCGGGCCGGCAATGGCGTGTCGCGGGCGGCACCTATGAGGTGACCGTGGGGCCATCCGCGGAGAAGGCCGCCCTGACCGGCACCGCCAAGGTCAGCAAGCGGGCGATGAAGCCGTAAGCGATGGAGGGGCCGGCTATATTCCGCCGGCCCTTTTCTTTTCAGCGCTTTGCCAACTGCGCAATCGCCTCTTCAAGGCCGATCACATCGGCATATTTGGCGTTTAGGTCGAACAGGTTGGCGTCATGCACGCGGGCATCGCGGTCGCCCACAGCCTCGCGCACCACCAGCGGCACGAACCCATGCTGACAGGCATCCAGCGCCGAGGCGCGGACACAGCCCGAAGTGGACAGGCCGGAAATCAGCAGCGTGTCGATGCCGCTGGACGCCAGGGTAGAGGCCAGCGAGGTGCCGAAAAAGGCACTGGCATATTGCTTGGTGATCACCGGTTCGCCCGCCGCCGGTTCCAGCCCCTCTGCGAACGATGCCCAGTGCGGATGCAGGCCGCGTTCGAAACAGGACAGGGCCTTCACCTTGCGGAAGAACACCCCGCCATCCACGCCACCGGGCGTATAGGCGACATTGGTGTGGAAGACCGGAATGCCGGCGGCGCGCGCGGCGGTCAGCAGCGTGACCGCCCCCGCCAGCGCCTTTTCCACCCCGGCATAGAGCGGGCAGGCGGGGTCCAGATAGGCATTCACGAAATCGATGATCAGCAGGGCCGGGCGCTTGCCCCAGCCAAGGCGGTTGCCGAACCCGGCCTGGGCATAGTCGGCATTCAGATCGGTGGCCATGATCGGCGATCCCCTTTGCAAATGAAAACGGCCTTCCCCGATACGCGACGGGGAAGGCCGTGACTTGTCTGTTCGGTGCGTCTGACCGTCAGTTGAACAGAAGCGGTGCAATCTGTTCCAGATAGGCGCGCCAGTTGGTCCAGGTGTGGCCGCCGCCGCTTTCGACATAGGTATATTTGATACCGTAATCGGCCAGGATCTGGCGGAAGGGCGGCGCCATCTGGATGACGAAATCCTCCTTGCCGACGGCATAGAAGACCAGACCGCCGGCCTTGGCACGGGCCTTCAGGGCGGCGTCATTGACCTTGCGGTAATTCGCCGTCTGTTCCGCCGACAGCATGCCGATAGAGAAGACGCCGATGGACCCGAACACGTCCGCGCGCGGCAGGCCGAACTGGATCGTGTGCGCCCCACCCATCGACAGGCCGACCATGGCGCGGGTCTTGGCCGCCGCCTGGGTGCGGAAATGCTTGTCGATGAAGGGGATCAGGTCTTTGTGCAGGTCGCTGCCGAAATCGGTATTCTCCATGCCCTGCACGCCTTCACGCGTCGGCGTGTGGCCATACGGCATGACGATGATCATCGGCTTGGTCTTACCCGCCGCGATCAGGTTGTCCAGGATGTAATTGGCATTGCCCTTGGTGGTCCAGGCATCGTCGCTGTCGCTGTAGCCATGGACCAGATAAAGGACTGGGTAACGATCCTTGCCCCCCGCCTCATACCCCGGCGGGGTATAGACATGGGCGCGGCGCGTGATGCCCAGGGTGGAGGACGGATACTCGACCACGGACACGACGCCGTGCTGCACCTCGGCCTTGTAGAACTGGTTGGACTTGCCGTCACCCGTCAACTGCACAATCGATTGCACGCCACCTAAAGCTTCGGCAAAGCGGGTGCCGCGCGGATCGGCGATGCGCATGCCGTCCACCTTGAAGACATAGGTATAGACGCCGGCATCGACGGCGCCCGTCGTGGTCACCGACCAGTAGCCATCGGCATCCTTGGTCATGGGCAGGCCCGGCGGCTTGCCGTCCATGCCCATGGGGACGCTGTTCATTTCCTGCGGCAGGGCGACGACTTCCTTGGCGTCCTTGGCACACAGGCGGAAGGTGACGCGGCCGTCGGGCAGATGTTCGACCGATTGATATTCCAGCGGCGGCTGGAAGAAGGTCCGGGCTTCACAGGCGGGCTGGGCCGCCTGGGCCGGCAGGGCTGCCAGGACAAGCGGCAGGGCGGCAACAGCGGACAGTAAAAGCTGGCGCATGATCGCTCCTAGTAAGGCGTGGTGTGGCCTCAAAAATCACCCCCAGGGACAAGGTTGTCCCCAGGGGCGTGACTTTATGCTCAGAACTTGTACTTCGCCTGGATGCCCAGGGTACGGCCTTCACGCAGACCGACATTCAGCGTCGAGTAGGTGAAGCCAATGGTCGGCTGGAACAGGATATTGTCGCTGGCCGTGGTGTAACGACGGCTGTCGAACACATTGTTGGCGAACACATCGACCGACACGGCACCAACCGTCACGCCGGCACGGGCGTTGAAGATGTGGCTTTCGGGCGTCTTCACGACATTGGCCACATCCGACCAGACGCCGGACTTGTAGTTGTAATCGACGCGCGCGAACCAGCTGGCATCTTCCCACTGATCGAACTCGCCATTGAACATGACGCCGCCGGAGGCCGAATACTTGGACGTCGCCGGCAGTTCATTGCCGGAGAAATCGGTGCTGCCGACCAGGAAGGTGACCAGCGGGGCGTTGTAATCCTTGATCTTGCTGTCGTTCAGCGCGCCGGCTGCCGTCAGCGTGATCATGTTGGTAACGCGGAAAGAGCCGTCAAATTCCAGGCCCTTCATGTCGGAATTGCCGCTGTTGATGGTGCCGAACACGCTGCCGAAACCACCGGTGGGCGTCACGAAGGTCTGGATGACCTGGTTCAGCTGATCCCGCCACTGCGAGTAATAGGCGGCAAAGGCATAACGCAGACGGTTGTCGACGGCGGTGCCCTTCAGGCCGATTTCGTAGGTGGTGACCTTTTCCGGGCTGACGAACAGGTCGATGCCCAGCGTCTTGGCGATGGTCGCGGCCTGACCGGTATAGGTGGTCACACCGGAATTCAGCGATGCCGGGTTCACGCCCTTGGCCACGGAGGCATAGGTCATGACCTGATCGGTCCACTGATACTGGGCGATCACGCGGGGCAGGAAGTTCTTATAGGTCTGTTCCGCCAGCTTCGACCCGGCCTTGTAGGTGCCAACCGGCACGAAGGTGGGGTCGGTGACCACGGCATCGGCCAGCGGCGAGATATAGGCGTACAGCTTGTCGATCTGATAACGGCCTTCAACGCTGGCGGTCAGCTTGTCGGTGATGTCGTAGGTGACGCCGAAGAAGCCGCCATAGGTCTTGGATTCCGTCTTGCCGGACGGCGTGACCTGACGGTTCAGGATCATGTTGTCCAGGGTATCGACGGTCCGCTTGCCGTTCGCACCCAGATAGGACACGCCGGCGACGAAGCGCAGCGCCTCGCCGTCATCGTAGCTGGTGCGCAGTTCCTGGGAGATATCCTTGGAGATATTCTCCACCAGATAGGCCGAGCTGAAATAGGAGCGCAGGCCGTTGGTGGCGGTATAGGCCGGGTTGGCGATGCCGGAGCTGTCGTAATTGCCGATATCCGACAGCGAGCCCCATTCCTCGTGGTTGATGCCGGTCAGCGAGCTGATGGTAAAGTTGGTGTCGGGGATATCGTAATCCACCACCAGATGCGCGTGGCGGTAGTCACGCACCAGGCCGTAGCTGTCAACGCTGTCACTCGGGTCGATCAGACGGTTGGTCGTCACGGCCAGCGCGTTACGCACGAAGCTGTCGACATTGTAATTGCCGGCGGGCGTGGTGGTAGGCAGGGACGGAACGGTACCGCACATGAACGGATTGAACCCGCCCAGGGTGCAGTTCGCCTGCGCCGGTACCACAACGCGGCCCGTGCTGTCCGTGATGGCGCGCGCACTGATCAGACCCAGGGCGGCGGGGCCATCCTTGTCATGGGACAGGATTCCGAACGCCTTGATCGTCAGGTTCTCGGTCGGCGTCGCCACCAGCAGCAGGTTAGCATTGCGCGATGACTGGTCACCCAGGGTCACGGACGGGTTGGCGTAGTTCTTATACGTGCCGTCCTTGGCGTTGTAATCGCCGGCAACGCGGAAGGACAGCTTGTCCTCAACCAGCGGACCTTCCAACTCGGCCTGAACGCGGCGGGTGTTGCGGGTGCCGATCATGGTGGTCAGGCTGCCGGCATAGTCGTTGCCCGGTTCCTTGTTCACCACGTTCAGGGCGCCGGCAAAGGTGTTACGCCCGAAATAGGCCGACTGCGGCCCGCGCAGCAGCTCGATGCGTTCCGGACTTGAAACGCTCATCACGGCGGTGGGGGAGGAAACCGGAACGCCGTCGATGAAGGTGGCGACGGGCGTGCTGTCGGTCGATGCCGGCGTGAAGCCGCGCAGGATCAGCTGCTGGAACGACCGGTCGCCGCGACCGCTGCTGTTATTGTTGATGTTGAAGCCGGGCGTCTGTTCGGACAGGTTCTGAACGGACGTGATGCCCCGCTGCTCCACCTCTTCCGCCGTGACGGCGGTGACGGAAACAGGGGTCTTCAGGATGTTTTCGGACCGCTTGCGGGCGGTCACGATGATTTCTTCCAGCTGCATGGTTTCCCCGCTGCTGGTCTTGGCTGTCTCCTGCGCGTGGGCGCCGGACGTCAGCACGGATGCCCCGATGGCCATGGTGATGGCCAGGCGCGACGCGCCGAACGGGGGCTTGAACTTTACTTCCTTCATTCTTGTCTCCCAGTCGAAACATGGTCCCAGAAAGCATGCCGGGCACTTGTCGGCCCGCCTTGCACGCAAAGCTCCGCCCCTCCGTGAAGAACCGGGGTTCCACGGGTTTCTTTCAGGGATGGGTCGGAACTTTGAGCGTTGGTCGTTCGGCGGATGATGTGTTTGGCCTGGAAACCGCTCAAGCCTGACACCACGCCTGTCCACTAGGCGGTCGCAATGGGGCTCAGGCGAGACAGGCGGCGGCGGCCAGCACGGTTGCCGCGTCCCGGCCCATCACCTGCACCGACAAGGGCAACCCGTCGGGGGCCGTGCCAAAGGGCATGGCGACGGCGGGGCAGCCAATGAAATCGGCCAGTGCGGTGAAATCCGCCTGATTGGCCGGCACCGGAGCCTCAAAGGGGAACGCGGTCTGCGGTGCCGTGGGCAGCAGCACCACATCCACCTCTTCCAGCCAGGCGCTGCCGCCGGTGCGGATTGCGTCCAGCCCCTGATAGGCGGCGGCCAGCTTCGTTGCCGGCTGCCGCCCGCCCCAGCGCAGCAGGCCTAGGAATTCCGGTGAGAAGCCATCCTCCCCCTGTGCCAGCCGGTCGGCATGGGCGTTCAACCCCTCCACCTCCGACACCAGCAGGCCCAGGCGGCGGGCCTGGCCGGGCTGATAACCCGGCATGTCGGACATTACCCGTTTCAGGCCGTTCAGCAGCAGCAGGGTCGCCGCTTCCTCCCGCGCCTTCCAGGTGAAATCCGGTGCGTCCACACGGGCGCGCCAGTCCGGAATGGCAAGCCGCAGGCCCGCAATATCCACCGGCATCAGCGCCCGTCGGTCTCCGGCATGGGCGGCCAGCAGGGTACAGTCGGCCAGCGACCGCGCATGCACGCCCACATGGTCCAGCGTGGTGGACAGCGGGATGACGCCATCCAGGCTGATGGCATGCCGCGCCGGCTTGTAGCCCACGATGCCGCAATAGGCGCTGGGAATGCGCACCGATCCCATAGTGTCGGACCCCAACGCCGCCGCAGCCAGCCCGCCGGCCACGGATGCCGCCGATCCGCCGCTGGAGCCGCCAGCCGTGTATCCGTCGCGCAACGGGTTCTGCGTGCGCCCGAACCAGACATTGTCGGTCGTGGCGCCCAGGGCCCCTTCATGCATGTTGACGGTGCCCAGAATCACGGCACCCGCCGCGCGCAGCCGCGCCACGCATTCGGCATCCTGTTGCGCCACCCGGTCGCGGTAGGCGCCGATGCCGGCATGCCAGAAGGCACCCTCCACGGCGATGTTCGCCTTGACGGCCATCGGTGCCCCGTCAATCGTCGATAGGGGCTTGCCTTCCTGCCAGCGCCGGGCCGATGCCGCCGCCGCCGCCAGGGCACGGTCGGACAGTACCTGATTATAGGCGCGGATATGCCCGTCCAGTGCTGCGATCCGGTCCAGATAGCAGCGGGTGACAGACAGGGCGTCGGCGTCGCCCCGCCGGTACAGGTCGGGCAGGCCGGTAATGCCGGCGGAAAGGATGGCGTCGCTCATTTGTACCGCTCATCAATCAGGCGGATCGGCTTCTGCCGCACGTCGATCTGGGTCAGGCCGGCGGTGGCGCGGTGATCGACCAGTTCGACCCCCACCTCAATTCCGATCTTCTGTTTCAGGACGGCGCGGCTGCGTTCCGCCACATCCTGGCGGTCATTGCCGGCCGCGTTCGTCTCGGCAATGACAATGAACTCATCCCGTCCGGCGGCATCGCGCACGGCCTTGCAGATATATTCGCCCGTGATGCCGGCCACGCCGTTCAGCATGGGGCCGATGGCCTGTGGGAAGATATTGATGCCCCGGATCTTCACCATATTGTCCGACCGGCCCAGGAACCCCTCAATCCGCTTGAAACCGACACCGATGCTGGAGGCACCGGTACGCACCTGCGTCACGTCATGGGTGTTGAAGCGGATGATGGGGTGGATATCGTCCTTATAGATGCAGGTGACGACCATGTCGCCCAGGGCGCCATCGGCCACCGGCGCGCCCGTGTCGATGTCGCAAACTTCCAGGACTTGCGCATCCTCCATGACATAAAGACCGTCACGGTCCGGCCCTTCGCCGGCGATACAGCCCGTATCCCCCACGCCGTACCAGTCGAAGCACTCCGCCCCGCCCCAGGCCGCCGACAGGCCCGCCTTGTCCTCCTTACCCAGATGGCCGGAGATCATGCGGATATTCAGGTCGCGGACGGGGTCGATCCCGTTCTCCCGCGCCACCTCGGCCAGCTTCTTGATGTAGTCGGAGAAGCCGACAATCACGGTCGCCCCGAACTCCTTCATCAATTGCACCTGCTGCGCCGACCGTGTTTCCACGCCCGTACCCGCCGACATGAAGATGGAGGAGGTCCAGTGCAGCACGCTTTCGCGGACATAATGGCCGCCATTGATCATGCCGTGACCATAGACGGAATGGACCACATCGTCGGGCCGCATGCCCTGGAACCGGTAAAGCCGGCCCAGAAGCAGGTTCTGCGCCTCGCGCCCCTTGGCCCCGAACAGCAGGACCTGCGGCTTGCCCGTGGTGCCGCTGGTCGTGTGGAACACGACGGGCGGCCGCTCCCCGGCGGGGTAGCTGGAGAAACCGGAGAAATCACCAAAGGGCGGGGCGATTTCCAGGCTGGCCATGATGTCCGACTTGTCGAACATCGGCAGGCGCGGCAGATCGGCGATGGAGCGGATGTCGCCCTTCTCGATCCCGGCCTTGCCCCACAGGCGCTGATAGAAGGGCGTGGCCCAGGCGCGGGCGACGCAGCGCATGAACAGGCGGTTCTGATGCGCGGTCAGCGCGTCCCTGCTGGTCTGCGTGGCAAACCGTACGAAATTGTCACCGATCGGATGGTCCTTCTGCAGGGCATCCCAGTCCACGGCGTTGAAATAGGTCTTGTGCCCGTCCATGGCAAAATTGCTCCCTTGATATCAGTCTGACAGGCCGGCGGCGCGGCGCAGCAGACGGGCCATATCGGCCTGGTCCTGAAGATCGTCGATGGCCTGGATTAACGGGTCGGCCAGATCGGCGGCACCGGCGAAATCCAGACAGGCGCGGAATTTCCGCAGATGCTGTTCCCGGCTCAAGGGCGTCATGGGACTGCCCAGCTGGCTGTCGATATGGGCCTGCACGATGCGTCCATCGGTCAGTGTCGCTTCCGCGATACCGGGGGTGAAGGCGGCGGGGTCGGGATTGTCATCCGCCACCACCTTGATCCGGCTGCCCAGCGCATGCAGCGCCGGGTCCGACAGGCGGCTTCCCGCGAAATCCGACAGGCCGACGGTGCCGCGCGTCAGCACGACCGCACCCAGCCAGGCAAAGCACAGCCGTGCGTAATTGGCCGTCAGTGCCGCCGGATATGCGGGCAGGGGACGGCCCACCAACCGCTGGATCAGCGGCGGCGCGGTGTAGGTCAGGCTTTCCAGATTAGCGGCGGTCAACCCATGGTCGCGCATCAGCGTCTGCAGGGCGACGATCCCCCCATGCGCGGCGCGGCCCGTGGGAAACGGCTTGTGGCTGACCTCTGCGATGCGCCAATCCTTGCCCAGCCGGTCCAGCAGCGGCGGCAGGTCGGTTGCCGTCTCGAACATCGCCAGATAGCCGAAGGGACCGTCGATACTGGCCGCCGTGCCGGGTATGCCGGCCATCGCCAGATCCAGCGCCATCAGGCTGGCCTGGGCCGCGTGCGCCACCTGGATCGGCAGGCCGGGCTTGCCCTCCACATGCGCTTGCATGGTGCCCGACGCAAAGGCCAGGGCATGGCCAAAGGCGTTGCATGTCGTATCGACATCCAGTCGCCGCAGCCGGGCCATGGCCGCCACACAGCCGAAAATCCCCGCCGTGGCCGGGCGGAAGAATTTAAGGGGTGTCTTGGCGGCAAGACCCAGCGTGACGGCGATATCGACACCGGCGGCCAGTGCCGCGCCGAACTCCGCCCCCGTCACGGGCAGGGGCTGGCGTGCCGTATCGGCTATCATCGCGGCCAGGATGGTGGCCAGCGGATGCAGCACAGCGACTTCATGCACGCAGTCAAATTCCTGGGCATGGATCTGAAAGGCATTGATGAAGGCCGCCTGTGGCGGGCTCAATCGATATCCGCGCCCCAGGATGGGGGCATGGCCATCCCCGCCCCATGCCTGTGCCACGGCACCGATCTCCGGCGCAAACGCCGCTTTGGCCCCCGCGATCCCCACCCCCAGCGTATCCAGAAGGAAGGTGCGAACCGCGTCGCGGGCCGGTTCGGGCAGCGTGACCCATTCCACCGACAAGGCGTGGCGGGCCATGATTTGCGATGCGGTCATGCGGCTTCTCCCGTCAAACGCCCCGGCCATTGCGTGGGCAGGGGGCGGCCTTCCGCCAGTTCCAGGCATTCCGTCACCAGCATGCCGATCTCCGCCGCCCCCATCCCCGCTGCCTGCATCAGGCCGCGTGCCTTGTCGATGGTGCGGTCGATGGAGAGCGGGTTTTCCGGATCGCCCAGGGCGTCCGGCTGTTCATGCACCAGCAGGTCGCCATTGATGAGGTTGACGACCACCCGTGCCCCGAAATGATTGGGATAGGCCCTGGCATAGGGTTCGCCCACCGTCACCTTTACCCGCGACCGCAATTCGACCACAGCAGGGTCGGCAATCATCGGCGGGTCGAAGGCCGAAAGCGGCGGGGGACCGTGTAGCAGGCTGACAGCCACCACATGCTGGAGCGAGAATTTTGCCTCAATCACAGTGCGCGGTGCGGGCCGGTCGCAAAAGCGGATAGCATCGCCATAGGTTTGAATGGCGATCCCCCGCACCTCCCGCAGGTCCAGCCCTTCACGCCCCGTTTTGGACAGCAGGGCCAGGGCCGCGTCGATCACCGGATGAACGTGGCGGCAGGCGGGCCAGGGCTTCAGGCTGACATCGGTGATGCACCATCCCGCCGGACTGATCCCGGCCAGAAGGTCCGCGGGCATGGCGCCAGGGGCCGTGGCCGCGAACAGCCCTTCCTTGCCCTCCAGTATCTGTGCCGGTCCCCGCAGGCCGGCGGCGGCCATGCGCGCGGCCAGCAGCCCGTCACCCGCAGCCTGGGCATTATGCACCTGCTTGGCGCTGGACCGTGGGTCGTTGCGTGTCTCCCACAGGCCGCCGGTACGCGTGATGGCCAGCGCCATGGCCTGGGCCATGCCGTCGCGGTCAAGGCCCAGCAGGCTGGCGCAGGCCGCCGCCGCCCCCACCGTTCCGGCACTGGCTGTGGTATGCCAGACGCGGTAATGCCCGTCGCCCAACGCGCGGCCCAGGCGGATCACCGCCTCATACCCGCGCACAATGGCATCCAGAAGGGCATCGGCACTGGTGTTGGTCGCCTGGGCCAGGGCCAGGGCGGCGGGGATGACGATGGGGCCGGGATGCACCCTTGCCCGCTTGTCCACGTCATCCATTTCATAGATGTTGCCCAGCGCGCCGTTATACCGCGCCGCCGCTTCCGCCCCCGCGCCATGCGCGCGGCCGATCGCGGTACAGGGACCGTCCGCACCGTCCAGGAAGACAGCGGCAAGCGTGTCGGCAACCGGTGTTGCCGCGCCGATCACGGCACATCCCGCCCAATCCAGCAGATGAACAGCCGTGCGCCGCCGCATCGCGGTGGGAACCGGGCGGGAAAGATGGTCGGCGAACTGGGCGATCAGCATCATCATGACCCTATTTGTCCGGACAAAACTCCGTACCATGCTTCCCGGCATCAAACAGCCATGCGATGGCGGGACGGGACGGTTTTCATGCCGCCCGTCCGACAGGTGGAGATGCGGAGTCCCGGTCACGGTTGACGAAGCGGCCTTGCGGAGGCTTTCATCCCCCGTCCGCAGATAAGGAAAGCGCAGCGTGGCCGTTCCCCGATACCAGCAGATCGCCCAGATGCTGCGTGCCGCCATCACCAGCGGCACCTACAAGGTCGGCGACCTTCTGCCGACGGAGCAGGAGCTTTGTGCCACCCATGGCATTTCCCGCCACACGGCCCGCGACGCGCTGCGCCTGCTGACGGATGCCGGTCTGGTGACTCGCAAGCGCCGGGCGGGCACCGTGGTGGCGGCCAGTGCGGAGCCGGCCCTGTTCGTGCAGCCGCTGGGGGGATTTCAGGATCTGCTGCAATATGCCCGCACCGCCCGGCTGACCATCCTGGCCTATGTCCCCGCACCCGCCGATGGCATGGCCCGTGATCTTGGCCTGCTGCCGGGTGACTGGCGGGAATTGCGCGGCCTGCGCCGCGACGGGGCGAAGGTGGTGGGCCTGACCCGCATCCTGATCCGCACCGATTGCGCACCCTTGCAGGCAGAGATCGAGGAGACGCCAACCGTTGCCGACGCGATCGAGGCCCGGTTCGGCCTGACACCCAGCCGCATCGACCAGCAGATCAGCGCCATGGTGCTGGACAGCCGCAACGCTGCCCTGCTGGGCTGTGAACCGGGCACGGCGGCCCTGCGCACCCGCCGCACCTATCACGATGCCAAGGGCGTGCTGTTCCTGGCCAGCGAGAGCATTCATCCCGCCGACCGCTTCGTCTATTCGATGAGCTTCAACCGGGAGCGGGAATAGAAACGCTCATCGTTACCCGAATGTGAAGTTGGCCTTCCGCTTCTCACGGAAGGCATTGCGGCCTTCGATGAAATCCTCGCCCTCGATGGCGTCCAGGAATTCCGCCACCGTCGCCGCATTGTCGGTCAGTTGCCCGCCCAGCACGCGGTTGATCATCCGCTTGGTGGCGCGTGCCGTGTACTGGCTGGCCGCTGTGATCTGTCCGGCATAATCCAGCACTGCGCTTTCCAGCGCGTCGACCGCTGTCACCCGGTTGACCAGCCCCATGGCAAACGCTTCGTCGGCACCCAGCAGGCGACCGGTGAACAGCAGGTCCTTGGCATGGGACGGCCCCACCGCCTGCACCAGCCGCTTGGTGTCGCCCAGCGGATAGACCAGACCCAGCTTACCAGGCGTGATGCCCATGCGGGCGTCGGATGCGGCAAAGCGCAGGTCGCAGGCCAGGGCCAGGCCCAGCCCGCCGCCCACGCAGGCCCCCTGGATCATGGCGATGGTCGGCTTCACGAAATCGGCCAGCCCGTTCATGGCCCCGGCAATGTCGCCGGCATAGGCAGCGGTGCCTTCGCGCGTTTCATAGGCGGCTTCGAATTCGGAAATATCGGCCCCTGCGGCAAAGGTTCCCTCTGCCCCCTGCACCACCAGCACGCGGATGGCGGGGTCCGCCGCCGCCTCATCCAGGCGCACACGCACCAGCCGCCACATTTCCTGCGACAGGGCATTACGCTTGGCAGGATGGTTCAGGATCAGGCGACCGATGCCATCGGCGTCGCGGCGCAGAATAACCTTGTCGGACATGTCACACCTTGTCTCTGTCTCTCACCCGTCCGCGCGCCAGCTTCCGGCGGATTTGCGGGTGGAACGCATATGGTATTTGAAGCGGTCGGGCCGGTAGTGGGCATGGATCAGCTGCACCGCGCGGCCATCCTTGTCCCGCATCACCCGTTCCACCCGCAGCAAGGGCGATCCGGAGGCGAGGTCAAGGGCGGCGGCCATCTGCGGTTCGGCGGCGACCGCGGTGATCCATTGCTCCGCCTCATGCGGGGTGGCGTCGACCCGTTCCAGCAGGACCAGGGTGGGGATGCTTTCCATCTCCTCCCGGCTGATGCGGGCGGCGATATCGGTGGGCATGTACTGGATCAGATAGCTGAACGGTTCGCCCGACAGTTTGCGCAGGCGCACGGCGCGCTGCACCGGGGTGCCCGCTTCCATGTCCAGCAACGCCGCCACGGCGGGCGGGGCCGGCATATCGGCCAGTTCCAGCACCTGCACCTGCGTCTCCAGCCCCATGGTCTTCAGGCTGTCGATCAGATTGTCGAAACTGCCATGGACCTGGGGCAGGGCGGCGGATGCGGTGACCATTGTGCCGCGCCCGCGATGCCGGCTGACCAGATCATGGGCCGCCAGTTCGTTCAGCGCGCGTTTCACCGTGATGCGCGACACATCGAAAAGCCGGGCCAGTTCCTGTTCGCCGGGGATCACCGAATGGGCCGGGAATTCGCCCGTGCGGATTTTCTCCCGCAGCACCAGATAGATCTGGTGATAGAGCGGGACCGGTGCGCTGGGGTCCAGTTGATCCGGGCTCAATCCCGCCGGGGTCAATTCTTGGTCCATGAAGGGGCGTCCAGGGGGCATGGGAAGGGAATGCTCCCGACTTATCCGCATCTTATGCCTGCCGCACAAGGATGGCGTTGCGGTCGGGAGCGTTCCGTCCTCATGCCGACAGGGCGCGTGTCAGGTCGCGCGGCGTCACACCGGCGGCCCCGGCGCGGTCCAGCACGCCCTTCAGACTGTCGCCCAACGCCTTGACGCGATAGGGCAGGCCGCTGACATAGGGGCGCACGGTCAGGGTGAGAAGGCGCGGGCTGTTGAACCGGCCCGCCTCATCCAGAAGCCAATCGGCGGCATCCGCCACCTGCGTGGCCCATTCATGCTCCGGCCGTGTGTAGTTGATCAGGATCTGCCAGTCGTCCAACTCGTTGGACAGGGGCAGGGCCGCCAAATCGCCCGCCTCCGTCCGGAACCGGGTGGGCAGTTCGTCATGTGCCCAATCCGCGAACCAGCTTATCCCCTTGGCCGCCAGCCGGGCCGGCGTGGCAAAGCCCTCGGCCCGTCCCGGACTCAACCACCCGTCGGGGCGATACCCGCAGGCCGTCTGGACCGCGTCCAGGGTGCGGGTGATATAGCCATCCTCCACCTCTGCCGACAGGCCGGAATGGTGCAGGCTGTCCGTGTCCCAGCCATGGGCGCAGATATCATGCCCATCCGACAGGACATCCCGCACCAGTCCCGGATAGCGTTCTGCGACCGCACCCTGCACCGCGAAGGTGGCGCGCAGGCCCAGCTTGCCGAACAGTGTCAGCAGGCGATAGGCACCGACGCGGTTGCCATAATCACGGGTGGTGTAATGGCGCAGGTCCGGATAGGGCGTCTGCATGGCGCCCGGCGCCTTGAACGGCTGCCCCGATGGGTTCAGGGGGAAGAATTCCAGCGGGACCAATACCCACAGGCCCAGCTTCGCCCCACCCGGCAGGGTGATGGGCGTGCGGTTGATGATGGGCGATGCCGGATAATGATCATGGTCCGGGCCGGCATGACGCTTGGCATAGGTGAAATAGCTGTCGGGCAGGATGCTCATCACAGGCCCCCCTGCGGGTTGAAACCGGTGCCGGGCCGCGCATCACCGCGCCGGGCGATGTCGGCCAGGGTCTGGTCGTAATGGTTGGTCCTATAGAACTCGGCGATTTCCTTGGCCGTCGTCACCCAGACATCGTCACGGTGGCTGGTGATATAGCGCAAGGCCTCCCGGAACGGCCCGATCCGGTGGGGATGGCCGACCAGATAGGCGTGCAGCGGGATGCACATGACGGTGCCTGTGTCCGCCCCTTCCTCCAGCAACTGGTCGAAATGGCGCATCAGGGCATCGGCATAGGCGCGCGGGCTCTGGTGATAGATGCCATAGGTGATGACGTCATTGACCTCCAGGCTGTAGGGCATGGAAATCAGACGGTTGTCGCCCTTCACCTTTACGGGCTGCGGCTGGTCGTCCTGGAACAGGTCGCAGCTATACCAGAAGCCGTACTCGGCCAGCAGGTCGAGCGTACGCTCGGTATGGGTCAGTGCGGGTGCCAGATATCCGCGAATCCGCTGCCCCGTCGCGTCCATCACGGACTTGATGCTGTCCTCCAGCACGGCGCGTTCCTGCGCCTCATTCATGTTGTAGGAATAGCGGGTGTTATAGATGCCGTGGCTGAAGAATTCCCAGTCACGGTCCACGCAGGCGCGGATGATTT
The DNA here is from genome assembly GCF_057809555.1 of Niveispirillum sp. FG156. NCBI lineage: Bacteria > Pseudomonadati > Pseudomonadota > Alphaproteobacteria > Rhodospirillales > Azospirillaceae > Niveispirillum > Niveispirillum sp. FG156. Next base: position 138,657 of record NZ_JBMDKE010000008.1, on the reverse strand, counting down.
CCGGGTGATGGTCCAGCATGGCGACGGACAGGCTGATGCTGCCGCGCACATTGAACTCGTCCATCACCTCCATCAGCCGCCAATGTCCGACCCGGTTGCCCCAGTCGCGGGCGGAATAGGGCACGATGTCGGGATGCGGCCGGCCCCAGGGCTTGCGCGACGGGTTGATGGGCGGGTCCAACTCATAGAACTCGATATTCGGGGCCACCCAGAAGGCAACCTTCTTATTCCCCGGCCAGGTGATCTTGGGCCGGTCGCGGTAGGGCCAGAAATCGTACAGATTGGGATCGCTGTGCATCACTTCCGTCCTCCCGCTCAACCGGCCAGGGCCGCCAGATGGGCGTCCACTTCCGCCACATTCACGACGTCGGCATATTTCAGCAGCAGGTCGGTCAGGTTGGCGTAGTGATAGCTTTCATGCTTGTCGGCCACGCATTCCTCCGCAACGATGGTGCGATAGCCATGGGACAGGCTGTCCACTGCCGTGGCGCGCACGCAGCCCGACGTGCTGCCGCCCGTCACAATCACCGTATCGACCTTGTGCCAGACCAGATAGCTGGGCAGCGGCGTTTCGAAAAAGGCCGATGGCATCCGCTTGTCGAAGACGAAGTCCACGGCAGGGTCGATTTCCACGCGCGGATCGAAGGCGTGGCGGTCGCTGCCGGCCTTGATGTTCTGCAGGCTGTCGGGCGTGTTGGTGCGGGTCCCCCAGACGCCGGCATCGCCTGCATCGGGCTTGTACATCACGCGGGTCCAGATCACGGGCATACCCAGCCGGCGGGCGGCCGCACTGATCCGGTTCACATGCGCGATCTGATCCGGGTCGGTGACATAGGCGGTCTTGGGGAACAGGTCGGGCCGCGTATAGGCCTGCTGGAAATCGACATTCACGATGGCGACCCGGCTGCCGAAGCCGAACTTCGCGCGGGCGGGGTTGGCCTTCACCTGTTCAAACAATTGGCGGGCCGTCTTCTCTTCCCGCACCATCGTCGGCTCGAACCGCATCGTATCGTCTTTCCGTCTGATAAGTGAACTGACCCTGTTTCCAACAGACTGGCGAGTTTTGAAATGGCCGGCCCCGCATTCATCTGTCAGGTGGACAGGGATGCTCCATCCTGTGGACGGATGACGGGGCCGCTGCTGCAATTCGCGGCACAGCCATTGTCCGCTGGGTGGATGGGGCGATGAAAATTTCCCGGTGGCCAGCATTCCCATTGGTGAAGGCTGATGGTGTCATGATAAAGACATATCATTATACCATTTAAAGCCGGGGGCGTGCATGTCTGTCGATCGGTCTGAATTCAGGCAAGGCTGGAAGGTGGTCGCCGCCTCCGCCCTTGGCATCGGGACCGGGCTGTCGCCCATCCCCTTCTACACGATGGGTGTCTTCGTGGCGCCGCTGTCGGCGGAATTCGGCTGGGGCGTCGATCAGATCATGCTGGCGCTGATGATCATGACCCTTGGGGCCATGGTCATGGGGCCGGTGGCCGGCATGGCGGCTGACAAGTTCGGTGTCCGACGTGTCGTGCTGATCTCTGTCGCGCTTTTCGGCCTGACACTGGCCGGCTTTGCGTTTTCGAACGGATCGCTGACGCTTTTCTACATCAACTGGATGCTGATGGCGGCGCTGGGTGCGGGGACATTGCCCATCACCTGGACGCGGGCCGTGAATAACTGGTTCAACGCCAATCGCGGTCTGGCCCTGGGCCTGTCGTTGCTGGGCACGGGCCTGTTCGGGGCGTTCGCCAAGCTCTATGCCAATTACCTGATCGGTGTTGTCGGCTGGCGCATGGCCTATGTCGGCCTGGCACTGCTGCCGTTGTTGCTTGCGCTGCCGGTTGCGTTCCTGCTGTTCCGTGACGTGACGGACAAGGGGGCAACGGGCGCGCCAGCGAAGGTGGCGCATCGCGGCTTCACCCTGCGTCAGGCACTGCGCACCTACCGGTTCTGGGTGCTGGCCATCGCCTTTGTGCCCATCGCCTTCGCCGTCGGCGGCCCGATCCCCAATCTGGAAAAGATCCTGGGCTCCAAGGGGCTGGATGCGCAGCAGGCGGTGCAGATTGCCAGCCTGATCGGCCCGTCGGTCATCGCGGGCCGCCTGATCGGCGGCTGGCTGATCGACCGGTTCTGGGCGCCGGGCGTGGCTTTTGTGCTGCTGGCCCTGCCGGCGGCGGCCTGTCTGCTGCTGACGGGCGATGGGGTCACGGCCATGCCCGCCATTGTGGCGGTGCTGCTGATCGGGTTCGCGGCGGGAGTCGAATATGACATCCTGGCCTTCATGGTCAGCCGCTACTATGGCATGCGGTCCTATGGCGCCATTTACGGCATGATGTATGGCTTCTTTGCCTTCGGTGCGGGTTTCGGTCCCTTCATTTTTGGCCGGATGTTCGTCCAAAGCGGACATTACGACACGGCCCTGATATACGGCGCCGTCGCCCTGCTGGCCGGTGCGGCCCTGCTGCTGACCATGGGGCGTTACCCCACCCAGGAAAGCCTGCCCGGCGATGATGCCCGGCCCGCGACGGGGGGGTGAGGAAATGGGCCTTTCCCTTGTCGAGAAGCTGTGGGCGCGCCACTGCGTCGCCGATCTGGGTGACGGCACGGACCTGCTTTATATCGACCGTGTGCTGCTGCATGAACGCACCGGGTCCATGGCGCTGAAAGGGTTGAAGGAACAGGGGCGCGCCGTGCGCCATCCCGACCGCGCCTTTGTCTGTATGGACCATATCGTCGATACGCTGCCGGGGCGCAGCGACACGACCATCATGCCCGGCGGCACCGCCTTCATCCAGGAAACGCGGGCAGCGGCGGCGGAAGCCGGCATCCGCGTCTTCGATATCGGTGACGACCGCCAGGGCATTGTCCATGTCGTCTCCCCCGAACAGGGCATCGCCCTGCCGGGGGCCACGCTGGTCTGTCCCGACAGCCATACCTGCACGCAGGGTGGTCTGGGCGCCTTGGCCTGGGGCATCGGATCGACCGAGGCTGCCCACGCGCTTGCCACCCAGACATTGGTGGTCAAGCGGCCCAAGACCATGCGTGTGCGGTTCGACGGGGCGCTGCCCCCCGGCGTAGGCGCAAAGGATATGATCCTGCACCTGATCGCGGCCCATGGGGCCGGCGGTGGGTCGGGCTATGCCATCGAATTTGCCGGGTCTGCGGTGTCCGCCCTGTCGGTGGAAGCGCGCATGACCCTGTGCAACATGGCCGTTGAATTCGCGGCCTGGACAGGGCTGGTGGCGCCTGACGCCAAGACCATCGACTGGGTCAAGGGCCGCCCCTTCGCACCCACGGGCGATCTGTGGGACGCCGCCATTGCCGACTGGCAGGGGCTGGTCAGTGATGCGGATGCGGTCTTTGACAAGGATATCCGCATCGACTGTGCCGCCATCGCGCCAACCATCACCTGGGGTACCAGTCCACAGCATGCGGTGCCGCTGACCGGTCATGTGCCTGATCCCGATACCGCTGCGGATGCCACCGCGGCACAGGCGCGGCGCCGGGCGTTGGAATATATGGGCCTGAAGGCGGGTGACGCCCTGATCGGTCTGCCCATCGACGGTGCCTTTATCGGCAGTTGCACCAACAGCCGCCTGTCGGACCTTCGCGCGGCGGCTTCTGTGCTGAAGGGGCGGAAGGTCGCAACCGGCGTTCGCGCCATCTGCGTTCCCGGCTCCATGCAGGTGAAGGCGGCGGCAGAGGCCGAAGGGCTGCATCTGGTGTTCCTGGCCGCCGGCTTTGAATGGCGTGAAAGCGGCTGTTCCATGTGCTTCTTCGCGGGCGGCGAACATTTCGGCAAGGGGGAGCGTGTCGTCACCTCCACCAACCGCAATTTCGAAAACCGCCAGGGACCGGGCACCCGCTCGCATCTGGCCAGTCCCGTGACTGTGGCGGCCTCTGCCATTGCCGGTCATATCGCCGATCCGCGGTCATTTCTGGGGGAGGGGTGATATCATGCAAAAGTTCACCCGCCTGACCGGCATCGCCGCCCCGCTGTTCCGTGCCAATGTCGATACTGACGCCATCATCCCCTCACGGGAGATGAAGAAAGTATCGAAGGAGGGGTTGGGCGAGGGCATGTTCGCCGACTGGCGCTACAGCGACGTTGCGAACAGGGTCGAGAACCCGGATTTCATTCTCAACTGGCCCTGCTTCCGCAAGGCGCCGATCCTGCTGGCCGGTCCGAATTTCGGCTGTGGCTCGTCACGTGAACATGCCGTCTGGGCGCTGCAGGATTACGGTATCCGCTGCGTTATCGCGCCCAGCTTCGGGGCGATCTTTCAGGGCAATTGCGTGCGCAACGGCATTCTGCCGCTGATGCTGCCGGAGCCATCGGTGGCGGCGCTGGCGCAGGCGGCGACACCGCAACTCCTGACCGTCGATCTGGCGGCGCAGAGTGTGCGTGTGCCTGACGGCACGGAGCTGCCCTTTACCATCGCGCCCGCCGACAAGGAAATGCTGCTGGAAGGGCTGGATGCCATCGGCGTCACCCTGAAACGGCTGCCCGCCATCAGGGATTTCGAAGGCAGCTACCGCGCCCGCAATCCCTGGCTTTTCTTCTGACTTTCAGCGTTCGAGGTTTCTCATGTCGCACGACGACAAGGCTGCCACCCCTTTGCCCCTTGCTGGATTGAAGGTGGTGGAGTTTACCCATATGGTCATGGGTCCTACCGTGGGCATGGTGCTGGGTGACCTGGGTGCCGATGTGGTGAAGGTGGAACCGATCGGGGGCGACAATACCCGCCGCCTTCTGGGCTCGGGTGCCGGCTATTTCCCCATGTATGGCCGCAACAAGCGCAGCCTGTCCGTGGACCTGAAATCGCCGGAAGGCAAGCAGATCGCCTTTGATCTGATCGACAAGGCCGATGTCCTGATCGAAAATTTCCGCCCCGGCGCCATGGATGCGCTGGGTTTTGGGGAAGAGGCGCTGAAGGCGCGCAATTCCGGCCTGATCTATTGCTCCGCCAAGGGCTTCCTGTCCGGTCCCTATGAACATCGCGCCGCCCTGGATGAGGTGGCGCAGATGATGGGCGGCCTTGCCTATATGACCGGTCCGCCGGGCCGTCCCCTGCGCGCCGGGGCGTCGGTAATCGACGTGATCGGTGGCCTGTTCGGTGTCATTGGCGTGCTGGCCGCCCTGATCCAACGCGGTACGCTGGGCCGGGGTCAGACCGTGAAATCGGCCTTGTATGAGAATTGCGTGTTCCTGGTGGGACAGCACATGGCCCAGTATGTCGTGACCGGCACCGCCGCACGCCCCATGCCCGTGCGTATCTCCGCCTGGGCCATCTATGACCAGTTCCAGACGAAGGACGAGCAGACCGTCTTTGCCGGTGTCGTCACCGACGGGCAATGGGTCGGCTTCTGCAAGGCGTTCGGCCTGGACGATTTCGCCGCCGACGAGACGCTGGCCAAGAATAATGGCCGGGTGCAGGCCCGCGACCGGATCATCCCGCGCGTGCAGGACCTGTTCAAGAGTTTCACCAAGGCCGACTTGCTGGCCAAGCTGGAGGAGATCGGTTTGCCCTTCGCGCCGATCAACCGGCCGGAGGATCTGTTTGATGATGCGCATCTGGCGGCCTCTGGCGGGCTGCTGGACCTGCATCTGCCCGATGACCAGCGCCCGATCCGCCTGCCGGCCCTGCCGGTGGAAATCGACGGTCAGCGCCCCGCCATTCAGCATGATCTGGCCAAGCCCGGTCAGCATACGGGCGAGGTGCTGGCGGAGCTGGGGTACGACCCGGCCCGCATCCAGGACCTGCTGTCGCGCGGTCTCGTCGTTCAGGCGGAGGGGTAAGTCATGACCGGTACCTTCATCGAGATTTCCGAGGTCGGTCCCCGTGACGGGCTGCAAAGCATCAGCCCGATCATGCCGACCGAAGCCAAGAAGGCCTGGATCGCCGCAGAGGCGGCGGCAGGGGTGCGGGAGATTGAGGTCGGGTCCTTCGTTCCGGCCAAGATCCTGCCGCAGCTGGCCGATACCGCCGAGCTGGTCGCCTTCGCCCGTACCATCCCCGGTCTGACGGTCGCGGTGCTGGTGCCCAACCTGAAGGGGGCGGAGGCCGCCGTGGCCGCCGGCGCGCATAAGATCACCATTCCGCTGTCGGTCAGCGAAACGCACAGCCTGCGCAATGTCCGCCGCACCCATGCCCAGATGCTGGAAGAAACCGCCGCCATCGCCGCCCTGATCAAGGCGCAGACAGAGGGCAGCCGGCCCAAGTTTGAAGGCGGCCTCTCCACCGCCTTCGGCTGCACCCTGGAAGGGGTGGTGCCGGAGGCCAAGGTACTGGAAATCGCCGAGGCTCTGATGAAGGCCGGTTGTGATGAGGTTGGCCTGTCCGATACCACCGGTTACGCCAACCCGGCCCAGGTCAAGCGCCTGATCCGCGCGGTACGTGGGGTGGTGGGGCACCATGCCTGTTCGGGTGTTCATCTGCACAACACGCGCGGGCTGGGCCTTACCAACGCCCTGGCGGCACTGGATGAAGGCATCACCACCCTGGATGCATCGCTGGGCGGGATCGGCGGCTGCCCCTTCGCCCCTGGTGCTTCCGGCAATATCGTGACCGAGGATTTGGCCTTCATGCTGGCCGCCATGGGCTATGAAACCGGGGTCGATCTGGAAAGGCTGCTGGCTGTACGGGATATCGTGAAGGCGGCCCTGCCGGATACGGAGATGTATGGCTTCACCCCGGATGCCGGATTGCCAAAGGGGTTCCAGGGCTCCTGGGGTGTGTGACCACCCGTCACCCCGGATGCTGCCCGGAATGGGAGGGCGGCTGAAGCAGTGCCTAGGCCGGCGACGAAGGCGGAGCCTTTGCGCCGGCTAATCCCGGTTCCGTCAATCTCCTGCTGGCTTTGAGCTACAGAGGAGTTTCCAGCTAGCATGATATTCACTCGCTTGTTAGTTAATATTTGATCCGCTATATAGGGCCAAGGAATAAGCAGGGAGGTGCCACGAAATGGCGTTGAAGGACCGTATCGCGATTGTCACGGGTGCTGGTGGCGGATTGGGCCGTCAGCATGCGCTGTTCCTGGCCCGACAGGGCACCAAGGTGATTGTCAATGATCTGAGCCAGGAAGCGGCCGATGCCGTGGCTGCGGAGATTGTGGAGGCCGGTGGCGATGCCCTGGCCCATGCCGGATCGGTGACGGATGAGGCGGCGGTGGCGTCGCTTGTGTCCCGCACGATGGCGCAATGGGGCCGGATCGACATCCTGGTCAATAATGCCGGCATCCTGCGTGACAAGAGCTTTGCCAAGATGGGGCTGGACGATTTCCGTATCGTCCTGGATGTGCATCTGATGGGTGCCGTCATCTGCACCAAGGCGGTTTGGGAGATCATGCGGACCCAGCGTCATGGCCGCATCGTGATGACCACATCCTCCTCCGGCCTTTACGGCAATTTCGGGCAGGCCAATTACGCGGCGGCCAAGATGGCGCTGGTCGGCCTGATGCAGACATTGGCGATCGAGGGGGAGAGGTACGGCATCCGCGTCAATTGTCTGGCCCCAACCGCCGCCACGCAGATGACCGATGGCGTGCTGTCGGGTGACAGTTTGGAACGGCTGCACCCGTCCCTGGTCAGTCCGGCCCTGCTGCCGCTGGTGTGCGATGACGCGCCGACGCGGACCATCCTGTGCGCCGGCGGGGGCAATTTCGCAGCGGCCAACATTACCCTGACCCAGGGGTGCTATATCGGCAGCGGTCCTGAAACGGGTGCCAGGGTAGTGGCCCGCCTGGATGAGGTGACGGACCGCACCGGGGAGATCGTGCCCGGATACGGCTTCATGCAGGCTGAACGCGAACTGGCGGCCAGTGGCTGGGGCCAGCCGGTCATGGCCGTGGCGCGGTAAGCCATCACTATGGGAGGGGCATCACCCCTCCCGCACCTTGCAGACTTCCTTGAAGCCGGCGGCCATGAAGGCGGCCATGCGGGCCTTCACGGCGGCGAAATCATCGGATTTGCAAAGACCGCCCGACAGCTTGTCGATACGCCCCGTGCGCGCCAGGGTCAGCAGCAGCGCACCCGTCACGAAATGATAGCCCCAGAAGATATCCTCCTCGGCGCAGCCGGGCAGGGCCTTCTTCAGCAATTCGATCAGGCGCAGGACGACCGGATCGAAATGCTTGTCCATCAGTTCGGCCCCCCATTCCGGGGTATTGGCAACCTGCGCGCCCAGGGCAGCATAGTTCTTCCAGCCTTCCCCCCCCTCGATATAGAGGTCAAGGTCGGTGTCCAGGAAGGCGTGCAGCGCTCCCTCGACCGTGGGCTTGCCGGCGGTTGCCTTCTCATATTCGTCCAGCACGGTCATCCGCCGCTCGCTGGTCACGGCGGCACGGCGCGCGAAGACGGCGTCGAACAGCTTCTTCTTATCCTCGAAATAGTAATTCAGCAGCGTATGGTGGACGCCCACGCGCTGCGCCACATCCTTGAGTGTGACGCCATAGAGACCGTGCTTGGAGAAAAGGTACTCGGCCTCGTCGAGGATCTGTTCCATCATCTCCGCGCGCTGCTCCGCCTTGGTGGAGCGTCGGCGGGATTTCACCTGTTCAGACACCGGTTCGTCTTTCCGTCATTGCCAGTACCGTGACGGAAGACGCGTGGGGCGCCTCCGCCAATTCAACTGCCACCATATTGAACCCGCAGGCGGATTTTGTCGATCTTGCCGGTTCCCGCCAGCGGCATGGCATCCAACCGGATGACGGCATCGGGCAGCCACCAGGGCGCGACCTTGCCATGCAATGGGGCCAGCAGCCCCTCATCATCGATGCTGTCCCGTGTTTCCACCAGCAGGATGGGCCGTTCGCCCCATTTGGGGTGGGATCGCCCGATGACGGCGACCAGTGACACTTCCGGCAGGGCGCCAACCAGCGCCTCGATCTCTGCAGGATTGATCCATTCGCCGCCCGATTTGATCAGGTCCTTGGCCCGGCCCGTGATCATCAGGTTGCCGCGCCCGTCAATGCGGGCCAGATCGCCGGTGGGGAACCAGCCTTCCGCGTCGGTGGCGGGCGCATCCTGTCCGAAATAACGATCGATGACGGCGACGCCGCGTACCCGCAGATGCCCCTCTGTCCCCCGCTGCTGCGGCAGCGGTTTGCCATCCGCGTCGGTCAGCAGCAGGTCCACGCCCACCGATGGCCGGCCCGACAGGGCCGCGTCACGCGCCCCATCAGTGGCCGGGGCGACCGTGCCGGATGGTGACAGCTCGGTCATGCCCCAACTTGTCTGCACGATGACGCCCAGTCGCCGTTCGATCCGTTCCATCAGGGCCGGGGGCAGGGGGGAACCGCCGACGATGATCCGTTCCAGACTGGGCAGTTCCCCACCCGTGGCATCCAGATGTTCCACCAGACCCAGCCAGACGGTGGGTACACCGACACCCACCGTGACGCCTTCGGATGCGATCAACCGGGCCAGACTGGCCCCATCCGTCTGCCGCCCCGGCAGCACCAGCCGTCCGCCCACCGCCGGCACCGCAAAGGGTAGCCCCCAGGCATTGGCATGGAACATGGGGACGGCGACCAGCACGCTGTCGCGCCCCGACAGGGCCATGACATCGGCCTGCAGCAGTTTCAATGTATGCAGGAAGCTGGACCGGTGGGTGTAGGTCACGCCCTTGGGCGCACCCGTTGTGCCCGATGTGAAGCACAGGCCCGATGGCGCGGTTTCCGCGAACCCGCCCCACGCCGCATCGCGCGCTGCCCCATTGATCAATGGGTCCAGCGCGGTGGCCAACGGCCAGTCGTCAGGGGCGGCCCCGTCAATCACCAGCACTTGGATGATGCCGGGCGCCTGTGCCGTCACCTGTCGGGCCAGGGGGACAAGGTCGGCACTGACCACCAGGATGCGTGCCCCGGACTGTCCCAGCATCGCCGCCAGCTGTTCCGCCGTCAGGCGGGGGTTCAGCGTGTGGCAGACGGCACCCGCCCCCATGATGGCGTACCAGACCTCCACATGTGCCTGGCTGTTCCAGGCCAATGTTGCCACCCGGTCGCCCCGCCGCATGCCATGGAAGATCAGGATGCCGGTAACAGCCAGACTGCGGTCCATCAGGTCGGCATAGGAAATGCGGGTCGGCTCTCCCCCTTCGCGTGCCGTCACCAGCATGGCATCGGGGTGCCATTTGGCGGCATGGCGCAGGAACTGATCCAGCGTCAGGGGGAAATCCTGCATGGTTCCGTCCAGCATCAGCAGACATTCCCCTTGGGCGGCAGCACGGGTGAGGCGACGCCGGTATTCCAGTTCCAGGCCAGGGTGCCGGCGGCCCGGCGGCGGCAGACCGTGGTCTCATGCAGGGCGAACATGCCCGGTCGCATCCGCACCCCCGGCTTCGGCGTGCCGGCAAAGGCCATGTAGCCTTCTTGGCCGCCGAAGACGGGCCATGCCGGCTGTCCATCCGCCACCGGCGTGCCGGTGCGGGCGAAACTGGCCCAATAGCTGTTCATGGCCGCCGACAGACGGCGTTCGGCCGCATTGTCCGGCACCTTGGGCCACAGCGGCGGGGTACGGTCGGCGGTGCCGAAGACATAAGGGATTTCGGCGGCGTGGAAGGCGTGCAGCCCATGTTCGTCCGCCGCCGGATAGCCATGGTCGAAGAGGTAGAGATAGGCGCTCTGGCCCAGCGCCGTCTGGTTGCGGGCCAGCCGTTCCGAGGTCCAGCCATAAAGCGCGTCGCGGGTGGTGGCCAGCATGCTCTCCTCGACATTGCTGGCCGGGTAAAGCCGCAGGAACAGGTCGGCCAGATCGCCATAGCGTTCCCGGATCATCCCCTCATAAGCGGCACCATCCGCAGGTTTCGGCGGCAGCAGGAACCGAAGGGAGCGGATTTCGCCGCTGTTGAACCCGGTCAGGATAGGCACGGGCGCCTGCTGCCCCTTGTCGAAAACCTCGACCAGCTGTGCCGGCAGCACCTTGCCATCGACGGTGCCGAAGGGGATGTAGCCGGCCTTCACCGCTTCCGCCGTCAGGGTTTCCGGGTCCATGGCACGTAATGCGGCGGCATCGGCGGCGCCCACCTTGCCGGCGACATAGGCACCAATGGCTTCTGCCGCGAACTCCCCATTGCGGGGCTGTTTCAGGTCGGGCGTGGAGATCATGTAGGCGCTTTGCGCTATGGCTTTAGCAAACAGCCCCTTCGCCTGGGGGGAGGCCATCAGATACATGACCGACAGGGCGCCGGCGGACTCTCCCGCCACGGTCACATTGCCGGCATCACCACCGAAGGCGCCGATATTGTCGCGCACCCAGCGCAGGGACGCGATCTGGTCCAGCAGGCCGTAATTGCCGGAAATTCCGTCCGGGTTCTCCGCGCTGAGGCCTGGATGTGCCAGATAGCCCAGGACGCCGAGCCGGTAATTGATGGAGACGACGATCACCCCGTGCTTGGCCAAGGCTGATCCATCATACATTTCCTCATGCCCATACCCGCCGGTCAGCGATCCGCCATGGATCCAGACCAGCACGGGGGCGTTCTTCGCCCCCTCCTGTGCCCAGATGTTCAAGGACAGGCAATCCTCCCCCATGTCCTTGGGCGGGTTGGCATAGATGCTGGCCAGACGCGGGCGCGGCTGCACACAGGCGCGCCCCGGTTCGCCCGCATCGCGGACCCCGGTCCAGGCGGGCAGCGGTTCGGGTGCCTTCCAGCGGCGTTCGCCCACGGGTGGCTGGGCGTAGGGAATGCCCTTGAAGATGGTCAACCCATCCTTGGCGCGGCCCATCAGGGTGCCTGCCGGGGCAGTGACGGTGGGATTGTCCTGCGCCATGGCGGCAAAGGACAGAAAGGCGGTCGCCGCGCAGGCGCCCAGGCGAAGGGAAAGGCGCATCAACGGCCTCCGTTCCGGTGTGCCATCCCCTTCAACACCCGCGCCAGGATCAAAAACATGCCGATGGCCAGGAAATAGAAGGGGATCAGGGTGTAAAAGGCGATTTGCAGGGAATTGTCCTGGTTGGCCGCCCGGAAATAGTCACTGGCCGCGCCCAGATAGGTTGGCCCCAGGCCCAGCCCGATCATGTTCATGACCAGCAGCAGCAGGGCACCCGACATAACACGCTGATTGGGCCGCACTGCCTCCTGCACCAGGGCCACGGCGGGCGACAGGTAGAAATAGTTGAAGAAGGTCGGACCGATCAGGAACAGCAGCGCCAGTTCCCAGCCCGGTGCCCAGACGAAACCGGCAAAGAACGGCACCGCCCCCAGCAGGCCCACCGCCGGGATCAGGGCATAGGCCTGCCGGAAGCGCACTGAGTACCGGTCGATCAGGCGGCCCGACGCATACATGCCCAGGCTGATCCCCACCCCGATAAGCAGCGCGTAATAAAGCGCCACCTCCTGCAGGCTCATCCCCTTTTCCCGCATCAGGAACAGGACGGTGAAATTCATCACGGCATAGGTAACGAACTGTGTGGCGCCACAGGCCAGCGACAGCAGCAACAGATCCTTGCGGCCAAAGAACATGGAGACGGTTTCCATGAACCCGGCCTTCTCCATCGGGGCGGCGGTCGCGCCCGGTGCCGGCGCATCCAGGCCGCCACGTTTCGGCTCCCGGATGGTGGTCCAGACGATGAGAGCCGCGACGATACCGACCATGCCCAGCACGACAAAGGCGCTGCGCCAGCTATAGGCGGCGGCGATGGAGGCGCCGAAGGCAACCCCCATGGCCTGACCCAGCGGCGGACCCAGATTGAACAGGCCCAGCGCCGTGCCCCGCCGGCCCGGCGCGAAGTAGTCGGTGATAATGGCGTAGGAGGGGGGAACGCCCCCTGCCTCTCCCACCCCCACCGCCATACGCGCCGCGACCAGCTGCGGGTATGTGGATGCCATGCCGCAGGCGACCGTCGCCGCACTCCACAGCGCACACGCAATGGACAGCACCTTCACCCGGTTCGCCCGGTCAGCCAGCCAGGCCACGGGAATGGAGATGGTGCAATAGAACAGCGCGAAATAAAGCCCGCTGATCAGGCCCAGTTGCCCGTCGGTCACCCCCAGATCATCCTGGATGGGCTTGGCCAGGATCGACAGCAACTGCCGGTCCAGGAAGTTCAGCACATAGACGAAGCACAGCGCACCCAGCACGTACCAGGCGCGGGCGTCCGGCGGCGGATGGGCCGCCGGACTGTGCAAGGGGGAAGGGGCGGCATTCATGGCTTAATACTCATAGCCGATGCGGACGCCCACGGTGCGTGGCCGCATCGTACCGAAGCGGCTTGCCAGGAAGGCTTCCGGGTGGATGTAGGTGATCGAATGATCGTCGAACAGATTCTCCACATACGCGGTCGCTGTCCAGTTCCCCTTGGTCAAACCGAAGCTGGCATTGACGTTGCTGTAACTGTCGGTCTTGCCATAGGTCGGGCTGACCCGGTTAGGCGCACCCGGCACATTGGGGAAGGAGGAGGGGAAGGAGCCCACATGCTGCCAGTTGGCCGTGGTGAACCCATCCAGTTCCGGCGCCAGATTGAACCAGTATTGGGCGAAGACCGACCCCTGGAAGCGCGGCGACGACAGGCGGGCCCCCTCCACGGCGCCGGAAATCGCGGCCTCCGCCGCCGACAGTTTCGTCACCTTTGCGGTATTGACCGATCCGTTCAGGCCGATGGTCAGGCCCGTGGCCGGCACGGCGGCGATTTCAAACTCGATACCCTTGCTGCGCGCCGCCCCGATATTGGTGGCGAACTGCACGCTGTCGGAGGTTCGGTTGGCCTGCACCTGGATGTTCTTCCAGTCGATATAATAGGCGGCCAGATGCGCTGTCAGCTTGCCGTTCAGCCAGCGGCCCTTCAGCCCCAGCTCATAGTTGGTCAAATCGTCCGAACTGGCGCCATAGGGGATGATCAGGTCGTTGGCATTCACCACGCTGGGCCGTCCGGCATAGGCATTGACCACGGGTGCCCGGAAACCGGTGGAGACGCTGGCATAGGTGGTGATGGGGTCATTGACGCGGTAAGACGCGCTGACCTTGTAGGATGGCTTGGAGCCCTTGGCCTTCACCCCCGTCGCTGCCGGAATGGGCACCATGGGCAACTGCCCGGACTGTCCTGTCAGGGCCCAGGTCAGGTAGGCGGAGTTATAGCCGCCTTCCGTGAAACCCTGCGCATCCAGCTTTCCGTAGCGCAGGCCACCCGTCAGCCAGAATTTCTCATTCACGTGATAGGTCAGCTCCCCGAACCCCGCCAACTCGTGGGAGATCGTGTGGACATACTGGCGCTGGTAATATTCATCCGGCAGGCCGGTGATGCGGCGTGCCGCCAGGAAGGCCGGCGACGAGCGGTAGAAATAATCAACGTCGTGCCGGCGATCCAGGTAGAAGCCGCCGATGGTCCAGTCCCAGTCCCCGCCGGGGTCGGATGCCAGCCGCATCTCCTCCACGAACGTATCCTGATAGCCATTGGCATCCAGGCCGAAGGCGATGGCCTGATTGAAGGTGCCGGCCAGATCGACCCAGAATTTCTGGTCGAAGCTGGAATAGGTCGTTGAACTGGTCAGCTTGGCGCCATCGAACTGATAGTCGATGGTGGCGTTATAGCTGGTCAGCACGCCGGAATAGAGGTCGGGCCGGTCGGAGATGCGCTTTTCACGGCCCAGTGACGGGCTGGTCAGCGAACTGTCGCGCGGGTTGCTGTTTTCGCGCGACGCCAGCAGGCGCACCGACATCTGGTCGGCGGGTTTCCATTGCAGGATGGCCCGCCCGCCCCAGCTTTCCAGCGTATTGGAATTGTGGATGCCGGTGCCGACATTATCCAGATAGCCTTCCTCATGCCGGTAGAAGCCGACGACACGCAGCGCCAGTTCATCCTCCACCAGCGGTGTGTTCAGCATCAGGTTATAGCGCTGACGCAGGCTGTCCGACCCGGTCAGGCCGTAATCCGTCTGCGCGGCGGCGTCGAATTTCCGCAAATCCGGGCTTTTGGTCAGGATGCGCATGGCGCCCGACAGCGAGCCGGAGCCGAACAAGGTCCCCTGCGGCCCGCGCAGGAACTCCACCCGCTCCACATCGAACAGGGTCGGGTCCAGCACGGTCGTGTTGCCGATGGTGGAGATGGGCAGTTCGTCGATATAGACGGCCACCGTGCTTTGCAGGTTGGCGCCATAGCCGTTGGTGGCGATGCCGCGTGCCGTGAAATTGTTGAAGTTGGCGCTGGGCCGGTTCAGCACCACACCCGGTGTCTCCCGCGCCAGCCCCTCATACCCGACCACGCCCTTGATGTTCAGGTCTTCCTGCGAGAAGGCGGTGATGGACAGCGGCACTTCGCTGATATTCTGGGCGCGGCGGGTGGCGGTGACGATGATTTCCTGCAACGCATCTTCCTGCGTCGCGGCCTTGCGGGTGGGCGCCGTATCCTGCGCCAGGGCATGGGTCGAAATCGTGGTCAGCGCGACCGCGCAGGCGGACGCGAGCAGCTTGGCCCTCATGTGAAGCGTTCTCCCTATTGGCCGCCGGTCGTTTCGCCAGCGTGCTTGAAGGGGAGAATGGGGCAAGCACATGTCCCTGTCAACATTCACTATCGTGTGTGTGAATATTGTTGGTGAAGCAAAAAGCCTGCCCGATCCGACCCTGCGGAGGGTAGGGAAAGCCGAAGGTTTGTCAGGAGCTGTTGAGATTTGAAGTCAATCGAGTTCACCTCGCCTCAACAGTCATCCACTTGATATTCGCCCACCGTAGGTCGTGGGTGAGGCGTATGCCGAACCCCGACATTTAATGGGACCGTCGCTTGTCGGGGTTCGCTTGGCGCTCACCCGCGACCTACGGCTAGCAGTCATCAGCCGAGGCTTCTGGCCTAGTAGGACCCGTCCCTAACCGCCTTGATGTCGTTGTCCGACAATGGCCGCAGGGCGATATTGCGGAAGCTGATTTCCGCAGCCTCAATCTCCAGGGCGATGCGGCCACCGGTGAGGGAACGCCATTCGGCGGGATTATCCTCCCGCCGTGTCCGCATCGCGAACAGGGTCGTGACGATTCGGCCATTCACCAGATGCGCCGCCTGATCCCCGAACGCGATCAGATCAAGCTGGTTCCAGCCGTCCAGCCGCTCGAAATCGCCCGTCTTGCGGAACCATTGCCGTTCAATGGGGCCGGCTTTGATAGGCGGCACATATTCACGCGAAAAGCTGGGCGGGTAGTTCGGCCACAGGGCCGTGCCGCCCAGGTTCGGACCTTCCAGCGCCTGGGTATTGATCATAATGGCGTCGCCGACATCCGTTTCTTCCACCTGGAATTCCACGGAATCGGGGTAGAGAACGCCACGCGTGGCCTTCATATGGTAGAGGATGCCGCTGTTGCGCTTGGCCAGGCGGCGCGGGGCGAACCGTCGCTCGCCCCATTTGAATTCCAGGCGCAGATGGTAGTTGCCATATTCCTGCGCGGTGGCCAGATGGCCGAAACCGACCTTGCCCCCGCCCCCGAATGTCGGCCCAAGCACGTGCAGGGTCCCGTCCCGGATATCCAGCACACCGCCGGTATCCGTGTCGCCCACCCCGTCTTGAAAGAAGGTCCAGCCGGACAGATCCTTGCCATTGAACAGGGGTGTCCAGCCGGCCTCCTGACCGGCTTGCGCCTGACGCATAAGGGTGGGGGCCAGCGCAGTGGCAAACGCACCACCCATTCCCATCCCCATCAGATGGCGGCGGGATATCGGCTGCGGCATGGCTGTCTTCCCTGGCAAGGCATGGGCGACTTTCGCCGACATGCGTGATTACGGGCGAAGGCGATCGAAATAGCTGGCGGCCTGATCGGCTGTCAGTTCCTGTTTCAAATCCCAATGTTCCCGGATCAGCCCGTCCTGCCAGCGGAAGATATCCATCACCGCCGCCCGTATCCCGGTCCCGACACGCACATCCAGCATCACGATGGACAAGGCACCCTGATTGATGGTGCTGACGGGATTGATCAGGAACTCCGGGCGCGCGAACATCGGTTCCAGTACCTTGATGGCGGCCTCCCGGCCCTGCGCCATGCCGTTGCTGTGCTGAATGTAATCGACGGCGACGTACTGTTCGAAGGCCGCCCGCACCTGTTTTTGCCGATAGAACAGGGTGCAGAACATGTCGAGGGCCGGCGGGGTGCTGGCCTGCGCCCCGCCCGCCGCCACCAGGGGCAGGATACCCGCCAAAGACAGGAACTGCTTTCGGTCCAGCATGGCGTCAGATCCGCCCTTCCTTCAGCATCTTCACCGCCGTGTCACAGGCCCTGGCCGTCATGGCCATATAGGTCAGCGACGGGTTCTGACAGGCGGACGATGCCATGGCGGCGCCATCGGTCACAAACACGTTGGGCACGTCATGCAACTGGTTCCAGCGGTTGGTGACCGACATGCGCGGATCATGGCCCATCATGGCCCCGCCCATCTCATGAATGGCGCTGCCGCCCACGCCCGGACGGTTCAGCGACATGATCACCTTGCCGCCGGCGGCGGTCAGCATGGCGCTGGCTTCCTTGCCCGCGTCGGTCAGGGCCTTTTGCTCATTCTCGCCATGGGTGAAATCCACCTGCAGCAATGGCGCACCGAACGCGTCCACCTTTACCGGGTCCAGGCGCAGGCGGTTCGTTTCCCGTGGCAGGCTTTCGGCGAAGGTGACCAGCACCATGCGCCAGGGGCCGACATTGCGCAGGTTCTCCTTGAAGCCGGCGCCGATGCCGGGTTCCCGCTTGCCGCGTGTCCAGGCACTGCGCAGCGCGCCGCCCTGGAAACTATAGCCGCGGACGAAATCGCCTTCCGCCTGGTCCCCCAGATTGCGGAAACGGGGGATGATGATGCCCGTCGGCCGGTTGCCGAAGGTGGTGCGGTCCTGGAAACTGTCGAACAGGGCGATGGCCCCCACCGTGCTGGCATGGTCCATGATATGGGTGCCCAGCCGGCCGCTGCTATTGCCCAACCCGTTGGCAAACGCGGCAGAGCGGGAGCGCAGCAGGACATGGTTGGTGTTGAATGCCCCGGCATTCATGAAAATGATGCGGGCGGTGTAGCGGCGGCGCTCCCCCGTCTTCACATTCAAGACCGACACGCCGCTGGCGCGCTTGGTCTTGGCATCATAATCGACGGTTTCCACCACCGTGTCGGTGATCAGGGTCAGGTTGCCCGTGGCCTGCGCCGCCGGCAGGGTGGAACTCTGCGTGCTGAAATAGGCGCCATAGGAACAGCCGCGCTGACAGATCATCCGGTTCTGGCAGGCGCTGCGGCCTTCCTTTTCCTGCGTCAGATTGGCGGTGCGCCCGATGGTCAGGCGGCGGTCGGGCCATTTCGCCTCAATCGCGGCCTTGGCATGCTTTTCCAGCACGTTGAGCGCCATCGGCGGCTGATAGATGCCGTCAGGCAGGGATGACAGGCCTTCATTCTGTCCCGACACGCCGATGAACCGTTCGACATGATCGTACCAGGGCTTCAGATCGGCATAACGGATGGGCCAGTCGACACCATGACCGTCCTGCTTGTTGGCCCCGAAATCATGGTCGCTCATCCGGTAGGTCTGGCGCCCCCAGGTCAATGAGCGTCCCCCCAACTGATAGCTGCGCCACCAGTTGAATTCCTTGCCTTCGGCCACGGAATAGGGATTTTCACGGTCATTGACGAAATGGTTCTGGGTATATTCGGTGAAATGCCGGTTCTTGGATTGAACGGCGAAGTCGGTCGCATAAAGCTGCGGATCACCGACGCCCCGAAACGGCATCTCCCACGGGGATTTCATTTCGGTGACATAGTCGGCGCCATGTTCGATATGGCGACCGCGTTCGACCATCAGGACCTTCAGGCCCTTTTCGGTCAGTTCCTTTGCCGCCCAGCCGCCGGTGATGCCGGAGCCGACGACGATGGCATCGAAATCTTTGCTCATCCGAATTCCACCGCTGTCCAGTCGTTTGACCAGGCCCGATCCTTGGGGCCGACGGGGATGTCCGGGTCGAAGCGGCCCGGCACCAGTTCAAAACGCAGTTCCTGGCTGGCGCCGATTTCCGACGTGTAATAGCCAGTGACAATCAGGCCCTTCAGCGTGCGCCAGGGCGATTTTTCATTGCCGCGCGTATAGGCCTGGGAATCCAGGTCGGTCAGCACCCTGACCTGCATGTCCGGGCTGGCCGACAGGAACGCCCGGCCCGCCTTAAGGTTCAGTTCAAAGGACAGCCAGTCCAGGATGCCGGCATCCGCCGGGGCCTTGCCGCCGGTGAAAAGTGCCGCTGCGACCGGCCCATTTGATCCCGATATTCCGTGTCCAATGGCCAGGGCCAGGAAGGCGGGAACGCCGGCCTTCACCGCACCCGGCGTGTCCGTATCGGGAATGACCAGATCGCAGACACGGGCAACAAGGGTACGGTGGCGGTCGGGCAGGGGGGCGCCCGTTGCCACCTGTGCCCACACATCCGCCGGGGTCAGGGCCAGTGCCATGCCCGACAGCAGCAGGCCACGGCGGCCAATGCCGGCGCGCGATATCTCTTCCTGCATCAAAACTCTCCTTCTCCGCCGAAGGTCAGAACAGGCCCAGTTTCCCGCCATTGGCCACGAAGGCACTGTAGGCCTGACGCTTGGCCGGGGACAAAGGTTCGATCACCCCGGTCCTGTCGCCAAGGCCCATTACGCGGCCATTCGCCAGGACCGGCCATTCCGGCAGCCCGGCACCGTTCGGGTTGCCGTTCTTCACGAAATTGGCCCAGTACTGGCCCAGTGTGCCGGCGATGTCATGGTCCGCCTTGGTGAAGGGGCGGGTGGATTTGTCCAGCGTGGCGAACACATAGGGCAGTTCGGCGGAATGAAACGTGCCGAACCGGGCCGGATCACTGCCGGGCTGCGGGTGCTGGAACAGATAGGCATAAACGGGGGCGGCACCGGGCTGCCGGGTCTGTGCCCAGATCAGCATGGAGGCGGTGGCCTGTTCGCGCAGCAGGGCCTTGGCCGCCTCACCCGCCGCCGGACCATCGCCCCCCTGATAGAAGGGGCGGAAGGACACCGCCTGTGTGCCGAAGCGGCGGTCGATCAGGTCGTTCAGCTTGATCGAACTCGTCAGGTGCCAGTCGGGACCATTGCTGCTTTCATCCGTCGTCAGACCGGTCAGGACGGTGATGTCCTGACGCTGCCGCGCCGGATCGGGCAGGATGGCGGGTTCCGTGATGGGAAAGAAGCGCAGGCCCGGCGGCCCGACGGACGGGTCCTTCGCCGCCTTGGCCAGTTGTTCGGGCGACAGGGCACGCAGGGCGGCGATACCGGTCACTCCGGCGGCGTCCATGACCTTCTGCCCTCGCACCTCGGCGTCAGACAGCGGCAGGCTGGGAATGCCCATGCCGGACCCGCTTTGCGCGATGGCGCGGATGAACAGCCCGTCTGCCTTGGGTGAAGACAGCATGGCGTGGACAGAGGCCGCACCCGCCGATTGTCCGGCAATCGTCACCCGTTTGGGGTCACCCCCGAAATTCGCGATATTCTTCTGGACCCAATGCAGGGCCGCCACCTGATCCATCAGGCCGTAATTGCCCGAAGAGCCCGCTTCGGCGGTCAGCGCCGGATGGGCCAGGAAGCCATAGATCCCGACGCGATAATTGATCGTGACGACGATGATGCCGCGTGCGGCCAGCTTCTCCCCATCATAAAGGGGGACAGAACCCGAACCACCCGCAAACCCACCGCCATGCACCCAGACCATGACCGGATGGCTGACATTGCCGGCTACCGCCGGGCGCCAGACATTGACCGACAGGCAATCCTCACTCATGGGGCGGGTGGGAAAATACTCCGCCGTCCAGGGTGACCCGCCGGGCGGTGTATAGGGAGGTTCCTGCTGGCAATCGGCACTGAACTGCGTGGCGTCGCGCACGCCGGACCATGCCGCAACAGGCTGCGGCGGGCGCCAGCGGTTGGCACCGCCGGTATCACCGGCATAGGGAATGCCCAGAAAACGGTCGATACCGTTCTGGGTGGACCCTGCCACACGCCCCGCCTCCGTCACGGCCTCCGGGCTTGCAGCGCCCGCCATTGACGGCATGGCACACAGGGCCAGCAATGATGCACCAACCCGCAGAATGGAGAAATTCCACCGCACCTGACACCTCCCGATACTGAAAGCCGGCTGATACAAGCGGCATGAAATCATGACCGATGGTCAAGATTTCGTGCCCCTCAATCGCCGGCAGGCGCATCCGCGCCCTTTGCTACGCCGCATGCGCGGCGCGGCGGTAGTCACCGCCGTACCAACGGTCATAATTTATGACCGTTGGTATAAAGCCGGACATGGATGCCGGGGAATTTCCCCCGGCATCCATGATCTCAAGCCAATACAGTGCGCCGGCGATCAGAACCGGTAGGTGCCCTGCACGCCAAACGTACGCGGCGGGCCATAGATGGAGTTATAGATCAGCGAACCGGCAGCAGCGTTGAAATTCGCAAAGGCCAGCGGCTGCTTGTCCTCCAGATTGCGGATATAGGCCTGGACCGTATAGTCGCCGTCGCCCGAGTTATATTCGACCGACAGGTCGGTCATCATATAGCCCTTCTGACGCAGGGCAGCCCAGTTCACGACCGACAGGTAATGGGCCGACTTGTACCGGCTGAAGGCCGAGGCCACGACATTCGCGCCGTCACCCAGCTCGAACGTATGGCTGTAACCGGCGGACAGGGTCCATTTCGGGGCCTGCGGCGGGCGGTTGCCCTTCAGGTTGAACTGCTGGACGCCGGGGGTGACCGGATCGGCATCGTTGATCGGGTTGCCATTCACACCGACCAGCGAGGTCGCGAAGCTCTGCACCTTGGCATCCAGGTAATTGACGGTGAAGGACAATTCGTCATTTTCCGTCAGCAGGATGCTGGTATCGGTCTCGATACCCCAGACGCGCGACTTACCGGCGTTCAGGGTGCGGGCGCCGATATTATTGTCCACGAACACCTGGATCTGCTGATCCTTGTAATCATAGTAGAAGGCAGAGGCATTGAACTGCAGGCGGCCACCATTGAAGCGGTTCTTGGTACCGACCTCGTAGGCAACCAGCTCTTCCGGCTCGTAAGCGCCAACGCTGTCGAAACCGCCGCTCTTATAACCGGTGCTGAGCTTGCCATAGACTAGGCTGTCATCCGCCGGCTTCCAGTCGATGCCGATATTGCCGGTAACCTGATCGGAAGAAGAACGCGGGCGCAGGATGGTGGCACCGGCGGAGCCGAATGCCGGCGGGGTCGTGCCCTCGCCACGGCCAAAACGCGCGCCGTAATTGTAGAACGTGGCGCTCTTGGCGTCGTCGGTATAGCGCAGGCCACCGGTCAAGGTCAGTTCCGGACCGGCCACCGGCACCGTAACCTGCCCGAAGGCGGCCTTGGACTTGGACAGGATGTCCGGGCGGTAGAAATAGTTCAGAAAGGCGCGCGGCAGTTCCAGATACAGGCCGCGCGACAGGTCGACCTTCTCACGGAAGTAGAAACCGCCCAGCTGATAGAACAGGCCGTTATCCAGCGTGTTCGACAGGCGCAGTTCATGGCTCTGCGTCTGCGAATTCAGCTTGTTGTTGCGGAAGGTGAAGGTCGCGGGCAGATAGCCATTCAGCGGCAGGACGCTGTTGGTTTCATTGTCGCGATAGCCACCCAGATAGGCCAGCGTACCCAGGTCGAAATCAAACTCGACCCGGCCGCGCAGGGCAAACTGCTCGCTGTTGAAATTGCCCAGATCACCCAGGGGATAATTCTTGGTATTGATGCCGCTGAAGGTCAGGTTGGCGGGAATACCATTATTTTCAAACGCGGTGGTCGACGGGATGGCGTCGATGACCCCGGCGGAGTAGGCGGGATTGGTCAGAACGCCGTTCTGGGCCACCAGGATACCGAACTGCGACGGCGGCAGCTGATCGACATTCACATACTCACCAGCCAGATAGGTGCGGATATTCTCCGTGGGTTCCCAGGCGATGGCGAGGCGGGCCGCATCGACATTCTGGTCCTCGCCACGACCGACGGCGCCATGCTTGCGATAGCCCTTGTGATCGGTGTGCATGCCGGCGACACGGACGGCAACCGTATCCCCCAGCGGGACATTGACGGCACCCTCGGCCCGCTTGGCGTCGAAATTGCCATAGCCGACGGTCAGGAAGCCGGCGGTCTTGCCCAGCTGCGGCTTGGCGGCGATGATGTTGATGGCGCCGGCGGTCGCGTTGCGGCCATAGAGCGTACCCTGCGGACCGCGCAGAACCTCAATCCGTTCCAAGTCAAAGAAGCTGGCATTCAGTGCGACCGGACGGTTGATGTACTCGCCATCGATGCCGATGGTCAGCGCGGGATCGGACGCTTCGGAAATGTCCTGGCTGGACACGCCGCGCACCGAAATCTTCGTAAAGATCGTGTCATTGGTGACATTCAGATCGGGTGCCAGACGCGCCAGACCATTGACGTCCGATACGCCGGACTTGACCAGATCATCGCCCGTGAAGGCGCGGATGGCGATGGGCGTGTCCTGCAGGTTGGTCGCGCGCTTGGTCGCGGTCACCACGATTTCTTCCAGCACCAAAGCGTTGTTGCTTTCGGCCTGGGCCATGGCGGAAGCGGCATGAAGAGTAGTGGCCCCTGCGGCAAGCAGGAGCATCGAACGGATGCGCATTTTGGTTCCTCCCGATGTGGCCGGCACTGTTTACCGGCCAGGCTCTGGGTTCTTTTCTAAAACTAGAACCCTAATTCTGAAAACTATGTAATCGAAGGATCGTTCGGACGTCAAGCCATTCCGTGACGGATTCAGCGACGAATGTATGCGCACGGGAAGCCTGCTGCCTGGCAGGGGTTTTTCCGCTGGCGTCATGTGGGGGCGCAGCCTATGATAAACCATATAGAATCAGTACTTTGTTTTCAGATCGTGCCGTCCGCGGGCGATCACATGAATGATGGGGCGTGAAAGTGTCGATGGTGGATGAGGATCAGGAAGTCGAACCGTTGCTGAACCCAACGGGCCGTGAACCCAAACAGGGACGCAGCCGTGCCTCCTTCGAACGGATGCTGGCCGCCGCCACGGATTTGCTGATCGAACGCGGAAATGACGATTTCGCCCTGACCGACGTGGCCAAGCGCGGCAAGGTTTCCATCGGCTCCATCTATTGCCGATTCGACAGCAAGGACGACTTGATCCAGGCGGTGCAGCGCCGCGTTATGGAGAGAATGGCCGATGAGGAGGTGGAGATGATTGGCCGCCTCACCGAAAAATCCACTAGCCTGGATGTACTTATCCGCAACTTCGTGGAGGAACTGGCCGAGTTTCTGAAGCGCAATGCGCCGGTTCTGCGGCCCATGATGCTGCGCGCGTCATCCGACCCCGTGGTGCGCGCCATGGGGCGCAAGGGCTATGATTCTTTGGTTGAAAAGGTCATGGTCACGCTGTTGTCGCGGCGCGATGAAATTGGTCATGAGTTGCCGGAACTGGCCTGCGAAATGACTTTGCGGATCGCCTATTCGGCCTTTGCCCGTTATCTGGGCTTCGGCACGGTTGGCGATACGGGCACCAAGGCGGACTGGAAGAACCTTAAAACCGAGGTGGGTGTGATGTGCTCCACCTATCTGCGCAACGGCAACCGATGACCCGTTGACGGATGGGGCGTTCCGTTTATAAACAGAATTACGATTCTGTTCTGATCTGCTGTGATCAGACCCAATGGAAAGGCACATCCCATGGCATCCGCCGCCAGCCCGGGGGGCAAGCGGGGGCCGGCCCTATCCGCCATCGATCAGGCCGCCGCCTTGACGCCCAAACGGCGTCAGATGGCCCTGGTGGTGGTGGCCGGCGCCTTCATGATGGACCTGATCGACCTGACCATCGTCAATGTGGCCCTGCCGTCGATCCAACGCGACCTGTCCGCCGATACGGCCCAGATGCAGTGGCTGGTCGCCGGCTATGCCGTGGCCTTTGCCATCCTGCTGATCACCGGCGGGCGGCTGGGCGATACCCATGGCTACCGCCGACTGTTCATGATCGGCATGGCCGGGTTCACCCTGACCTCCCTGCTTTGCGGCCTGTCGGTCAGCGGGCCGATGCTGGTGGTGGCGCGGCTGGCGCAGGGGGCGACGGCGGCGCTGATGCTGCCGCAGGTCATGTCCCTGATCCAGGTCATGTATCCGCCCGCCGAACGGATCGCCGCCCTGTCGGTGTTCGGCGTGCTGGGTGGTGTCGCTGCCGTATTGGGGCCGGTGATCGGCGGACTGCTGATCGAGGCCAACCTGTTCGGGCTGGGCTGGCGGCCCATCTTCCTGATCAACGGGCCGCTGGGCGTGATCGGTCTTTATGCGGCCTGGCGTTTGCTGCCTTCGGGCCGGTCGCCGCATGGCGGCGGTGTCGACCTGCCCGGAACCGCCCTGATCGCGGCCACCCTTCTGGCCCTGATGCTGCCGCTGCTGCAGGGGCGGGAGGCGGGATGGCCGCTCTGGTGCCTGATCCTGCTGGCCTGCGCCCCGCTGCTGGCGCTGCTGTTCATCCGCCATATCAGGATGCGGGCGGGGGCGGGGACCGGGCTGGTCGATCCTGTCCTGTTCGTCAATCGCGGCTTCTCCATCGGGCTGGGCATGTCGCTCTGTTTCCAGGCGACGACGGCGGGTTTGTTGTTCATCCTGACCCTGACGCTGCAATATGGGTTGGGCTGCACACCGTTGGAAACCGCCTTGGTCCATGTCCCCTACGCGCTGGGCGCGTCGGTCGCCATCGGTGGCGTGGCCCGGCGGGCCCTGCCGCGCATGGGGCTGCGCCTGCCCCTGCTGGGCGTGGCGGTGATGCTGTCTGGCATGCTGGCGCTGGCCGCACTGATCTGGGGGCAGGGCGGGTTGGTGCTGGTGGGTGTTGCCCTGTTGATCACCGGCACAGGCATGGGCCTTGTTGGCGGGCCGACGGGGCCGATCACCCTGTCGGATGTGGAACTGATCCATGCCGGATCGGCGTCCGGGACACTGAAGGCGGTGCAGCAGTTGGGTGCGGCATCGGGTGCGGCCCTGATCGGCGGCACCTATTTCACCCTGGCCCAGGGTTTGACGGCAGAGGCGGCGCGCAACGCCTTCCTCACCACCATGCCGTTGCTGGTCCTGCTGCTGATGATGGTTGGTTTTCTGATCACGCGGTTGCCGCGCGATCTGCGGCTGTTCAAGAAATAACGGGAGGGTGAGATGAGTGAGCCTGTTCTGCGCCTGGGCATGATCGGCGGTGGTCCCGGCAGCTTCATCGGTCCGGTTCACCGCATGGCGGCGGAACTGGACGGGAAGATCCGGCTGGTCGCCGGCGCCTTCAGCAGCGATGCGGAGCGGTCGCGACAGGCCGGCGCCGGTTACGGTATTGATCCCGCCCGCGCCTATGCCAGCCATCAGGCCATGATCACGGCGGAGGGCGCGCGGCCCGACGGCATCGACCTTGTCGCCATCGTCACCCCCAACCATCTGCATGTGCCGGCCAGCATCGACGCGCTGAAAGCCGGCCTGCATGTGATGTGCGACAAGCCCGCGGCCCTGTCGCTGGCCGAACTGAAGCAGTTGGCAACCGCGACATCCGGGTCGAAGGGGCTCTATGCCCTGACCCACACCTATACCGGCTATCCGCTGGTGCGGGAGGCGCGGGCGCTGGTGGCGTCGGGCCGGATCGGACGGCTGCGCAAGGTGGTGGTGGAATATAGCCAGGGCTGGCTGTCCACCCCGCTGGAGGATACGGGCAGCAAGCAGGCCGGCTGGCGCACCGATCCCGCCAAATCCGGGGTGGGTGGCTGTATCGGTGATATCGGCGTGCACGCCTTCAATCTGGCGGAATATGTCAGCGGCGCCCCCGTGCGGGAACTGTGCGCTGACCTGTCCATCATGGTGCCCGGTCGCCGGCTGGATGATGATTGCAACATCCTGCTGCGGTTCGACGATGGCAGCGTACCCGGCGTACCGGGCGTGCTGCACGCGTCGCAGATCGCGGCGGGTGACCGCAATGGCCTGCGCCTGCGCGTCTATGGGACGGAGGCGGGCCTGGACTGGTCGCAGGAAACGCCCAACACCCTGACCATCCATGGCCTGGATGGAAGGACGGAAGTGCTGCATGCCGGCGCCGGCAATCTGGGTCTTGCCGCCCGCAACGCGACGCGCCTGCCCACCGGTCATCCGGAGGGCTACATTGAGGCTTTCGCCAATCTCTACCGCGACTTTGCCTCAGCCATCCGTGCCGGCGCCATGCCGGCTGATGGCAGCCTGCCGGGGCTGGAGGCGGGCCTGCGCGGCATGGGTTTCATCGAAACAGCAGTCGCCAACTCCGCCGCCCGCGCCGGGTGGGTCCGGCTGGAGATTTGAGCCGTAGGTCAGGTCGAGCCGCAGGCGAGCCCTGACAAGCAACGTTGCCAATGAATGTCAGGGCTCGGGCTTATGCCCTCGACCTGACCTACGAAAGGGAGGAAAAATGCGCACGATCAAGGGACCGGGCATCTTCCTGGCACAGTTCGCGGGCGATGCCGCCCCGTTCAACAGCCTGGATAGCATCGCCGACTGGGCATCAGGCCTGGGCTATAAGGGCATCCAGATCCCGTCCTGGGATGGACGCCTGTTCGACCTGCGTCTGGCAGCGGAAAGCAAGACCTACGCGCAGGAAGTGACGGGCAAGCTGGCGGCCAAGGGCTTGGCCGTGACGGAACTGTCCACGCATTTGCAGGGACAGTTGGTGGCCGTCCATCCGGCCTATGATGCGCAGTTCGATGCCTTTGCGGACCCGTCGGTGCGCGGCAATCCGGCTGCACGTCAGGCCTGGGCCGTGGAACAGATGCGGCTGGCGGCGCGGGCAAGCGCCAATCTGGGGCTGGCGGCGCATGCCAGCTTCTCCGGCGCGCTGGCTTGGCCCTATGTCTATCCCTGGCCGCAGCGCCCGGCGGGCCTGATTGAAGAGGCGTTTGCCGAGCTGGGCCGCCGCTGGCGCCCCATCCTGGACGCGTTTGACGAGGCCGGGGTGGATGTCTGTTTCGAACTTCACCCCGGTGAAGACCTGCATGATGGCGTCACGTTTGAGCGGTTCCTGGGTGCGGTGGAGGATCACCCGCGCGCCAACATCCTGTTCGACCCCAGCCATTTTGTGTTGCAGCAGTTGGATTATCTGGCCTTCATAGACCATTACCACACGCGAATCCGCGCCTTCCATGTGAAGGATGCGGAGTTCCGGCCCAATGGCAAATCGGGCGTGTATGGTGGCTACCAGGGCTGGGTGGACCGTCCCGGTCGTTTCCGGTCATTGGGGGATGGACAGGTGGATTTCAAGGCGATCTTCTCCAAGCTCACAGCCTACGACTATGCCGGCTGGGCCGTTCTGGAATGGGAATGTGCCTTGAAGCATCCCGAAGATGGCGCGCGGGAAGGGGCCACCTTTATCCGCGATCATATCATCCGCGTCACCGAACACGCGTTCGATGATTTCGCGGCTAGCGGGGTGGATGACGATCTGAACCGCCGCCTGCTGGGCCTCTGATCCATGCTTCCAAAGCCGCCCTTCGACCCCAAACAAGGGGCTTGAGGGCGGCTTCATATTTTGTATCAATCAGTTACATAAAATCACGACAATCGCTGATCTTGATCGGTCGGCGATTGATTTGCCAAAAAAAGAATGATAATTCTTATACTAATATTGAGCATCGCCGGCTCCCTCTCCTGATGATTTTTCCAGGGCGGGCCGGTTGCGCTCTTCCCCCATCGGGCTTTGCCTGAGACCGCCGCCATCCTTGGCCCCCGGCGGGGCCGCACCTGACAGGACCGGTTCCATGTCGAACTATGACATCAAAAGGGGCGTAAGCCTTTACAGTTATCAGGAGGAATTTTTCCTGGGTACCAAGTCTCTGGAGGACCTGATCAAGGTCTCCGCCGAGATGGGTGCCAATGGGATTGAGCTGATCAGCGAGCAGACCTTCCCCAACTATCCCAACCCGCTGGACCCGTCCGTTTACGACAATTGGCATGCCCTGATGGCAAAATATGGCACGACCCCGGTCTGCCATGATTTCATGCTGGATTATAAGAAGTACAAGAACCGGCCCATGCCGTTCGAAGAACAGGTGGCAAGCTGCAAGGTCGATATCGACCATGCCGCCCGCCTGGGTTGCCCCTATACGCGTGCGCTGGTCTCCATCGATCCGAACGTGCTGGTCGCTTGCGCCGATTATGCGGAAAGCAAGAATGTCCGCATCCTGATCGAGGTGCATGCACCGCTGCATTTCGACCATCCCTGGATCATCCGCCATGCCGAGGCGTTTGAGAAGTCGGGGTCGAAATATCTGGGCTTCCTGCCCGACATGGGCATGTTCCTGTTCAAGTTCCCGCCCGTCTGGAAGGAGAAATTCATCCGTGACGGCGTGCCGCAGCATATCGCCGACTATATCTGCAAGGCGTACGAGGATCGCACGCTGAGCGAATATGTGATCCTGGAAGTGGAGAAGATGGGCGGCGTCGGTCCGGCCATCGGCATGGCAACCACGCTGCGCCACAATGCGGCGTTTGAGCCCAAGCGCATGCTGGACCATATGGACCGCATCTGGAACATCCATGCCAAGTTCTATCAGATGGATGAAAATCTGGTGGAGCCCTGCATCCCTTATGACGAGATCATCCGGGTGCTGAAGAAGGGCGGCTACAAGGGCTATATCTGCTCCGAGTATGAAGGCAACCGCTGGATCCAGGATGCGTTCCCCGTGGACAGCATCGAACAGGTCCGCCGTCAGCAGGAAATGTTCAAGAAGCTGATCGGCGAACCCGCCGCCACCGCCGCCTGAGGAGCCTTACCCATGTTCGATAAATACATGATCTGTGAAGATGGCTTCGGCAATGTCCAGCAGGATGGCCGTACCGTCGGTTTCGCTTTTCAGGCCCGTCTGCCCTATTACCGGGGCATCGGCCTGTCCATGGTCGAGGATATCGGCGTCATCATTGATGGCGAACCGGTGGCCCGCCAGGATATCCGCTTCTCCGTCCGGGGCCGCACCTGGACCCTGGATGAGATGGAAACGGAATATACCGACCGCTGGAATTTCGCGGAGAAGGCGCTGGTCACCGTGCTGCGCGATGGCGGTCTGACACCGGGCCGGCACAAGGTCCAGCTTTCCGAACGTATCCGCGTCTCCTATCTGCCCTTCGTGCCCACCACGCGTGACACGAAGGAATTGGTGATCCCGGCCTGATCTCCCCTCCATATCCATCAGGTTCGGTAAACTGCGGGGCACGGCGATCATCGCCGTGCCCCGTTTTCTTGCTGATTACTGCCCCCGCCGTTCCGGCCAGAAGCCGATGCAGACGATCTGGGCCGCGATGGCCAGCATGGCTGGTGCGTAATAAAGGATATGGACCATCCGGCGCGCGTCATCGCCGACATTGGCCGGGTCGTATCCCGCCTGCGCCAGACCGAAGGCCACAATCGCCCCGCCCAGTGCCATGCCGATCTTGATGGACAGATTGACGCCGGCGGCCAGCAGACCCTCATTGCGGGTGCCGAACTGCGCCTCGTGGTAATCCACGACCTCTGCCGCCATGGCAAAGATGGCGGTCATGGAGATGCTGATCAGGATCGAGGACAGGATATAGACGGTCAGGAACAGTGCCGGCACGGCTTCGGTGAAGGGCAGGGCGGCATACAGGACCAGGGCCGCCGCCAGTGCCACCCGGTTGCCGTTGCGCATGCCCAGCCGTTTCAGGAAGGGCGGGGCGATGGCCGATCCGATCAGCAAGGTGCCCGACACCGCCGGCAGCAGGATGGAGATCATCCAGGGTTGCTTCAGGATGTTGATGGCGAAGTAGGCGGTGACTGACAAAACCGCCCCGAAGCGGATGAAATTCAGGCTGGCAAAGCCGAACACCACTAGCCAGGCCCGGTTGCGCAGCATGTCGCGGATGGAGGACAGGCTGGTTTCCTGCTGGCCTGTGGGCGGGGGTACCACCTCCCGGCAACTGGCGAACAGGTTGAGCGTCAGCAGTACCGTAACCGCCGCCATCAGGATCGCGACCCACAGGAAGCCCTGGGCCTGATCCCCGCTGCCCAGCGCCTGGACCAGCGGCATGGTGGCCGCTGTCGCCACGATCACCGACAGGGCGGTGCCGGCGGCGCGCAGGCTGCCCAGCTGCACCCATTCATCCTGCCGCACCGTCATCATCGGCATCAGGGCGCCATAGGGGATGTTGACGATGGAATAGAGCAGCCCCAGCACCACAAAGCTGACACAGGCCCAGAGCAGCTTGCCTGTCCCATCCAGCGGCGGAACATAGAAACTGGCTACACAGAACAGGCCGAACGGAACCGCCCCGAACAGAAAATAGGGCCGCACCCGGCCCCAGCGGCTGCGGGTCCGGTCCACGGCCAGCCCGACCAGCGGGTCGAACGCCGCATCCAGCAGGCGTGACAGCAGGAATAGCGTCCCCACTACGCCCACGGGCAGCAGCGCCACATCGGTATAAAAGTACAGCAAAAACGCCCCGACCATGTTCCAGGTCAGGCCGAAACCGAAATCCCCCGCGCCATAGCTCAGCTTGGCGCGCCAGGAAAGCGGCGGGGCGGCGATGCCGCCCCCCTCTTGGTTGATCGACATCGCCGTTTCCTCCGTGTTTTTTACAGGCCCAGCGTCTTGCGCGTCTGGGTAAGGCCTTCCAGTGTCGGGCCTGTCGGCTTGTATTCCAGGCCGATGGCCCCCTGGTAGCCCAGGTCACGCAGGATGCCGATATAGTGGGGCCAGTCGATGGTGCCGCTGCCCGGCTGGTGCCGGCCCGGCACATCGGCCACCTGCACATGCCCGACCAGATGGAACCGTCCCGCCAGCACCGTGGCCGGGTCTTCCCCCATCACGGTGGAATGGTACATGTCGTACAGCAGGCGCAGATTGGGGCTGTTCACGGTTTCCACCATGTCCAGCCCTTCGGTCGTGCTGACCAGATACATGCCGGGATGTTCGACCCGATCGTTCAGCGGCTCCAGCAGCAGCAGGATGCCGGCTTCTTCCGCCAGTTTCGCCGCCTGACGCAGGGCCGTGACGGCGGCATCGAAATGATCCTGACGCGGCACATCGGGCCGGGTGAAGCCGGATGCGACGACCAGCGCCGGCGCACCGGCTTGCTTGGCCGCGATCAGGCTGTCACGGACGGCGGCAAGGAATTCGCCATGCTGGGCCGGATCAACAATGGAACGGCGCGGTTCGACCACGAAACTGGCCAGCTTCACCCCGGTCTCTTCCAGGGTCTGGCGGATTTCCGCCAGCGGCTTTTCCCGCCACAGATGGAACTCCACCGCGTCAAGGCCGGCTGCCTTGGCGGCGCGGATACGGTCAACAAAGGTCGGGTGTTCGGCAGCGAACAGCCACTCGATACAGGCGGCGAGATGCATGATGTCCTCCAGATGGGACATGTTTGACCGGCAACCGCCAAAGGGCGGTTACCGGCGGCCCGCGCGTGCGAACCTGGCGCCAAAGCGCTGAAACAGAGGTCCCCGGAGGCCGGGTACGGTCAGTAGGTCGGGCCGGTATCCCGTGTGCCCTTCAACAGTGCGGCCAGGGATACGGCGGCGCCGACCAGGGCGATGATACCCATGACCAGGAAGGCGGCCTGGACCGTTCCGTTTGTCATCGACTTGGCACCGGCGACAAAGAACGGGCTGGTGAACTGTCCCAGGAAGAAGCAGGAGGCCCAGACACCCATGCCGCGCCCGCGATGGGCAAAGGGCAGCTTGCTCTGTGCCCAGGAGATCAGGGTGGGGACGGTGACGCCGGCGGCGGCCTGCTGAATGACCAGGAACGCCATCATCCATTTATAGTCCGGGGCCATGCCGATACCGGCAAGACCGATCCCCAGCATGCCGAAGACGCACAGCAGCTGCAAAGACGTGTTGCGCATGCCCATCCAGCCGAAGATCAGCGCGCCGACCGGCACCGCCAGACTGGCCATGGAGATCAGGGCACCGGTGCGGGCCGGCGTGTCGATGCCAACCTCGCGGAAGGCCAGGCCACCCTGGATGATGAAGACGTAATAGAGGGAGGAGGCGAACAGCGTCACGGCGCCATACACCATCACAGCGCGCACAGGGAACGCCGTCGCTTCGGCTGTTTCCGCGTCCGTCCTGGCCGTCGTCGGTGTCGCCACCTTGGCGGGTTCGAAGATCATGAAATACATGCCGACAAAGATCGGCAACGCGATCAGATAGATCAGGAACACACCGTTCCAGCTGATGCCCGTCAGCACACCCGACAGGGCGATTACGCCGGATGCCATGGCCGGTCCGGCCAGCCCTTGGATCATCAGAACCCGCCGACGCCCCTTTGCATCATAATAATCAGCGATCAGGGTGTTGACGATGGTCAGGATCGCCGCTTCCGTCACGCCCAGCAGCAGGCGCGAGGCGATGACCGCATGCAGGCTGTCCAGGAAATAGGGCAGGGAACCGGCAATCGCATAGAAGAAGGTCGCCCAGACCAGCAGGGGCCGGCGACCGAACCGGTCCACCAGCATGCCGGCGAACGGCGCCAGGATCGCGATGGCGAGACCCGGAGCCGAAACCAGCACCGGCACCAGCAGGGAGGCATTCGCCACATCCTTGAAATGGTCAAGAATGGTGGGCACCGCCGGCGTCAGCGACACAATGGCCAGAATCGGCAGAAAGCCGCTGATCACCAGAATGATGGCTTGGGCAATGCCCGCTTTGCGCACGTCGCCGGATGCTGGCGCCGTGATGGCCTGATCAGCCATGGATTTCCTCCCAGATGGCGCAACGAGCACCATAACAGAATTATGATTCCAATAATGATGCTGGCTGCGGAACTGTTTTGTCAATGCGGTAATTGCAACGCCGATGGTGCCATAAGGCACGGAAAAAAATGCAGCCATCCGCCGCTGGTTTCGGTTGACACCAAGCTGTTTGCTCCGCTAGCTATTCAGAATAGCAATTCTAATTCGAAAGCCATGGACGCCCTGACCGTACCCCTGACCGGGGCGCTGCCGGAACGCACCGATGGCCGCACAGGAGGAAACCATGCGTTTTTCGACCTTTCTGAATGCCCGCTGCATGGGTGAGGAACAGGACCGCGACCTGTTGCTGGATCTGGTGGAGCATGTGGAAAAGGCAGAGGCGGCGGGCTTCGACGCTGTCTTCCTGCCCGACCATCATTTTACCGGCTACATGCCCATGGCATCCGACCCGATGATGTTCGCCGCGTATCTGGCCGCGCGGGTCAAGCGCATGCATTTCGGCTTCTCCGTAACCACGGTTCCGCTGCACCATCCCGTACGGTTTGTTGAGCGCGTGAACATCCTGGATCAGTTGACGGAAGGCCGCCTTCTGGTCGGTGTCGGCAGCGGCACGACACCGGAGGAGATGATCGGCTTCGGCGTGAACTATAAGGACGCCTCGCGTCTAGCGGAAGAAAACCTGGCCATTGCCGAACAGCTTTGGGCCAAGAAGCCGGAAGATGCGCCCGTCACCTTCGACAATGGCCATTACAAGGGTGAGGTGGTGCAGCGCATCGCCCCAGTCGCCTATACGCCCGGCCATGCCCGGCTGATGCCGGTGGCGATGAAGGAAAGCAGCGCGCGGCGCGCCGCACAGTTCGGCTGGCCCGCCTTCATCCCGGCATTCACCCCGCCGCAGATCGGCGGGACCGAGCCGTTCAAGCATGTGCAGAAATTCTTTACGATCTATCGTGACCTGCTGCTGGCTGCCGGCCATTCCGCCGAACGCGTCGCCGATGCCTTGTCCTGGACCACGCATACCTATCAGTGCGTGCATATCGCAGAGACGGATGAACAGGCCCGCGCCGAACTGGAAGACATCCTGACCGATTATCAGGCCGCCGTGGAGCGTGAGGCCGCCTTCAACGCCAAGGCAGAGGCGACGGAGGCCAACAAGAAGACCGACCGCACGCCCAACGCCCTGACCGACGACTGGATCGGCACTTGGTGCCTGTATGGCAGCCCGGAAACGGTGATCGAGCATCTGAAGCCCTATCAGGAGCTGGGCATCGGCAATGTGCTCTGCGGCCTGCTGACCGGTCCGCTGACGCCAAAGCGCAAAGCGTATGCGAACCAGACCATGGATTACCTGTCGCGCATCGTCATGCCCGCCCTGAAGGGGGGTGCGTGATGGCCAAACCGCTGATCGTCGGGTTCGGGGGCACCACCCGGCCCGGCTCGTCCGGGGAGCGTATGGTGGCGGCCGTTCTGGCGGCCACCGAGCAACTGGGCGCTGAAACCCGCCTGTTCGGTGGAACGGCGCTGGCCGCCATGCCGCATTTCGCACCGGAGAATCCGGGCCGCACGGTGGAGCAGATTGAGTTCGTGGAGGCGGTGCGCGCCGCCGACGGCATCATCATCGGTTCGCCCGGCTATCATGGCGGCGTATCGGGTCTGGTGAAGAATGCCATCGACCTGCTGGAGGATCTGCGCACCGACGCCCGCGTCTATTTTGACGGACGCGCCGTGGGGCTGATCGTGACGGCGGCGGGGTGGCAGGCGGGCGGGGTGACCCTGTCGGCGCTGCGCGGCATCACCCATGCCATGCGCGGCTGGCCCACGCCGCTGGGTATCGCCATCAACACCATCGCGCAAAAGCCGTTTGATGCCGATGGCCGTCTGGTCGATGCCGATATCATCGCGCAGGTGAACGCCCAGGCCGCGCAGGTCATGACGCTGGCGCGGCGATAGAGCGTTTTTAGGTTGACTGGAAGCCCCCTGTCGTCATCCCGGCGGAAGCCGGGACCCAGCGTAGAGCGGCGTCCGCCGCGACATGGACCATATCGGCGCTGACCGCGCCTCTCGCTGGGGCCCGGCTTCCGCCGGGATGACGAAGAAAATGTGTTTCCAGTCAACGCAATGCCTTTCCAAGCAACAATAAGCTCCTATCGGGGAAGAACCCATGTCCACCCATCCGCTTGATCTCGCGGCGCTGACCAGTGGCCGCGACATGTGGTCCACTGCCGCGCTGCCGGGCATCCGTTCGATCATGATGGCCGATGGGCCCATGGGGATCGCGTCGGGTCGCGTCGATGAACGCGATGTTGCGGTGCTGACGCCCTGTGGCACGGCGCTGGGCGCCAGTTTCGATGCCGATCTGGTGGCGCGGGTGGGGGCGATTGTGGGCATGGAGGCGCGGCGCCTGGACGTCGATGCCGTGCTGGCCCCCAATCTGAACCTGCAGCGCAGCCCGCTCTGCGGTCGGGCGTTTGAGCTTTATGGCGAAGACCCGTTTCTGGCGGGGCACCTGGGTGCCGCCTGGATCAGCGGTTTGCAGGGCCAGGGTGTCGGTTCCGTCGCCAAGCATCTGGTCTGCAATGACAGCGAGACCGACCGCGACAGCATGAATGCGGTGGCCAGCGACCGCGCCCTGCATGAAGGCTATCTGCTGCCCTTCGAAATGGCGGCGGCAGCGGGATGTGTGGGCATGCTGGCCGCCTATAACCGCCTGAATGGCGATTATTGCGTGGAGCATAAGGAACTTCTGACTGACATCGTGAAGGGCGGCTGGGGCTTCACCGGCTTTATCGTGTCGGACTGGTTCGGTGGGCGCGACACTTTGCGGTCGGCCCATGCCGGGCTGGACCTGGACATGCCGGGTCCGGACCGGGTGCTGGGCATCAAGTTCGCAGCGGCGGTGCGCGATGGACAGGTGCCGTTGGAACGGCTGGCCGATGCCACGGGCCGCGTCGCCAACGCCGTTGCCCGTATCGACGCCCTGCCGCGTCAGGCGCCCATCGCCGATCCCGATGCCACATTGGTGGAGGCGGCGGCGGCTGGCTGTGTCCTTTTGAAGAATGACGGCGACGTTTTGCCGGTTCTGCCCAAGCGGGTGCGCCGCATCGCCATCATCGGCCCCAATGCCGCCAGCCCCTGCCTGCAGGGCGGCACCTTCGCCAAGATCGCCGTCCGTCCCGATTTCGTCACGCCCTTGCAGGCCATCCGTGACCGGTTCGGCGACAAGTGCGAAGTGCTCTATGAACAGGGGGTGGAGCCGGAATACCGCCTGCCGCCGATCAGCGCCACACCCGCCCGCGATTTGGGCGACGGGGCCACGCGCGGCCTGACGGTGGAATGGCTGCCGGCGGATGGCGAAACGCCTGTCCATGCCGAAACCCGCGACACCAATTCCCTGACCTGGTTCGTGGGGCTGCCGGGCACCGACGCCCTGAAACAGCCGGGGCGTATCCGCGCCACCGGATGGATCACCCCGGAACGCAGCGGCCCGCATCGCCTGCATGTTGGTGGCACCGGCACGGTCACGCTGTCGGTTGATGGCGAACAGGTCTTTGCCGGCGGTGGCCCGGTGTCGCCATCGGACCTGATGGGTATCCTCAAGGGCGGCGACAGCCAGTCGGTGGTCGTCGACCTGAAGGCGGGGCAGCCGGTGCTGCTGTGTTTCGAACTGACCTACAGCCCCGCCCGCGCGCAGGGCCTGTGGTACGGGGTGCGTGGTCCGGACCTGCCCGACGCCATGCTGGCCCGCGCCGTTGCCGCCGCCGCCAAGGCCGATCTGGTCCTGCTGATGCTGGGTGAGACGGCGGATGCCGGTGTGGAAAGCAAGGATCGGGCGGGCACGGCCCTGCCATCCGCGCAGATTGATCTGATCGACCGTATCCGGCATGTGAACACCAACATCGTCGCCATCTGCAATGTCGCCCATGCCTTCGACCTGTCCTGGCAGGACAAGGTGCGCGGCCTGATGATCACCTGGTATCCGGGGGAGCAATATGGCCCGGCCCTGGCCCAGGTCCTGGCCGGCGACCGTGAACCGGGCGGGCGCCTGCCCATCAGCATCGCCGCCCGCGACGCCGATTACCCCGCCTTCGACCTGAAGCCGCAGGCCGGTGGTGCCGTGCCGTACCGCGAGGGGCACCTGATCGGCTACAAGGGCATGCAGACGGCGGGCACCGATCCGCTGCATGCCTTCGGCACCGGTTTCGGCTATGCGCGCTTCGACCTGTTGGAAGCGGCGGTTGCGGGGGACATTGCCCATGGCGTTACCGTGTCAGGCCAGATACGCAATCTCTCTGACCGGCCTGGCAAGGCTGTGCCCCAGCTCTATGTCGCCGGGGCGGACAATGTGCGCCACCTGTGGGCGTTTGCCGCCGTTACGCTTGCGGCGGGTGAAACCCGTTCCTTTACCCTTTCGGTCCCGGCCCGCGCGTTCCAGACATGGGACGGCGGCTGGACCAATGCCACGGGGCCGCACCATATCCTGATCGGTTGGAACAGCCGTGATTTGCCCATCCAACTGCCAGTTGGGTGATTAGGGGACAGGATCAGCGTTTACCATTCCCGCGTTGATGCATCCCAGAACAGGGCGGCGGATATCCAATCCGCCGCCCTGTTCTTTTTCGTTCGTTGAAATGACAATGCCGGTTGCCCATCGGGTGTTCACATACTACCATACCAGTCGGGTCGTCCCTTTAGCCAAAAATGGTAGCGCTATCATTCTGGTGTTGGTTCGCCCCTCTGGAAACCCGTGACCGGTGGCAAACATCGGCGGCTTTGTCGAGGAAACGTCTTGGTGGATACGAACAGCCTTTCCCCCGTCCGTCCGGGGCTCCGCACCTTCGTTCTGGCCGCCCTGCTGTCACTGACCCCGGTCACGGCGGCATGGGCCTGCGACGCGCCGATCAGCACATGCACGAAGGCGAAGCCGGGCAGCCTCCCCCTGATCCGTGGCGGGCAGGCCGTCCCGGTCTTCATCGATGCCGGCGCAGACCCGGCGGTGAAACACGCGGCGGATGATCTGCGCGCCGATTTTGGCCGTGTCGCGGGGCAGGCGCCGGCGGCACTGTCATCCCTGGCGGATGCCAAGGGACCGGTGATCATCATCGGCGTGCTGGGCAACAGCCCGACCATCGATGGTCTGCTGCGGGATGGCAAGCTGACCCTGGATGGGCTGGCGGGGCAGTGGGAGGGGTACCGGCAGGTGGTGGTTGACCGCCCGGCACCCGGCATTTCCAAGGCGCTGGTCATTGTCGGTGCCGACCGCCGGGGTGCTGTGTACGGCACCTATGACTTATCGGAACGGATCGGGGTTTCGCCCTGGGTCTGGTGGGCCGATGTGCCGGTGGTGCGCCAGCGCGACCTGTATCTGCTACCCGGCTCCCGCGCGGATCATCCGCGCGTCAAATATCGCGGCTTCTTCATCAATGATGAAGACCCGGCCTTCAGCGGCTGGGCCAAGGCGAAATTCGGCGGCATCAATGCCGATCTCTATGGCCATGTCTTTGAATTGCTGCTGCGGCTGAAGGGCAATTATCTATGGCCCGCCATGTGGGCGCCCAAGGCCTTCAACGATGATGATCCGCGCAACATGGTGCTGGCTGATGAGATGGGGGTGGTCATGGGCACCTCCCATCATGAGCCGCTGACCCGTGCGCAGCATGAATGGCACCGCAACAAGGACAAGGGCATTACCGGCGGCCGCTGGGATTACGCCACCAATGCCGACAATCTGCGCGCCTTCTGGCGCGGCGGCATCGAACGCATGATGTCGAAGGGTGATGGCAAGGGCTATGAATCCCTGCTGACCGTCGGCATGCGCGGCGACGGGGACGAGCCGATGTCGGAGGAAACGGCCACCCAGATGCTGGAAACCGTCGTGGCCGATCAGCGCAAGATCATTGCCGACGTGACGGGAAAGCCCCCCGAACAGACGCCGCAGCTCTGGGCGCTGTATAAGGAAGTGCAGGATTATTACGAGCATGGCATGCGGGTGCCCGACGATGTCACCCTGCTGTTCGCCGACGATAATTGGGGCCAGATCCGCCGCCTGCCGGTGGCCGGGCGCGACCCGGTGAACCGGGCCGGCGGCTATGGTGTCTATTACCATTTTGACTATGTCGGGGCACCCCGGAACTATAAATGGCTGAACACCAATCAGATTTCCAAGACCTGGCAGCAGATGGACCTAGCCTATGAATCTGGGGCGCGGAACATCTGGATCGTCAATGTCGGCGATATCAAACCGGTGGAATATCCGCTCGATTTCTTCCTGGACATGGCCTGGAATCCGGAGGCGATGACGCTGGACGCCCTGTCCAAATGGCCCACCCAATGGTCATCGCAGATGTTTGGCGACGCGCTGGGGCCGGAGATCGCGCAGGTGATGGAAACCTACGCCGCCTATGCCTCACGCCGGAAGCCGGAACTGATCGACCAGGACACATTCCCCCTGGGCGAAGGCATGGGGCCGGTCCTGGATGGGGGGGCGTTTGGCCAGATGGTAACGGACTGGCGCGCCCTGGTGGCGAAGATGGAGGGCATCAAGGCCCGCCTGCGCCCCGACCAGCAGGACGCCTATTTCCAGCTGGTTGAACATCCGGTTCTGGCCCTGTCGAACCTCTATGAGATGTATTACGCGGCGGCCTGGAACAAGCGGCTGATGACCCGCAACGATCCGCGTGCCGACTATTTCGCGAACGAGGTGGAACGGACCTTCAAGCGCGATGCTGACCTGACGGCGCAGTATCACAGCATCAATGGCGGCAAATGGGCCGGCATGATGAATCAGGTCCATATGAGCTATGTGATCTGGCAGACGCCCACCACGCAATCCATGCCCAGCATCAGCCGCGTTTCCGCCGATACCCCGCCCGACCGTCTGGCCGCACAGATCAAGTTCACGACCGACCGGAAATCCGATCCGGCGGTCATCACCCTGCCGGCGTCGAAGTTCGACAAGGCTGTGGCGGGCAAGGGCCTGTCCTGGCAGGTGGTGCCCTATCTGGGCCGTGGCGACGCGGTCGTCGCCCTGCCGCAGGGGCGGGCCGCCACAACCCCGGCGGACGGCGTGCGGCTTGATTACGGCATCACCTTGCCGTCCGACGGCACGGCCATTGTCTCGCTGCGGCTGGCCCCAACCCTGGACACCACGGGCGGGCAGGGTATCCGCATCGGCATTTCGATTGATGATGGGCAGGTGCAGACCGTTACCTCCCACCTGATCCCCACACCGGGTGCTGTCAACAGCCCTGAACAGGCCGCCTGGGTGGAAGCGGTGAAGAACCATGCCCACCATGTGGAAGCCCGGTTCGACGGCATCAAGGCGGGCCGCCACACCGTGAAACTCTGGCGTATCGATGACAATGCCGTGATTGAAGCACTGACGATCAGCCAGCGCTAAAGGCGAACCAAGGGGGGGAGGGACCGATGGCTTCGCGGACAATCAAGGCGCTGCGCTGGTGGATGATCGGTCTGATCATGCTGGGCGCTGTCATCAACTATCTGACACGGGCGACCCTGGGCGTGGCGGCCCCGACCGTTCTGACCGACCTGAACATCACGTCGGAGGAATATGGCTGGATCACCGCTGCCTTTCAACTGGGCGTGATGATGCAGCCGCTCTGCGGCTATGTGCTGGACGTGATCGGGCTGAAGATGGGGTTCGCCATCTTCGCCACGGCCTGGTCGCTGCTGACCATCGCGCATGGGTTTGCCCATAACTGGCCCATGCTGATGGGGTTGCGCGGGCTGCTGGGGCTGGCCGAAGGCTCGGCCAATCCCGCCGGCATGAAGGCGGTGGCGGAATGGTTCCCGGCGCGCGAACGGGGGCACGCGGGCGGTGTCTATAATATCGGCGCCTCGGTCGGGTCCATGCTGGCTCCGCCGCTGGTGGCCTGGGCCATCCTGTTCTGGAACTGGCAGATGGCCTTTGTCCTGGCCGGCGTCCTGGGTCTGGTCTGGGTCGCGGCCTGGCTGAAATTCTATCAGTCGCCGGCCACGCACCCGGCTTTGTCCGATGAAGAACGCGCCCATATTGCCGCGGGTCAGGAAAGCCACCTGACCGGCGATGGTGCCCGACCCGATTTCCGGCAATTGCTGAAACAGCGCAATTTCTGGGGCATTGCCCTGCCGCGGTTCCTGGCCGACCCGACCTGGGGCACCTTGGCCTTCTGGGTGCCGCTATACCTGACGACGGTACGCGGCTTCGACCTGACGGCTATCGCCATGTTTGCGTGGCTGCCCTTTGTCGCGGCTGACCTGGGCTGCATGTTCGGCCCCACCGTGGCTGCCTTCCTGCACCGGCGCGGCCTCAGTCTTTTGAACGCGCGGCGCGGGGCCTTTACCGTGGGGGCGGTGCTGATGGTGGGGATGGCCTTTGTGGGCCGGGTGGAAAGTGCCTATCTGGCCATCGCGTTGCTATGCCTGGGCGGGTTCGCGCATCAGACGCTGTCGGTCACCGTCATCACCATGGCCTCTGACCTGTTCCGCCGGAATGAGGTGGCGACCGTGGCCGGCATGGCGGGGACCATGGGCAATCTCGGCGTGCTGATCTTCTCCCTGCTGATCGGCGGGCTGGTTGCCACGGTCGGCTATGATCCGTTCTTTCTGGCACTGGGCGTGCTTGACCTGCTGGGCGCTGTTCTGCTCTGGACCCTGGTACGGGAAAGATAAGGCCATGAT
Organism: Niveispirillum sp. FG156; assembly: GCF_057809555.1. Taxonomy (NCBI): domain Bacteria; kingdom Pseudomonadati; phylum Pseudomonadota; class Alphaproteobacteria; order Rhodospirillales; family Azospirillaceae; genus Niveispirillum; species Niveispirillum sp. FG156. The sequence continues at coordinate 96,344 of NZ_JBMDKE010000008.1, read as the reverse complement.
CCGCAACCCGATCCTGCCCGGCTTCAACCCGGACCCGTCCATCGTGCGGGTGGGGGCCGATTATTATATTGCCACCTCCACCTTTGAATGGTTTCCGGGGGTGCAGATCCATCATTCCCGCGATCTGGTGCATTGGCGCCTGCTGTCCCGGCCCCTGACCCGGCCCAGCCAGTTGAACATGCTGGGCGCGCCCGACAGCTGTGGTGTCTGGGCGCCGTGCCTGACCCATGCCGATGGCCTGTTCTATCTGATCTACACCGACGTGAAGCGGTATGGTCGCACGACGGTGGGCGGGGCGTCGGGCGCCTCACTGCGTGATTTCCACAATTATCTGGTCACCTGCGACCGGATCGATGGTGAATGGTCCGATCCCGTGCATCTGAACAGCAGCGGTTTCGACCCCTCGCTGTTTCATGATGATGACGGGCGCAAGTACCTGCTGAACATGCTGTGGGACCACCGGCCTGGCCGCAACCGCTTTGCCGGCATCGTGGCCCAGGAATATTGCCCAAAGACCCGCACCCTGATCGGGGAGCGGCAGATGATCTTCAAGGGCACAGCCCTGGGCCTGACGGAGGCACCGCATCTCTATAAACGCGATGGCTGGTACTATCTGCTGACGGCGGAGGGGGGGACCGGCTGGAACCATGCCGTCACCATGGCCCGGTCGCGCCACCTCACCGGCCCCTATGAACTGCACCCCGAAACCTATATCCTCAGTTCCCGCACCCGTCCCGACGCACCGTTGCAGCGGGCGGGCCATGCCGATCTGGTGGAAACGGCGGATGGCGATACCTATGCCGTCTATCTCTGTGGCCGGCCCTTGCCCAACCGGGGCCGCTGCATCCTTGGCCGCGAAACGGCGATCCAGCGCATGGTCTGGGGGGAGGATGGCTGGCTGCGGACCGTGGACGGGCAGGGGCTGCCCAGCCTGACCACGCCATCGCCCGGCCTGCCATCGCATCCATTTCCCACCACCCCGGCCCGCACGGATTTCGACGGTCCGTCATTGCCCGTCGATTTCCAATGGCTGCGCAGTCCCTATCCCGATGATTTGTTCAGCCTGACCATCCGCCCCGGCTGGCTGCGTCTTTTCGGTCGTGAAACGATTGGCAGCCTTTATCGGCAGGCGCTTGTCGCCCGCCGCCTGCAATCCTTCTGTGTCAGCGTCTCCACCCATCTGGATTTCGAACCCAGCCATTTCCAGCAGGCGGCAGGCCTTGTCTGTTACTATGGCGGAACGAAATTCCACTATCTCCATGTCAGCCATGAGGATGGGGTGGGAAAGCATCTGCGCGTCATGTCGGCCCTGCCGGACAGTACCCAGGCCGACGCCTTCACTGATCCCATCCCGCTGCCCTCCGGCCCCATCAGCCTGCGCGCCGAACTGGATCAGGAACGGCTGCGCTTTGCCTACCGGCTGGACGGTGGGGACTGGGTCTGGCTGCCGCAGATCTTCGACGCCAGTATCCTGTCGGACGAAGCGACCAGCCCCGGTGCGCCGAACTTCACGGGGGCCTTCGTGGGCATGGCCTGTCAGGATATAGCCGGCACCGGCCATCCGGCGGATTTCGACTGGTTCGACTATACCGACCGCGATTATCTGCCGGACCCGGCCCGACCGGCCTGATCTATCCGCCCAGCCCCGGACTGTGCCGGGTCAGGTGGCGCAGGGGCAGCAGGCTGAACAGCAGGATGGCGGCGGGTAGCAGGGCGAACAGCACGGGGATGATCGCCACCGTGCCTGCCGCCTGTGCCCCGCCCCCCTCCACATATCCCGCCATGCCCAGCATCAGGGCCGCCAGCGCCCCGCCCAGCGCCATACCCAGCTTTTCCCCCGCCACCCAGACTCCGGCGAACAGGCCGGCATGCCGCACCCCGGCCTGACCCTCCGCTGCCTCCGTCGCGGCGGGCAACAGGGTGAGGGGCAGCAATTGCTGCCCCGCCTGTCCCACACCGGCCAGGAAGGTGGCGATGCAGGCCAGGACCACATCCTGCGCCGTGACGGCATACAGCGTGGCGGTCCCGCCCGCACAGACCAGCGTGGCCAGAAGATAGGCGGGCAGGCTGCCCAATCGCGCCCGGATGCGAACCCAGAGCGGCATGGTCAGGATCGACCCCGCCGTCAGCGACACGAACAGTACGGCCACCATATCGCCCGGCGCCTTCATGACATGCTGCACCGCATAGGGCAGCAGGGCCGCCGTCACGGCAATGGCCACCATCTGCACCACATAGGTGATCCAGAGCCAGCGATAGGGACGGTTGGCCAGCAGATGGCGCAGCGGGCTTTCCGCCGTGATGGCCGGCGGTGGCCTATCCTGCCGGAACCCGCGCGCGGCAAAGGCCGCCAGCAGCATGACCGCCCCGCACAGCAGGGCCAACACCATCCCCATCTGGGCGAAGCCGGCCCGTCCGCCACCGCCCGCCTGTACCAGCGCCGGGGCCAGCCCGCCCGCCGCCAGCACACCGACGCCGACAAACGCCATGCGCCAGGCGACCACCCGCGTACGCTGCGCCGGATCGTCCGACACCTCCCCCGGCAGGGTGACGAAGGGAATGGCGAAGATCGAATAGGCGCTGGTGGACACCAGAAAGGCCAGCGTCACGAAGCCCAACGTCAGGCGCCAATCATCCAGCACCGGCGGCGCGAACAGCATCATGAAACAGGGCGGCAGCAGCAGGGCACCGGCCAGCAGCCAGGGCCAGCGCCGACCCGACCGCCGCTTGGTGCGGTCCGACAGCATGCCCACGGCGGGATCGAACAGAAACTCCCACACCTTGGGCACCAGCACCGCCAGCCCCGCCCAGGCCGGCGGCACCGACAATGTCTCCGTCAGGAAGAACAGCAGCAGCAATTGCGGTGCGACCACGAAACTGGCCGCCGCAATGGACCCGGTGCCATAGGCCAGGGCGCGGCCATGCGTGATGGGTGAAGCGGACATCAGGGGGCCTCCAGGGCCGTTTATCCCACCAGCCAGCGCAGCAGGCGGCGGTGCAGATCGTTCAGCGGCGGGCGGATGATGCGGTCGGTGCGCGGCCAGCCCCGTTGGAACACCGGCTTCAGGTGGCTGAAATTGTCGAAACCGTCCTGGCCGTGATACCGGCCCATCCCGCTGCGCCCGACGCCGCCGAAGGGCAGGCTGTCGATCGCGACATGGATCAGCGTGTCATTGACCGTGACGCCGCCGGCCCAGCTCTGGTCCAACGCCCGGTCGATCAGGGCGCGGTCGCGTCCGAACAGATACATGGCCAGCGGCCTTTCCCCCCGCCGGACCCGATCCAGCGCATCCTCCACCCGGTCATAGGGGATGATGGGCAGCAGCGGGGCGAAGATTTCCTCACGCATGACCGCAAGATCGTCGGGCGGATCGATCAGGGCATGGGCACTGGCCGCCAGACTTTCCACCCGCACGCCGCGTTCAACAGCTTCGCTCAGCAGCGCACCCGCCCGCTGCCGCCCGCGTTCGCCGAAAACATTGCTCATCTCCGTCGGGAAATAGGCCTGCACCTTGGCCTTCAGGGCCGCAACGAACGGCTCCATCTCCGTGCGCGGCAGCAGCACATGGTCGGGCGCGACACAGGTCTGTCCGGCATTGGTGAATTTGCCATAGGCAATGTCCGCCGCCGCACCGGCCAGATCGGCACCCGGCAGGATGATGGCCGGTGATTTCCCGCCCAGTTCCAGGGTGACAGGCGTCAAATTCTCCGCCGCCGCCATCATCACCATCCGCCCCACACGGGAGGAGCCGGTGAACAGCAGATGGTCGAAGGGCAGGCGGCTGAACCGTTCCCCCATGTCCGGCCCGCCCGTAACCACGGTAACCACACCGGGCGGCAGCACATCCGCCACCAGCGCGGCGATCAGGGCCGTGGTCCGGGGCGTCAGTTCCGAGGGTTTCAGAAGAACCCGGTTGCCCGCCGCCAGAATGCAGGCCAAGGGACACAGCGCCAGTTGCAACGGGTAGTTCCAGGGTGCGATGACCCCCACCACGCCCAGCGGCTGCGGCTGTACCCAGGCGCGGCCCGGTTGCAGCGGCAGCGGCACCGACCGCCGCCGCCGCTTCATCCAGCCTTTCAGGCGTGACGCGCTGTGCCGCAGGGCCGAAACCGTTACGAACAGTTCCGCGAACAGCGTCTCATGCGCCAGCCGTCCCCCGAAATCCGCATCAATGGCGGCCACGAAATCCCCCTGCCGGCGGGCAAGCCCGTCGGCAAGGGCGTGAAGCCAGCCCCGCCGCGTTGCCGCGTCGGGGTTGGGATCGGCCATCACGGCGTCGCGAAGCCGGGTGAAGGCTTCATTCAGTTGATCATCCATGGACATCATCCTGCCGGTCAGTATTGCCAGCGGAAATAGCCGCCGATGCGCCGGGGGCGACCGTAATTGACGGCGTCCAGGCCAAAGCTTTCCAGGTTGTTGATGTCCACGACATAATCCTTGTCGAACAGGTTGGCCACGGTGATACCTGCCCCGATGGCGCCATCATCACTGGTCCAGCCCAGGGTGACATCGGCCAGCCAGTAACCGGACTGCGACAGGCGTTCCAGATTGCGGCTGTCGAAATAGACCCTGGAGCGATAGGAGAGGTTGGCCGTCAGACCGATCTCCCCGATCCCGTCCAGCCGCTGGCTGTGCGACACGGTACCCGTCAGCGACCAGCGCGGGGTGGAGGGCAGGCGGTTGCCGTTCAAATCCTCCCCCCGCGACACGAAATCCTTATATTCCGCATCGATCAGCGACCCGGACAGTCCCAGTTCCAGCCCGGCAACCGGCAGGGCCGTCATCTCGAATTCCAGGCCCAGGATGCGGGCGCTGGCGGCATTGTCGAAGGTCTGAACGGTCAGACCGTCGCGCTCAACCAACTGGAAAACCTGCAAATCCTGATAGTCGTAATAGAAGCCCGACAGGTTGAGGCGCAGACGCCGGTTCAGCCATTCGGTCTTGGTACCCACTTCGAACGCGTCCACCGTCTCGTCATCATAGGGTTCCAGGTCCGCCGGATCACGGGTGTATCCGCCGAAGAATCCGCCGCTTTTATAACCGCGATTATAGCTGGCATAGGCCATGGCATCGTCGGATAGGGTCAATGCTGCGGCCAGCCGGCCTGACACGCTGTCAAAGGACTTGTCGGCGGACAGGTCGAACAGTTCCACCGCCTGCTCCACCGTGCTGGCATAATGGAAATCCTTCTTGTCCTTGGAATAGCGCAGGCCCGCCGTCAGGGTCAGGCGCTCCGTGGCGCTGAAATCCACCTGCCCGAAGGCGGCATAGCCGTCCGTGGTCTGGCGATAGGGAAAGCCGACCATGGCCACATTATTTTCAATCGACAGGCCGGTTGGATTGTCAGGCGTGGTGAACAGGGGGCGCAGGTCGCGCAGCACGTCATACTGGCTGTCCGTATCCAGATAATCATGCAGGTAGTAAAGGCCCGCGACAGCCTTCACCTTGTCGGTGGGGGCGGTTTCCAGGCGCAGTTCCTGGGAGAAATCGCGCTGTTTGGCCAGATAGGTCGTTTCGATCAGGCGGCCCGGACTGGCATCCGTATCCTCCACATCATTGCGCTTGGCATGGTCCCAGGCGGTGATGGAGTAGAGCGTGACGCCCGACAAATCCAAGCGAAGGTTCAAGGTGGCGCCGATCAGGTCGACGCGGTCCTTGCCAGCCAGATTGTAATCGCCCTTATAGGGATCGCCATCCGTGTCGGCATAGCCCAGCGCGTCGGTACAGCCGCCCGACGCATACAGCCCGGTGGCACACAGCCCGTCCGGGCCGGCGGCGGCGGGAATGCCGGGCAGCAGGGGACGCGACTGGGCATGGATACTGTCCCCCCGGTTGCGCCCGCCATGCACCTGCAACAGCGCCTCGAACCCGTCGGACGGGGTCAGCAGCAGGCTGCCACGCCCAGCCCAGCGGTCGGTATCATTGACATGGCGTCCCGTGACCCGGTTCAGGGTGCGGCCATCATCGCGTTCCCAGATGCCGGCGATGCGCATCGCGGCCTTGTCTTCCACCAGGGGCGCGTTGGTGGCGGCCTGTGCCGTGATGGCGTTGTAACGGCCATAATCGATGCGCCCGTCGCCGCCGACGGTGAAATCCGGGCGGCGGGTGGTGACATTGATGGTGCCGCCCGTGGTGTTGCGGCCATACAGCGTGCCCTGGGGCCCTTTCAGCACCTCCACCTGCGCCAGATCGAAGAACTGTCCCGTCTGTGCCAGGGGGGAGGCGACATAGGCACCATCGACATAGATGCCGACTGCCCCCGCTGCATTGGCGTTGAAGTCCGACAGGCCGACACCCCGGATGAAGATTTTCGGATTGGCCGACGCATCGGTGCTCTGGATCATCAGGCCGGGCGCCAGTTTGCCCAGGTCCTGCACGTCGCGCACACCCTGGTCCAGCAGCGCCGCACCCGACAGGGCGGTGACGCTGACGGGTACATCCTGCATGTTCTGCTGCCGCTTCTGGGCGGTGACAACAATCTCCTCCAGCACCACCAGTTCCTGTGCTGTGGCGGGCAGGGCGGCGATAACGGCACCGGACAGCAGCAAGAGTTTCAACCCGTTGTTCTTCATGGCATTTCCCCTGTTCAGACAACCCTGTTCATCGCATGCGGCATTCGCCGCTTTGTTCAGGCCGATGCCGGAAAGACCGGCCAGGCCTGTGTGATCTCCCCCCCGTCAAAAACGGTGAGGGAGCCGAACTGCAGGAAAAGCGCCTCCGACTGTCGGGGACGCAAAAACAGCCAGTCACCGGGCTGCCGGGCCGGGGCGTGGGACCCCAGCCAGCATTCCTGGTTGCTGGACGGTCCAAAGATGGCGCTGCGCCGCAGACCGGCGGGCCAGACGGGGTCTGCCAGCCAGTTGCCGCCATGGATGAAATGCGCCTGTGCCTGCCCCGGAAACAGCCTTGCGGGCAGGCTGCCCAGGCCGGGTACGCGGGCGGGATGCGCGACCTTCAAAATGGGCGTGGCGATGAAACAGGCCGGCACATGGTGCGACAGCGTGCCAATGTCGAAATCCGATGGCTTCACAAAGGCCGATCCGATGGCCAGATCGTTGGCCGGGCTGCCCATGGCATGCAGGGCATAGGTCGGGCTGCCGGCACTGTTCAGCAGCGGGTCCGCCACCCCGCGCGACCGCAGCAGTGCGGCCATCGCCGCATAATCCCGGCACATGCCGGCAAAGGCCCGTGACCGGATGCCCATTGCCGGGGGCAGTTTGGCCAGATGCGGATCATAGCCCATCAGGCCGGTAAGGCGGATTTCCCGTCCGGCCCGGTCCAGAAGGGCGGCCAGGGCCGCCGGTCCCGCCACCCCGCCGCGATGCAGGCCGACATCCACCTCCACCGCCGCATCCAACGTAATCCCCAGGCTGCGGGCAAGGGCGGCGTACTGGTCCAGCCGCTCCACATTATCGATCAGCCAGCGCGGGCCGGGCCTTTCGATCCCGGCTTCGTCGTAATAGGCACGGGCGGCGCCCACCGGCAGCGGCTTGCCCAGCAGGATATCCGACGTCGGATCAACATCCCGCATCGACAGCAGCATGGCCCGGTTGAAGACCATAGTGCGGTTGCTGTTCAGTGCCGCGGACAGGTGGCGCAGCAGCGGCGCGCAGGGCAGGGACTTCACCACCAGCCGCACCGCCGCCCCACCACGCAACATATCGGCCACCGCCCTGATATTCGCATCCAGCCGGGACCGGTCCAGGATCAGCACCGGTTCGGCGATCCGGGCACGGTCCAAGGCGGCGGACAGTGACGCGAAATAGGCGGCGGGCGTGTCAGGCATCAGTGAACACCCCGCGCAGATAATCATTCAGGAACCGCCCCTCCGGGTCCATCTGCCGGCGCAGGTCGGCGGCATCGTTGAACCTTGCGTAAAGGGCGGCGAAATCGGCGCGTTTCAGGCTGTTCAGCTTGCCCCAATGCGGTCGCCCGCCATGCCGGCGCAGGATCGGTTCCACCAGCTGATACAGGAAATCATACTGATCCTTGTAATAGGCATGGACGGCGATGGACCCCGTCATCCGGCCCTGAAAGGGTGACAGCCACGCGTCATCGGGGGCGACGACCCGCGCCTCGATGGGGAAGAACACATCGTTGCGCTGCCCCTCAATGGCGGCGATCACCTGCTTCAAGGCATCGGCCTGCGCCTCCAGCGGCAGATGGAATTCCATCTCGTTGAAGCGCACGGGCCGTTCGTTGGACAGCAGCCGCCAGCTTTCATCCACGACCCGTTCCGGCTCCAGCCCCGACATCACCTGCCGTGCCACTCGGCGGCGCAGGGCCGGCGACCAGCCCAGCCAGTCGCGCAGCTTCTTCAGGTCCAGCAGGGCCTCATTATCCTGTGCGGGCGGACGTACCGTGGCCGGCGCGTCCGTTTCGTCATGGGTGATGACGGCGGTCATGTCGGTGAAGGGCAGGTAGTAGAATTCGATATTGCGGTGGGCCTGGCGCAGGCGGGGCCAGTCGGCCAATGTCCGTTCCAGCGGCTGCAGCCAGACATTCCGTTCCACCCGCTTCAACGGGCTGTTCTGCAAGGTCACCTGCGTGACAATGCCGAAGGCACCCAGGCCCATGCGCGCCGCGTGGAACAACTCCGTGTTACGTGCGACATCGCAATCAAGAATGTCGCCGCGCCCGGTGACCAGACGCAGGGCCGTGATATTGCCGTGCAGGGCGGGCAGGGTGGCGCCGGTGCCATGGGTGCCCGTGGCTGTGGCGCCGGCCAGCGATTGCTTGTTGATGTCGGGCAGGTTCGGCATTTCCTGCCCGATCCCGGCCAATGCGGCGCCCAGATCGGCCAGCCTTGTACCCCCCCAGGCCACCGCTGTGCTGGTGGCCTTGTCATGGATGATCAGGCCCGTCATCCGGTCCAGCGTGACCAGTGTGCCGGGCGTGGGCACCAGGGGCATGAAGGAATGGCCCGATCCCACCGTGCGCAGGGGACCCGGTGCCGTGCGCACCAGCGCTGCCAACTCGTCCTCGCTGCCGGGTGCCGCGCGCTGTGCCGGATAGGCGGACTGAATGCCGGACCAGTTGCGCCATAGCAGCCGGCCCGCCTCATCCTGGCCCGGCGGTGCGGGTGGTTCGGGCTGCACGCCCACCCGGCTGGCAGCCCACCCGCCGGTACCGGCCACCGCTGCCACACCCGCCATGCCAAGGAAAAGTGAACGCCGTGAAACCATCATTTCCCCTTTCAGCGCGGCGGCTGGCTCATGAACAGGATCAGGGCGGTGTAATCCTCCGGCGTGCAGGCAAAGCATTGCCCCCCCGCCGGCATACCGTTCACACCCTCAACAATATTCTTAAGAAGTACCGGCATCCCCTTGTTCAGACGTGGTTTCCACTGCTCCACGACACCCGTCAGTGGCGCCCCGCTATCCGCCATCGTGTGGCAGGCAAGGCAGGACGCGGCATAGATCTCCGCCAATCGGGGATCGGCGGGGCGCAGGGCAGCAATGGTGGCGGCGTCAGGCGGCGGTGCTTCCTTCTGTCCGCAGGCCCCCAGGCACAGGAACGCAAGGCAAAGCAATCCCCGCAGCGCCCGCACGCTCAACGGCGTCGTCATGGCACCCCTATCAATGATGGCTTGTAGTGATCGCTAACTGATGAAGTTAGTGATAACTAATCCTTGTGCCCGACGCAAGCGGATAATGCGGGTCACCGCGGGTGCCCGTTCAGAAATGACGATGATGGTGATGCGGGTGGGGTCAGGCCTGTTCCAGGCCGTTGCGCAGACCGCCCTGCCACATGGCGGTTAGGCCATGGCAAAGGGCTTCCGGCGACTGGTCCGGGTCTTCCAGGGCCAGTTCGATGATGCTGTACCCGGCCTCAACCGCGATGCGGGCCCGCAGGCGCAATTCGGCGGGATTGGCATCGGGCAGCAGCGACAAGATCACCTCCATGATCCGGTCGGTCACCAGTTCGTGCGACTGGGTACGCACGCTGGACAGGGACGGCACCGCCCGCAGCGCCCGCATGATCCACACCGCCCCCGGCTGTGTGGCCGTGACCTGGATGGATGACAGCAGGAACTGATAATGCGCCTGGATCAGGCCATCGAACCCCTTGTCGCCATGCCCCTCCAGCCAGGCGGCCAGCACGGTATTCTGGCGCAGCATCAGGTCCTCGCCCAGGGCGGCCAGCAGGTCGTACTTGTCCTTGAAATGGCGATAGAAGACGGGCGGTGTCACGCCGGCCCGCGCGGCGACTAGATTGGTGGAGATGCGTTCGATCCCGACCTCCCCCAACAGTTCCGCCCCGGCCTGCATCAGGCGCTGACGCATGGCCAGCGCCCGTGGGGACAGGGCACCGCTTTCCGTTTCAGCGGCGGGAACGGGGGAGGGGGATGACGCGGACATGCTGCCTTTTATCTTTCTGTCGGCGGGGTCTGCCATGCCCCCTGCCGGCATCAGGACATAAGGTGGAACGGGCCGGAATTCAACTCCCGGCCTGGGCCAGAAGGCTACGTCGCCGTCCATAGGCCAGATAGACGCCGATGCCGATCAGGTTCCAGATGGCAAAGCGCACCAGGGTGCCCGTCGGCAGGCTGATCATGAAGTAAAGACAGCCGATCACGGCCAGCGGCGCCACAATCCACACCGCGGGGCAGCGGAACAGGCGCGGCAGGTCGGGCCGCGTGCGGCGCAGAACCATGACGCAGACCGAAACCGCGATAAAGGCCGTCAGCGTGCCGGCATTCGACAGTTCGGCGATCTGATCCAGCCGGAAGAAGCCGGCCACCAGCGCCACGAACCCGCCGACCAGGAAGGTCAGGCGCAGCGGCCCGCGCCGCTGCGCATCCAACTGGCTGAGCGAGCGGGGCAGCAGCCCGTCGCGCGCCATGACAAAGAACACGCGCGTCTGCCCGAACATCATCACCAGGATGACCGAGGGCAGGGCGATGATGGCCGCCGCCCCAATGCCGAAGGCGGCACCCGGATGCTCCAATCCGCGCAGGATGAAGGCCAGCGGCTCCCCACTGGCCGCAAACTCCGCGAACGGCCAGGCACCGACGGCGCAGGCGGCGACAATCATATAGATCAGGGTGCAGACCACCATGGACCCGATGATGCCGATGGTCAGGTCCCGCTCCGGGTTCTTGACCTCCTCTGCCGAGGTGGAGACGGCGTCGAAACCGAAGAAGGCGAAGAATACGATGGCCGCCGCCGCCATCACGCCGCGCACCTGCCCGTCCACGCTGTGCGAGGCAAAGCCATAAGGCATGAAGGGCGTAAAATTCTCCGGCATGATGGCCGGCGCCGTCAGACCGACAAACACGGCCAGCGCCAGGAGCTTGATGGCCACCAGCACGATGTTCAGGGTGGCGCTTTCCTTGGCCCCGCGCGCCAGCATCGCCGTCACGGCCAGGGTGATCAGGACGGCGGGCAAGTTGATGATACCCCCACCATGCGGGCCCGATATCATCCAGGCTGGCAGATGCACGCCCAGGCTTTCCAGCAGGCCGACCATATAGCCGGACCAGCCGACCGCCACGGCGGAGCAGGTGACGGCATATTCCAAAATCAGGCTCCACCCCACCAGCCAGGCCAGCCCCTCGCCCAGCACCGAATAGGTGTAGGTATAGGCGCTGCCCGCCGCCGGGATCAGCGTCGCCATTTCCGTATAGGTCAAGGCCGCGAAGACGCAGAGGATGCCGCAGGCCGCAAAGGCCAGGATCACGGCGGGTCCTGCGCGTTCCGCCCCGATGCCGGTCAAAGTATAGATACCGGTGCCGATGATCGCCCCGATGCCCAGCGCCACCAGATGCGGCCAGCCGAGTGTGCGTTTCAGTTGCCGTGTCTCGTCAACATGCGTCAGCGCGTCCAGCGCCTTGCGCCGCCCCCAGAAACTCATGCCCCTGTTCTCCTGTCTGCGGATATGGCCGGCTTTTGCCAGCTTTGTATGGATTGGTATTTTCCCTTTACCATGATGTGCCGGCGACAGCTTTGTCCAAAATGCAAAAAGGCGGCGGGCCCCACCGGACCCGCCGCCTTTACCGGTCCCCGTGAAGGGTGCGGTTACCACCAGGTTGCGTACAGCGCCACCAGGGCCAGGACCACACCGATGGCGCCCGCATTGAAGCCGGTTCCGGTGCGATAGCTGACAGTACCGGTATCGATCGTGTCGCTGCCCGCCCGCGACGGGATGACCAGCGACGCCGCCGCGGCCAGCGCCAGAGAGATGATGAACACGATGCCCATCCGGTCGATGAAGGGCAGGTCGGCCCACCAGACCTTCATCGCCCAGGACAGGGCGACCGACGCGATGGCCGCCGTGATGGCGCCCGCTTCGTTGGCGCGCTTCCAGAACAGGCCCAGCAGGAAGATCACGGTGATGCCCGGCGTGAAGAAGCCCGTGAATTCCTGAATGAACTGGAACGCCTGCTCCGACTGACCCAGCAGCGGGCGGGCGGTCAGGATGGCCAGCAGGATGGAAACCGTGGCCGCGATACGGCCCACCATCACCAGCTTGCGTTCCTGTTCGGCCCCGCCTTCGCGCACATGGCGGAACTTGGCGAACACGTCCAGGGTGAAGATGGTGGCGATGGAATTGATCTTCGACGCGGTGGAGGCGATGATCGCCGCGATCAGGGCCGCAAACACCAGACCCAGCAGGCCCGTGGGCAACAGCCGCATCATTGAGGGATAGGCTTCATCCGGCTTGGCCAGATTGGGGGCCAGGATGACAGCGGCGATCCCCGGCAGCACGATGATGACCGGCATCAGCAGCTTCAGGAAGGCCGCGAACAGCACGCCCTTCTGCGCCTCGTCCAGGCTTTTGGCCGCCAACGCGCGCTGAATGATGTACTGGTTGAAGCCCCAATAGCTGAGATTGGCGATCCACATGCCGCCGATCAACACCGACAGGCCCGGCAGGTCCATGTAATGCGGGTTGTCAGCCTTCAGGATCATATGGAAATGACCCGGCAATTCCGTGGTCAAACGCTGCCATCCGGCCAGGATGCCGCCTTCGCCACCGATCTCCCCCAGCGTCAGGGCCGCGATGATCAGGCCACCCATGACCAGCAGCGACACCTGCACGATATCGGTCAGGGCGACCGCCTTCAGGCCGCCGCGCAACTGGTACAAAAGGGCGAAGGTGCCCAGGCCGATCAGGGCCAGGTTCTGATCCACGCCCGCCACCTTGGTGACAGCGATGGAACCCAGCCAGATGATGGAGGTCAGGTTCACGAAGACATAGAGAACCAGCCAGAAGATGGCCATCAGGGTCCGGATCGACGGACCATACCGCCGTTCCAGGAACTGCGGCATCGTATAGATTTCATTCTTCAGGAAGATCGGCAGGAAGTACTTGCCCACGATCAGCAGCGTCGCCGCCGCCATCCATTCATAGGATGCGATGGCCAGCCCGATGGCATAGCCCGACCCCGACATGCCCACGATCTGTTCGGCGGAGATGTTGGCGGCGATCAGCGAGGCACCGATGGCCCACCAGGGAAGGTTCTTGGACGCTAGGAAATAGTCTGTCGTGTTCTTGGGCGCGGTGCCCGGCTTGTCACGCGAGACATATTGCGCCAGCCCGAAAATGGCGATGCCATAGAGCACGACAATAACAATGTCCAATGTGGACAGTTCCATCGATATCCTCCCCCGTTTCCCCTTGGCGCCCACCACGTCCGGCATCTGGCCGACCATGGCGGGGGCCGCTTGACGGCCACCATACGCGCAGGCACGCCATATTTGAATTATTATATGCTTAATATGTCACATTGGTCCGCCATGACGATATCCATGGTTTATTGACGCCAATGGGCCGGTTCCCTTACCAAGGGCCAGCATCTCGCGGATAACCCGAACCCACCAATAAGCCGGAATCCGACCATGAAGCCTGAAGACCTGAGTTTGGTACACAGTCTTCCCATGTTCCGGCAGGTTGAAACAGAACAATTATCCTCCTTGGCCGCACGGGGATCATTGCAGCGCTATCCGCGCGGAACCCTGCTGTTTCAGGAGGGAGACCGCGCCGATTTCCTGATGGTTCTGCTGGAAGGTGGGGTGGAACTGTTCGCAAGGGATCAGGCCGGCAGTGAAACCGTGGTGGAAACCCTGTTTCCCGTCGACAGCTTTATCCTGGCCGCCGCTCTGACGAGGGCACCCTATCTGATGTCGGCGCGCACCTTGCTGGCGTCACGGGTGCTGCTGCTGGATGCGGAGATTTTCCGCTATGCCGTTGCCGCCGATCCCGCCCTTTCCGCCCCGGTGATGGCAGAACTGGCACAACATTTCCGCCGTCTGGTCCGGCAGATCAAGGATTTGAAGCTGCGCACCGGGGTGCAGCGTCTGGGCTGCTACGTCCTGGGTCTGGCGCGGGAGGGTGATGAGGTCGTGCTGCCTGTCGATAAACGCATCCTGGCCTCTCGCCTTGGCATGACGGCGGAAAACCTGTCCCGCGCCTTTTCCACCCTTCGCGACCATGGCCTGTCGGTCCAGGGCAACCGGCTGCTGATCCAGGATCGGGACAAGCTGGTGGCCTTTTCGAAGCCGGACCCACTGATCGACGCGGCAGAGGGGCCGCTGTCGCTGACGTGAGAATCAGGGAACGTTCTTCCTAACCCTTTGAAACTTTTATATTGCCTCCCTGGCGAAGGCCGGGGCCCAGGGGCCAAAGGCACTCACTTTTCCACCTGCCTCGCTATCCGCTGCACCGCCGTCGGGCGTTTGGCCCCTGGGCCCCGGCCTTCGCCAGGGAGGCGGATATGCTTAAGCCTCAATAGTCCCGAACATCACCCCGCTGCTATCTCCCGCGCCACATCGGCCACCAGCCCCCGCAACCAGCGATGGGCCGGATCGTGGCGATAACGCACATGCCAGGCCATCTCCACGGGAAAGGTGCCCAGATCAGCAGGCGCTGGCATGACCTTAAGCCGCTTGTCGCGGGCCAGTTGCCGGCAGATCAGGCGGGGCAGGGTGGAGCAATAGTCGGTGACCGCCACCAGTTCCGGTACCGCCAGGAAATGGGTGACGGACACCGCCACCTCCCGCTTCAATGCCTGCTTCTGCAGGGCCTGGAACAGGCCGGCGCGCAAACGGCCGGGCGGCAGCATGTTCACATGCTTCAACGCCTCATACTGTTCGCGCGACAGGCTGTCTCCTATGGTGGGATGGTCGGCGCGGACCACACAGGCCAGACCGTCATCCATAATGTGCTGGACCACCAGATTGTCGGGCGGATCGGTGATGCGGCCGATCACCATGGCGGTACTGCCCGACACGACGCCGGTTTCCGCCAGATCGGTGCCGAACGGCGTCAGGCGCAGCTTGATCCCCGGTGCCTGTTCGCGCAGCCGCGTCACCACCGCCGGCATCAGCACATATTCGACGTAGCTGTTGGGCGCGATGGTGAACAGGCGGTTGGCCTGTGCCGGATCGAAATCCTGCTGCCCCAGGACGATATCGTCCAGCGTGGCCAGGGCGGCGGCGATCACGGGCGCCAGTTCCTGCGCCTTCTCCGTCGGCTGCATGCCATAGCGTTCGCGGATGAACAGCGGATCGCGCAGCATCACGCGCAGCCGGTTCAACGCGTTGGACAGCGCCGGTTGCGTCATGCCCAGCCGTTCAGCGGCACGGGTCACGTTACGCTCTTCCATCAGCGCGATGAAGGTGGGCAGCAGGTTCAGATCGTAACGCATCAGTTATAATGTCATGTGAATGTCTGAAATAGAAAGGATAAATTTCCGAAATATATCAGGCGAAGGCATGATCCGGACATCCCAAGCCACGGAGCCCACGCGATGTCCAAGATCCTCTTCATCCTGACCAGCCATGACCGCATGCTGAATGGCGAGCCGACGGGCGTCTGGCTGGAAGAACATGCTGTTCCCTATCTGGCCTTTACCCGCGCCGGCCATCAGGTCACCGTGACCTCCATCGCCGGCGGCAAGGTTCCGGTCGACCCGAAAAGCGCGCCGACCGTTGAGCAGGCCAATGCCTGGGAACAGGCGATTGCCACGCTGTCCGACACGCCGGCCTTTGACACGCTAGATAGCGATGGTTTCGACGCCGTCTATATGCCGGGCGGCCATGGCACGGTCTTTGACATGCCGTACAACAAGAAGCTGCACGACCTGCTGTTCCGGTTTGATGCTACGGGCCGGGTGATTGCCGCCCTGTGTCATGCTCCTGCCGTCTTCGCCGGCATGCGCCGCCCCGACGGCACGCCCTTCATCGCGGGCCGCACCGTCGCCGCCTTCACCGATGCGGAAGAACGGGCCGTGGACGGGGTGGAAAAGGTGCCCTTCCTGTTGGAAACTCGCCTGAAGGAACTGGGCGCCATCCATCACGGCGCGCCCGACTGGACCTCCAATGTCATCCTGGATGGCAATCTGGTTACCGGCCAGAACCCGCAATCCTCCGCTGCCGCCGCCACGTTGCTTCTGGGCCTGCTGTAAGCCCCCCCGACCTTCAGACCTGAAAGGAATTGATCATGAGCCTCAAGAATATCCTGACCAGCCGCCTTGGCTTTGGTGCCGCCCCGCTGGGCAACATGTTCCGCGCCATTCCGGAGGAGGAGGCGCTGGCCACTGTGGAGGCGGCCTGGAATGACGGTATCCGCTTCTTCGACAATGCCCCCTTCTACGGCGCCGGCCTGGCGGAAATCCGCATGGGTCAGGCCCTGGCCGGTAAGCCGCGCGACGAATATGTCATCGCCACCAAGGTTGGCCGCCTGATCCTGGACGAGGTGGAGGATGTCTCCGCCCGCGACCTGGGCGAAAAGGGGGAGGTGTTCAAGCACGGCCTGCCCAACCGTATCGTCAATGATTATTCCGCCGACGCTACCCTGCGCTCCATCGAGGATAGCCTGAAGCGGTTGAAGACCGACCGGATCGACATTGTCTGGGTGCATGACGTGGCCCAGGATTTCTATGGCGATGAATGGCTGGATGTCTTTGAGACGGCCCGCAAGGGTGCGTTCAAGACCCTGGACCGGCTGCGGGATGAGGGGGTGATCAAGGCCTGGGGCCTGGGTGTCAACCGGGTGGAACCGATCGAACTGCTGCTGGGCCTGGAGGGCAACCGTCCCGACGGCTTCCTGCTGGCCGGTCGCTATACGCTGCTCGACCATGACAAGGCCTTGCAGCGGGTGATGCCGACGGTGGCCGAAAGCGGTCTGGGGATCATTGTCGGTGGCCCCTACAGCTCCGGCGCCCTGGTCGGCGGCCCTAACTTCGAATATGCCCCGGCCACGCCCGCCATCCTGGACAAGGTGGCGCGCATCAAGGCCCTGGCCGACCGCCACGGCATCAGCATGAAGGCCGCAGGGCTTCAGTTCGCGCTGGCCAATCCCGCCGTCGCCGCCGTCATTCCGGGCGCCAGCCGTCCGGACCGCATCGCCGAAGACAGTGCGGCCCTGGCGGAAATCATCCCCGCCGATTTCTGGCGCGATCTGCGCGCCGCCGGTCTGGTCAATCCGGCCGCCCCGCTGCCCATCGCGGGCTGAACCATCCCCCTTGTTCCATCCTTTTCACCATGGAGATGAAAATGGCTGATCAATCTGTGCAGGACGTGGCAGGCATGGGTCGCCGCGATGTGATCCGCAGTGCCGGTGCCGCTATGATGGCGGGTCTGGCCGCCGCCGGTGCCACACCGGCCCCGGTGCAGGCCGCAGGCAGCACCATCAGCGCCGCCGCCCGCAACAGCGGCCCCTTGGGTGCCCGTCTGCAAGGCGTGCAGCATTTCGGCCTGACGGTCCAGAACATGGACCGCGCCTATGAATTCTATACCCAGGTCCTGGGTGGTACGGAGGTGATGCGCGACGGTGACTTCCAGGGGGAGCGCATCCACAACACCCTGCTGACCGATCAGGAGATCGAGGCGCGCGACCGCAGGGTCAATCCCCGCACCATGGGCGTGCCGGACCTGAAGGGCGGGGCACAGCGGCTGGATGTGCGCTTCATCCAGTTCGACAATGTCGTGATCGAGCTGCTGCAATATCGCGACGCCGAACAGCCCATGGGTGGCGGCAACAGCTTTGCCGAACCGCTTGATCATATGAGCCCGGCCTTCCCGCGCATGATGCACATCTGTTTCCATATCCGCGACGATGTCGATTTCAACCTTTTCATCCGCGATCTGGAGGCCGAGGCGGCCCGGCGCGGCATGAATCAGGTGCGCGCCAACCGCGTCGTCACCGTCACGTCGGAGGCCGAGCGCAGCACTACCTCGCTGGACGCCAACTCCAACCCGATCACCGAGGGCAAGTCCAACGGCTGGCGTCTCATCTATGCCAAGGGGCCTGAGGGGGAACAGCTTGAATTCGTCCAGGCGCTTGGCCCCGTGAAGAAGACCTTCGACGACGCCCTTGCCGCCCGCCGCCGGCTGGTGGCCGGCTGAATGCCTGCCCTGATCCAACCCTGCTGTACCCACCCTGAATAACGGCGCCGGCCCCGTCCGGCTGCCGGATGGAGACCTATCATGTTCAATTCCAGTATCCGCAGCGCCCTGGCCGGCACCATCCTGACGGCCAGCCTTCTGACCGGTGGCACACCGGTGATGGCCGCCGAACAGCCCCTGATCCGCTATGCCGGTCTACCCGACGGCGCCTATGCCGTGGTGGCCCGCATTCAGGCCAAGCCCGGCAAGGAGGCGGCCCTGCGCGAGGCGTCCCGCCGCCTGATCCCGCAGGTCCGGGCCGAACCCAACAATCTGGTCTATTTCCTTCATGAAGACCCGACCGCACCCGGCCAGTTCACCTTCTACGAAATCTTCGCCAGCAAGGCCGATTTCGATGCCCATGTCGCGGCCCCTCATGTCCAGGAATGGTTCGCCGGGCTGCCCGGCCTGGCCAACGGCAGCGTGCAGGTGACGCCGCTGACCATCCTTGCCGATCCGCAGTGACCGGAACCTGAACGCATGGCAGCCGCAGTCCTTCGGCGTGAAGCTCAGCGGGGGAGGCGGTGGCCGGCTGCATCCACCACCGCCTCCCCATCCTCCTTACTGAACGCGGCCTTCTGCGCATCGGGCAGGATGTCCAGCACCAGTTCCGATGGCCGGCAGAGGCGCACGCCCAGCGGCGTCACCACAATAGGCCGGTTGATCAGGATGGGATGCGCCATCATGGCATCCAGCAGGGCATCATCCGGCAGCGACGGATCATCCAGCCCCAGTTCTGCATAGGGTGTGCCCTTTTCCCGCAGGACGGCCCGCACCGGCGTACCCATCCGCGCGATCAGGTCCACCAGCGTCTTACGCGCCGGCGGTGTCTTCAGATACTCGATCACCTCCGGCTCGGCCCCGCTGTTGCAGATCATGGCAAGGGTGTTGCGGGAGGTGCCGCAGGCGGGGTTGTGATAAATGGTAATGCCGGTCACGATGCTTCTCCTGCCCTGGTCCTTCACACCTTTTCCGGCTTCTTCAGGCTGACGGTGGGTTCATTCACCAGCAGGGCCTTGGCCAGCGCCGGTTCCGGGCTGGAACAGACGGACAGGGTGCGGCACGGGCCGTCGGATGCGGCCAGATAGGCATGGCCCATGGTGCTGTCCAGATAGATGCTTTCCCCGGCCTTCACGATGGTGGGCGCATAGAATTCGGTGTGAACTTCGATGGCACCCTCCATCACATAGATGAATTCCTCCCCCGGATGGCGGACCAGGGAACCGAATTCCTCCATGGTACGGGCGCGATGTTCCACCAGGATGGGGATCATCTTCTTGTGCGTGATGTCGGTGTTGAGATAGCGGTGGCGGTAATTCTTGGTGGGAACCTCCGCATCCTCCCCGCCGCCCCGGTCAATGCTGCGCCGTGTCATCATGGCCACGGGCGCGGCGGAGGGGGCCGCCGGTTCGCTTGCCGGGGCCGGATCGCCCGTGAACAGAGTGCCGATATCAACGCCCAACCCCTCGCACAGGCTGACGATCTTGTCGAAGGTCAGGGACATGCGGTCATTCTCGACCTTTGACAGGGTGGAAACGGCCAGACCCGTCCGTTCCGCCACATCGGCCAGGGTCCAGTCGTTCTGAAGACGCAGCCGGCGCAGGGCCTTGCCAATCGGTGCTCTCCGCGTCATCTGCTCACAACCCCCGGTTCACGCCGCATTTTCCGTTCCTGCGGGTTTGGTTAGCGCTTCGGAAAATAAAAAATGCCACAGGGGCGGGGGTGAATGAAACCCCTTTCCCTGTGGCAAGTCACAGCAGTTGAAGCGGGAGCGTTACAAACCCATCAATCAGTAGGTGAAATCGACACTCAGCCCGATGGTGCGCGGCTGCACGACCGTCCGGTCGATCTGCACCGGGCTGCCCAGCGCGCTTGTGATCAGGTCGGCGGTGGTCGTCGCATGGGAATTGGCGGCGTTGCGGATATAGAAGCGGACGGCCACAACATCATTCTGCACCCCCGCATTGATATCCAGCACGCCATAGGCCTTGGTCCGCACGAATTCGGGGGAGCTTTCGGGATCGCTATGCACAGCCCCTGTCCAGCGATAACCACCGCCGGCATTGGCCGTCCATTCGCCGGACAGGCTCCATTCATAATCAGCGGTCAGGGCGAAGGAATATCGGGGGATCAGCGGCAGACGGTCCCCATCCTGCGCGCCCACCTCCGCGATGTCGCCTTTGAAACTGGCGTCCGTATAGGCGCCATTGGCCCCCAGACGCCAGCCTTCCGCCGGCACGAACACGGTTTCAAATTCCAGCCCCTTGCTCTGCGCCTTGCCGCCATTTTGCAGGAAGGAAACCCCGCCATTGGAACCGGCGATCTGGATATCCTTCCAGTCGATATAGAAGATCGACGCATTGGCCTGCAGCCGCCCGTCCAGCAGCGTGGATTTCACGCCCGCCTCGTAACTCACCAACGTATCGGCATCCACGCTGGGCGGCACATTCGGCAGAGCAACGTTCGGCCCGCCGGGGCGGTAGGAACTGGCGACCCGGCCATAAAGCGTCACATCCTCATCCAGGCGCAGGCGCGGGCTGGCCATGAAGGTCAGCACATTTTCCGACGATTTGCCTGGCACCCGCTGCGCCCCACCCAGCAGGGCACCATCGGAAATCTGTGCGAAATCCTGGTTATTATGGGCCCAGCGCAGGCCGGCGGTGATGTCGAACCGGTCGGTCAGGGCGACGGTGGCATTGCCGAACACCGCCACCTCCTCATAGGTCGTGGGCAGGCTGGCGATGGCCAGCGGATCCAGTCCCGCAATGGAACTGCCGCCCATGGTCTGGGCGCTGGCCGTCTGAAGGTTGGTGCTGTCCTCCCAGGTATAGAACCCGCCCAGCATCCATTCGAACCCGCCACCGCTGGGCGATGCCAGCCGCACCTCCTGCGTGAATTTCTCGTGATCCAGCAACAGGTCGAACCGCGACAGGCCCGCCGGAACCGCCCCACCCGTCAGGGCCGGGAAAGCGACGCCATAGATGGCGCTGGCATCCTGGGCCGTATCCACCTTGGCCGTGGAGTAGGAGGAGGCCGAGGTCAGGCTGGCAAAGTCCAGATCCCAGTCGATGGTGGCGGTATAGAGATCCAGATCCTTGGCGAAAGGCTGGTCCATGTAATACTGGCTGTCCAGCCGGCCTGCGATGGGCCGGTCGGTCGCCGCATCATAGGCGACGACGGCATTGTTGCGGCTGTCGACCTTCTGGAACAGGGCCTGCAGGCGGACCGTCACCGGTTCCACCGGACGCCACAGAAGGGCAACGCGCGCCCCCTTCTGGGTGTTGTCGTTGATGTCATCGGCGCCGCTGCGGGCATTGCCGATATAGCCCTGGTTCTTCTGCTTGTAGAGACTGGCCTGCACCGCCAGTTGGTCCTCGATCAGCGGCAGGTTGACCTGTCCACGCACGCCCCAATTGGCGCCACCAGCCCCGTTGGTACCCGACATGTCGCTGCCCAGCCGTATCTGGGTTTCCTTCAGGTCGGGCTTGCGCGTCACATATTTCAGAAGGCCGCCCATGGTGCTGGCGCCATACAGCGTGCCCTGTGGTCCGCGCAGCACCTCTACCTGCTGGATGTCATAGGGGAACAGATCCAGCGCATAGATGGCGGCGCGGGCATAATTGGCACTGGAACCCAGCGGCGTATCGTCGATATAGGTGCCGACCGTCGCACCCGGCCCCACGGGTGCGACACCGCGCAGCGCCAGCGACACCTGTCCCGGCGTGCCGCCGCTGCTGATGGCCAGGCCCGGCATATAGGCGGCGTAGTCAGCGACGCCCGTCGGGCTTGACCGTGCAATCCGCTCGCCGCTCAACACCGAAACGGAGGCCGGCACGGTCTGGAGGTTTTCCAGACGTTTCTG
Source organism: Niveispirillum sp. FG156 (assembly GCF_057809555.1). NCBI lineage: Bacteria > Pseudomonadati > Pseudomonadota > Alphaproteobacteria > Rhodospirillales > Azospirillaceae > Niveispirillum > Niveispirillum sp. FG156. The sequence continues at coordinate 74,089 of NZ_JBMDKE010000008.1, read as the reverse complement.
CGCCGTCACGATGATCTCTTCCAGCAGCAGCGGCTCCGTGCTGGTCGCCTGCGCCGCTGCTGGCAGCATTGGCAGCACCGACAGGGTGATGCCGGCCAGAAGTCCCTTGTGCGCCTGCCGACGCCGCGTCTCACACCTGAAAACCATTGAAATTGCCTTTCCTGTCCGAGGCTGGGGCCGTTGGCCGGCCCCTTTGCGTTGGGACGCACGAACCGGTTCCGGCCCTGCCCACAGGGGGGGGGCGGTCGCGGAGGCACGTTTGATTGATTACCAGAAAATTAAAACAGGGTTCCGTACAGTGGTCAACAAGGATTATTCCTATGCGAAAATTTTATGATGATGTCAGGCGTTTGCGAGGTAATCCCTCTTTGGATCGCGTTTACGGTGACTGTAGGCACCCCCATCGTCATCCCGGCGGAAGCCGGGACCCAGTGTAGAGCGGCGTCCGCGGCGACATGGGCCATATCGGCGCTAACCGCGCCTTACGCTGGGTCCCGGCTTCCGCCGGGATGACGAAGAAAACATGTTTCCAATCAAAAGAAGGCTGCTCCAGAGGGTGCCTCCAACATCATGCAGGTAAGCAATCAGCCATTATGGCGCCGTGCTCACCACCCGCGACATTCACTATACGAAAAATATTTGACATATCCGCCAAGAATGCCGACCATGGCGGGCAAGGGAGGTTCCAGATGCAGGAATTCGACATCGCGATCATCGGTGCCGGTATTGGCGGCGCTTCGCTGGCCGCCATGCTGGCGGATGCGGTTCCGGGCCGGCGCGTGCTGCTGGCGGAACGGGAGGGTTTCCCCGGCTATCACACCACGGGCCGGTCGGCGGCGCTGTATTCGGTCCTTTATGGAAACAGCACCGTCTGTGTCCTGACGGCGGCCAGCCGCGCCTTTTTCAACGATCCGCCGCCGGGTTTTGCCGAACACCCGCTGCTGACCCCGCGCGGCGTGCTGTATATCAGCGATCAGGTGGATAGCGATGCCGTGCGGGAGGTGAGGGAATCCGCGGCCCGTACCGGCACCCGCGCCCTGCCGCTGACCCCGGGCCAAGCGCGCGACATGGTGCCCATCCTGCAGCCCGGCCCGTTGCGCGACGCGCTGCTGGAACCCGACGCCATGGATATGGATGTCCATGCCATCCATCAGGGTTTTCTGCGCCGGGCCAAGGCCGGTGGGGTGGAACTGCGCAGTGACGCCCCGTTGCAGGCGGCATCCTGGGATGGTTCCGCCTGGACCCTGACCTTTCCCGGCGGGCCGGTGCGTGCCGGCAAGCTGGTGAATGCCGCCGGTGCCTGGGCGGATGATGTGGCCCGCATGGCCGGCGTGCCGACCGTGGGCCTGATGCCGCTGCGGCGGACCGCCATGATGCTGGACCCGCCCGCCGGCTTTGACATTCACCGCTGGCCCGCCGTCATTGATGCGGGCGGCTCCTTCTATTTCAAGCCGGATGCCGGGATGATCCTGGCCTCTCCCGCCGATGAAACGCCGTCACCGCCCTGTGACGCGCAGGCCGATGAATGGGACATCGCCGTCTGCATCGACCGGGTGCAGAACGCCGCCGACCTGCCGGTGCGCCGCGTCTCGCGCAGCTGGGCCGGCCTACGCAGCTTTGTGGCCGACCGCAGCCCCGTGGTGGGTTCGCCCGCCCTCCATCCTGCCTTCTTCTGGTTTGCGGCCCAGGGTGGGTACGGTATCCAGATGGCACCGGCCCTGGCGCGTGTGGGGGCCAGCCTGCTGGACCATGGCGTGCTGCCGCCTGATATTGCCGATGCCGGCGTCACCATCGCCGACCTGTCGCCCGACCGCTGCCAGGGGGATTGACCCATGCGCCTGTTCATGGCCGTCGTGGCCACCGAAACCAACAGCTTCGCGCCCATGCCGACCGGCCTGGGCAGTTTCCAGGAATATGGCATCTATCATGGCGACGCCTCGCGCCGGCCGGATACGGAGGGTGGAGCCTTCCTGCGCCACTGGCACCGCCGGGCCGAAGCGGCGGGTATCGAGGTGGTGGAGGGGCTTTGTGCCTATGCCCAGCCTGCGGGCCGCACCCTGGCCCCCGTATGGGACGGGTTCAAGGCAGAGGTGCTGGACGGCATCGCCAAGGCCGGCCCCGTCGATATGGTCCTGCTGCTGCTGCACGGCGCCATGATGGCCGTGGGCCAGGATGATTGCGAGGGCGACCTTCTGGCCGCCATCCGGGCACAGGTGGGGCCGGACGTGGTGATCGGGGCCGAACTGGACCCGCATTGCCACTTGTCACCTGCCATGCTGGACAGTGCCGATATCCTGATCGCCATGAAGGAATATCCGCATACCGACGGTGTCGAACGCGCCGATGAACTGTTCGACCTGTGCCTGGCGACGGCGCGTCGTGAAATCCGCCCTGTGATGCGCGATTTCGACTGCCGCATGATCACGCTCTACCCCACGACGGTGGAGCCGATGAAAAGCTTCGTCGCCGATATGAAGGCGGCGGAGGGTCATGACGGTATCCTGTCGGTATCGCTCGCCCATGGTTTCCCCTGGGGCGACACGCCCTGGACCGGCACGCGCATGTGGGTGGTGGCCGATGGCGATGCGGTAAAGGCCGCATCCACCGCCCGCGCCTTCGGTGAACGGCTTTATCGGCAGCGGGAAAGCCTGCGCCCCAATGTCACCAGTATCGACACCGCCCTGGACAAGGTGCTGGCCGCAACCAAGGTGCCGGGTCGTCCGGCGGTACTGGCCGATGTTGCCGATAATCCCGGTGGTGGGGCGGCGGGCGACAGCACTTTCATCCTGCGTCGCCTGCTGGACCGGGGCATCGGTAATGCCGCCATCGGCTGTTTCTGGGATCTGGGCGCCATCAATATTTGCGTGAATGCCGGTATCGGTTCGCATTTCGATCTGCGGTTGGGCGGCAAATGCGGCCTGGCCTCGGGCGATCCCGTCGATCTGCCCGTCACTGTCCGCAATATCGTGAACAATCATGTCCAGACGGGTCTCGACAAGGAACCGACCGCACTCGGCCTGTCGGTATGGCTGGAAGGGCCGGGCGGCCTGCATATCGTGCTGGCCAGCCAGCGCAGCCAGGTATTCCAGTCCGATGCCTTCACGGGCCTGGGTATCGACCTGTCGGGTCTGGACCTGATCGTGGTGAAATCGACCCAGCATTTCTATGCCGGCTTCGGTCCCATGGCCTCTATGGTCCAATATGTCTCCACGCCCGGCGCCATCGCCCCGGAATTCACCACCATCCCCTATCGCACGCGCGCGCTGGATTTCTGGCCACGCGTAGCCGATCCGTTGGGTCTGGATACCTGACGGCAGTTCGCTCCAGTTGAGGGACTTGACCCCGGATGGCCCGCCGTCCGGGGTTTTTCTTTAAATCGGGTGTACGGTGACTGGAAGCACCCCTTATCGTCATCCCGGCGACAAGCCGGGACCCAGCGTAGAGCGGCGTCTGCCGCGATAAGAGTCATTTCGGCGCTGACCGCGCCTCACGCTGGGTCCCGGCTTGCGCCGGGATGACGAAGAAAACGCGTTTCCAGTCAGAAGAAGTCCGCTCTAAGGGGCTGGAGTAGCGGGACGGGGGTGCGATTGCTGACTTCCTGACCAATCCTTGCTATGATCCACGCCATCAACGCCACCCGTGTGCCCGCTCCATCCAACGCCCCCATTTGGGGGCGCGGTCGGGGCGTGAACGGCGAAACACACCTTTATTTTCTGTTCCATCTGGTTGCACGAAGCCGATTTTCGGTCGGAGTGGACACGCCATCACCTCCGAATGAGGGGGTTTGCGACCCGGTCACCGCCGCTTGGCCACCGCCTCGATCTCCACCCTGGCGCCGGGCAGCATCAGGTCGGCCCGCACCGTGGACCGGGCTGGGCGATGACTGCCGAAACTGGCGGCATAGGCGGCGTTGAACGCCGGAAAATCGGCGGTATCGGTCAGCCAGACCGTGGTCTTCACCACGTCCGACAGGTCCAGCGCGAAGCTGGCTAGTACGCGGTTCAGATTGGCCAGGACCTGTTCGGTCTGCCGGGCCACGTCATCGGGTGCCACGATGGCGCCATCGGCAGCAAAGGCCAGCTGGCCCGACAGGAAAATCAGATCCCCGGCAGGCAAGGCGGGGGAAAGGGCAGGGGCGACAGACATGGGTTCAAATCTCCGCAAGAGGCAAAGAAAAACCCCGGACGGCATGGGCCATCCGGGGGCGGGAGCGATTGAAACGGCTCAGTAATCCAGCGCGAAACTGATCAGGTGGAACCGTTCGACCAGATAAAGGAAATAGGCGAAGACCAGGATCATCAGGCTGGCCCGGATACGCGCCCACCATCCGGCTGCCGGATCGGTCCACAGTTTCCAGGCGCGCCACCCCGCCGGCAGCAGGCCCAGCACACCCAGCAGCCCCGCCAGTTGCAGCAACCGCAGGACCAGATCGATCTCCCCAAACATCAGCGGATCGATGGCCAGCGTCATGACCAGCGCAAAGCCTGTCAGGCAGCTCACCATCATCAGCGCCGATCCCCGCACCAGCCGGTCAGCCAGCAGATGCTGGCCCGTCAGCGGGTGGGGCCGGCCATAGCGGCGGCGAACCAGGGCGGCCACGGGCCACCAGATGACGGCAAACAGGGCGATGGCCATGGCGATGCCCAGGGCCGGCAGGTTCCAGCCCTTGTTGATGCCCGTCGGCACCGGCTGGGCGATGAAGATGGCGGGGTAGTCATCGGTGGTGATGCCGGTAACGCGGCCATTCTCATCGGTCTTGGTGTGCATCAGGCTGTCGGTGCCCACCTCCTGCCAGCGGTCGGGCGCCACCTCGCGCCAGCGCTTTGGAATGCCGGCATAATCCCGGAACAGGGTGAATGTGGCGGTCCCATCCTCATTGGTGATCAGGTCGCCCTGGCCGAACAGGTTGATCATGCTGACCAGCGTGCCCTCGGCCTTGCGCGACATGTAGAAGGTGCCACCCACCGGCACCTTGCGTGTCACCGGCTCGGCCTTGGCAGGCGCCGGGGCGGCCTTGGCGGGGAAGTAACGGTCGGCGAACATACGGTGCAGTTCGTTGCGGATGGGCCCGCGCGACATGTCATCGCCGGTGCTGTTGAAGGAGATGTACAGGCCCACCCCTTCGTCCAGCCACATGGCCAGATCGCTGTGGAACAGGGTCGTGTCGCCGCCATGGCCCATGATGCGGTAACCGTTGCGGTTCTGCTCATAGAAGCCCAGGCCCATCGCCAGTTCCTGGCCGGGCAGGGGGCGGTATTGCGGCTTCCACATCTGTGCCAGGCTTTCCGGGGTCAGGATGCGGCCACCCGGCCCCTCCCCCTGGTTCAGCAGGGCGATCATGAACCGGCCCATATCGGCCCCGCTTGCCGACAACGAACCCGCCGGGGCATGGTTCACCACCTCGAACGCCTGCGCCGGCTCGCGCGAGGAGACATAGCCCTTGGACATCAGCGGGGCCAGATGGGCGGGCAGCGGCTGCGCCATGCTGGAATGCTTCATGTTGGCGGGCGCCAGGATATGCTTGTCGATATAATCCTCGAACCTCTCCCCGCTGACCCGCTGCACGATCAGACCGGCCAGGGCCGTGGCATAGTTCGAGTAGGCGGGCACGGTGCCCGGCTTATAGGACCGTTCCGGGACCCAGCGCGACAGCAGTTTTTCCAGCTCCAGCGGGTGATCCTGACCGCGCACGATCAGGTCGCGCACCGTCTCGGCAAAGCCCGCCGTATGCGTCATGACATGGCGCATGGTGATGGGTTCGGGCCAGCTATTGGGGATCTTGAAGTCCAGATACTGGTTGATATCGGCATCCAGGTCGATGCGCCCCGCCTCCACCTGCTGCATCACCGCGATCCAGGTGAACAGCTTGGAGATGGAACCGGGCCGGAACAGGTGCTTTTCGGGGTCCACCGGCTCATTCGTTTCCCGGTCGGCGACGCCGTAGCCCTTGGCAAACAGGATCTGCCCATCCTTGACCACGGTCACCACGGCACCCGCGATGTCCCCGCGTTTCAGGGCGTAGGGCAGGAAGCCATCGACCATCAGTTCCACATCTTCCCGGATCAGGGGATGGGCGATGGGGGCGGTCATCTGAGTTGCGGACGCGGCGCCGACGGTGGGGGCCGGGTCCTGGGCCATCACCGCTGGTACGGCGGACAGCCAGGTTGCGGCCAGAAGCGGGATGATCAGGCTTTTGCGCAGTGTCATGGATTGGTTCCCTGTTCGTTGGTTTCTGTTTTGGTTCAAGTATTTGCCGCGCGGGCCAACCGTTGGCGCACGTCGCGGTAATGGGGCAGCGACCGCCACATGGCGAGCGCTGACAGCGCCAGCAGCGGAATGCCGGTCACGCTGATCGACAGGCCGACCGCCAGCGGATCGGCAAAGACATGGTCGGTGGTCACCGCCACCAGCGTCGGCCCCAGGCCCAACCCGAAGGCCGTATAGGCAAAGGCCTGCACCGCCGTCGTCATGCCGCGCAGTTCTGACGGCACCAGATCCAGGATGGCCGCGATGCCGACCCCGGCGCCGATGGCCAGCAGGAAGGCATAGGCCGTGAACAGGACCAGCGTCAGGCCGACCCCCGGCATGACCCCGAACAGCAGGCAGGGCACGCCCAGGCTGACGGCGGCGGCGGCAACCATCGGCTTGGCGGTGGAGTGGCCGCGTGCCTCCAGGAAATCGGCCAGCAGCCCGCCGACAATGGTGCCCAGCCCCGCCACCCCGATCAGGATGGAGCCCAGCGCCGTTCCCGTCTCAGACGGGGTGAAGTCATGTACCCGCATCAGCAGCGACGGTGTCCAGCTATTGGCCCCGTAATCGACAATCTGGGTTAGGGTCAGTCCGCCCAGCAGCAGACCGAATGCCCAACGATTATCAACCAGATAGCGGCGCAGCGTATCCAGCCCCGGCTTCACATCACCGCCCAGGCTTTCCTGCCGTACCGGTTCACGGATGGTGGCGACCAGCAGGGCCAGGACGACACCGGCGAGCCCCAGGGTCAGCAGCACGGCACGCCAGGGCGCGACCCCGGCGGACTGTGCCAGACCGGACAGGGCACCCAGGCTGAACACATCGATCAGGATACCGCCGACCAGCGTGGCCATGCCGGCCCCCATCACCATGCCTCCGATAAAGATGGCAACCGCCGTGCCGCGCCGATGCGGCGGGAACAGGTCGGGCACCATGGACAGCACCGCAGGTGCCAATGCCGCCTCCCCGATCCCCACCAGGATGCGGGCGCCGAACAGCTGCCCATAGGACTGCGCCAGACCGCACAGCGCGGTGGCCAGGCTCCAAAGGCCGATGCCGGCCAGGATCAGATTACGACGCCCGTGCCGGTCGGCATGCCGGCCCATGGGCAAGCCGGCAAAAGCATAGATGATGGCAAAAGCGGCGCCTTGAAGGAAACTCACCTGGGTATCGGTGATCGCCATTTCAGACCGGATCGGAGCAACCAGCAGGTTCAGGATCAGGCGGTCGGTATATGACAGAACGGCGGCCAATGCGAAGATGACGATGGCGTACCAGGCGCGGGCATCGGCTTCCCGCTTGGGTCCCGGATCGGGCGGCGATGATAAGGACATCCCAGCTCTCCCTGTTGTTCTTTTCTTATATGAAAAATTTTTCCGAAAAGATAGTGCCACTTTATATGGGCTTGATCAGGGATTGGGTGTGGGGTTTACATTCTGTCTTGAAACAATATTGATCATACGAAAACGTTGTCGGCCCATCTATCGCTGGCGCCGATAGGATGGATCGGCAATCCCGACTTAACGGATGGGACAGCCCATGCCTATGTCGCCGTTCAACGCTGAACACCATGGGATTGAAGATGAAGCTCGCAAGCCTTGACCTTGGTGGCCGTGACGGACGGCTGGTGGTGGTTTCCCGCGATCTGGGCCGCGCCGTCGCCGCGACGGGCATCGCGGAAACCCTGCAGGCCGCCCTTGACGATTGGGCGGTGGCGGAACCCAGGCTACTGGCCCTGTCGGCAGCGCTGGAGGCCGGAACGGCCCCGGATGCCTTTGCCTTTGACCCCGCAAAGGCCCTGGCACCGCTGCCGCGTGCCTGGCAATGGCTGGATGGATCGGCCTTCCATGCGCATGGTGAACTGATGGCGAAGGTGTTCGGTATCACCAACCCGCAGCATGGCAAGCCCCTGATGTATCAGGGCATGTCCCACCGCTTCATCGCCCCTGCCGCACCTGTGCCCTTTCCCACCGAAGCCGACGGCATCGATTTCGAGGGGGAATTTGCGGTGGTGACCGGTGATGTCCCCATGGGAACCAATGCTGATGCCGCACGCAGCCATATCCGTCTGGTCATGCTGGTCAATGACTGGTCGCTTCGTATCCCGGGTCGGGCGGAAATGGAGACCGGCTTCGGCTGGGTCCAGGCAAAACCCGCCTGTTCGGCGGCCCCCATTGCCGTAACGCCGGATGAGCTGGGGGAAAACTGGGCCGATGGACGTATCCATCTGAACCTGCTGGTCGACTGGAACGGGGCGCGCTTCGGGGCGGCCAATGGCGGGGCCATGGGTTTCTGCTTCGGGCAGCTGATCGCCCATGCCGCCCGCACCCGCGACCTGTGCGCCGGCACCATCATTGGCTCGGGCACGGTATCGAACGAGAATTACCGGCAGGTCGGGTCCAGCTGCATCGCTGAACGGCGCGGGATCGAGATGCTGGATGAAGGTACGGCCCGTACCGGCTTCCTGCGTTTCGGTGACCGGGTGCGGATGGAGGTGCTGCGCGACGGACAAAGCGTCTTCGGTGCGATCGACCAGGAGGTCGTGAAGGGCTGAACGGGACCTATCGCCGTAGCCGATGCATTGTATCGGTATAAACGGCTTTAGTGATTTGTTCGGCGGGCTTATGGTTGGTGTCATGGAGGTCCGCGACGGCGGCCCCCACCCCAATCCACCATAAAGACCCGCCGAACTGGCGGGCATGTCCGGCTGCCGCCCCCTGGGCGAGGGGCCTGGGAGGAGCATGTGTCCTTGATCCGTAATGCGCTTGTCGTTGGCGGCGGCATCGCCGGCATGTCGGCCACTTTGGTGCTGTCGCGTCTGGGTGTGTCGGTTGATGTGATCGACCAGGACCCGGCCTGGCGTGTTTATGGCGCGGGCATCTCCATCACCGGCCCGACGCTGCGCGCGTTTCAGCGGCTGGACATCCTGGATGATTTCCGTCAGCACGGCTATTGCGCGGCCAGCACGCGCCTGTTCACGCCCACCGGCCACCCGATTGGGGAGGTGGCGATCCCGCCGCTGGCTGCCGACCTGCCGTCGGGCGGCGGCATCATGCGGCCCATCCTGCATGAAATCCTGTCCAGCCGCACCCGCAAGGCCGCTGCTGATATCCGGCTGGGCATCACCATCGATCACTATGCCGAAGATGCGGACGGCGCGGACGTGACGTTCAGCGATGGCCGCACGGGGCGTTATGATCTGGTGATCGGGGCCGACGGTATCCATTCCCGCACACGCGGCCTGCTGTTCCCCGATGCGCCAAAGCCGCGCTTCACGGGTCAGGCCTGCTGGCGCGTCACTGCCCCCCGGCCAGAGGGGGTGACGGGGGTCGAGATGTTCCTGGGCGCACCGATCAAGGCGGGTGTGAACCCCTGTTCCCCCGATCAGATGTATCTGTTCGCGCTGGAGGCCATTGCCCCCAACACCCGCTATGCCGAGGCGGACCTGCCCGGTCTTCTGCGCGAGCGGCTGGCGGGGTTTGGCGGGTCCATCGGCTTTGTCCGTGATCAGATCAGCGACCGCTCGGTGGTGAATTTCCGCCCGCTGGAGACGCTGCTGCTGCCCGGCCCGTGGCATACGCGGCGCGGCCTGCTGATCGGGGATGCCGCCCACGCCACCACCCCGCATCTGGCCTCTGGTGCCGGCATGGCGATGGAGGATGCGGTGGTGCTGGGCGATGTGCTGTCCGCCACCGACAGCCTCTCCGCCGCGCTGAACGCCTTCATGGCCCGCCGTTATGATCGCTGCGCCATGGTGGTGAACAATTCCGTCCGGCTGGGCGAGATCGAGTTGAGCGGCGTCCATAGCGACGAGCATCCCCGCCTGATGAACCAGACCATGGCCGCCCTGGCCCAACCACTTTGATTGATGGGAGTGACCCTGAAATGACCCGTGTGACGGATATCCGCTATGTCGGCTATGGCGTGACGGATCTGGAGGCCGAACGCGCCTTCTACCGCGACAAGTGGGGCCTGCGCGAGGTGGCGGCCAAGGACGGCATGGTCTATTTCGCCGCCGAAGGCGCGCCGGAACTGTATGTCGTCCGCCTGCGTGCGGCGGATGTGAAGCGGGTCGATGTCATCGCCTTCGCCGCCGACAGCAATGCCGATGTGGACGCCCTGCATGACAAGGTGGTGGCTGCTGGTTGCCGGGTGATCTTCGCACCGACGGAGCTTGCCTCCTTCGGCGGCGGCTATGGTTTCCGCTTCTTCGGCAAGGACGGGCTGACCTTTGAGATCTCCGCCGGGGTGGAGCGGGGGCCGTCGCGGCCCGTGCTGGCCAAGGAAGCCCTGCCGGAAAAGATCAGCCACGTTGTCATGCATTCACCCGATCATAAGGGGGCGGTGGATTTCTTCGTGAATGTCCTGGGCTTCCGCGTGTCGGACTGGCTGGGCGATTTTATGTGTTTCCTGCGCTGCAATGAATGGCACCACCGGGTGGCCTTCCTGCCGGGCCCGCCCTGTCTGAACCATGTTGCCTATGATATGGCCGATATGGACGCGATGATGCGCGGCGTGGGCAAGCTGAAAAAGGCGGAGGTGGAGCTGCGCTGGGGTCCGGGCCGGCACACGGCGGGCAACAACACGTTCAGCTATTTCACCACCCCTTCGGGCTTTGCCGTTGAATATACGGCGGAGCTGGAGAAGGTGGATGACGCCACCTGGGTCGCCACCGTACACAAGCCGACGCCGGAGACCATGGATCAGTGGGGGGCCGGCAGCGGCGGGCCGCAGACCATGCCGCATCCCGCACCCGATGCCGGCCTGTTCCAGGCTGTGGGGGTCTGAACCATGGCGCTTTTCCAGTACTTCCCCAACAATTACATCTGGAACCTGTCCGTAAACATCGCCATCGAAAGCGGTGGCCGGGTGGGTGAGATTGAGGATATGTGCCGCCCCCTGCTGGAGGCTGCGGCGCGGGGGGAGGATGCCGGCACCGGCGCCTTCCTGGCACAATGGGTGGCGATGGCGGACAAGCTGGTCGGTCTAGCCAGTGAGGATGAGGCACGGGGCCGCGCCCTTTCCGCTGGGGCCAAGCTGCAACGCGCCTCGCTCTACTACATCACGGCGGAGCGTATGCAGGGCCATGGCCATCCGGGCCGGGCAGAGACCTTCGCCAAGGGTCAGGACGCCTTCCGTCGCGGCACTTCCCTGGCGCGGGAGAACTGCACCCGCGTGGAAATCCCCTTCGGCGACAGTTTCATTCCCGCCCTGTTTACCAAGGCGGAAGGGGTGGACGGTCCCGCCCCGTGCGTCCTCTATGTGAACGGTCTGGACAGCTGCAAGGAACTGCTGTTCTGGTCCTGGCTGCCGCACGCCCTAGCCAAGCGCGGCATCTCCACACTCTGTATCGATCAGCCGGGCACGGGAGAGGCGCTGCGCGCCAACAACCTGTACGCCACGCATGAAACCGAACGCTGGGCCACGCCAGTGTTTGATTATCTGGCCGCACGTCCCGATGTGCTGGCCGATAGGATCGGCATGGTCGGCATCTCGCTCGGCGGCTATTTCACGCCGCGCGCGGTGGCGTTTGAGCCGCGTTTTGCCAGCGGTGCCGTCTGGGGCGCCAATCATGACTGGCGGGAAGTGCAGCAGAAGCGCCTGAAGCGGGAAGGGGAAAACCCCGTTCCGCATTACTGGGGCCATGTGCGCTGGGTGTTCGGTGCCACCGATATGGATGATTTCTTCGCCAAGGCGGAAGGCATGCATCTGAACGGCGTGCTGGACCAGATCAAGGTGCCGTTCCTGGTCACCCACGGGGCCAAGGACCGCCAGATCTCCGTCGATTACGCCCACCAGACCTATGACCAGCTGGTGAATTCGCCTAAGCGTGAGTTGAAAATATTCACCGACCGTGAGGGCGGGGTGGAACATGTCGGGGCCGACAATATGTCGTTCGGTCGCGACTATATCGCCGACTGGTTCGCCGATACGCTGGGCGGACATACGGCGTGAGCCAGCCCACCCCTTCCCGTCATCCCGGCGAAAGCCGGGACCCAGGGGCCTCAAGCCCCACCTGTCCGCCGGTCGACACCGGTGCAGAACCGGCGGTCGTGCTTGTGACCCTGGGTCTCGGCTTTCGCCGGAATGACGAGGAAGTACCGGTTCTGGTTCCCCCCGGCCATTCCCTGTTCCAGGCCATCGCCGCCCAGGACCGTGAGATGATCACGGCTCTGTGCGGCGGTTGCTGTATTTGTGGTACTTGCCGGGTGCGGGTTCTGGAAGGCGACCCCGGCCCCATGGGGCCGGATGAGGCGCATCTGCGCCGGCAGCTTGCCATCACCGACCCTGCCATTCGCCTTGCCTGCCAGATGCGGCCCGGTTGCGGGCTGCGCGTTGACATCATCCAGCCGGAGTAAGCGCCATGCCGCGCATCATCGATCTGTCGGTGCATCTGGAAAATGACGTGCCTGCCGACCCGCCCTTCATGCGGCCCAAGATCCGTTACGCCAGCCATGCCGAAGGGGCAGCGGAATATTGTCAGATGTTCCCCGGCCTGAAGGCCGAACAACTGCCCGATGGTGAGGGGCCGGCGGCGGAATGGGTGGAACTGACCACCCATAACGGCACCCATATGGACGCGCCCTGGCATTACCATTCCACGATGGATGGCGGCAAACGCGCCATCACCATCGATGAGGTGCCGCTGGACTGGTGCTTCCGGCCCGGTGTGAAGCTGGATTTCCGCCATTTGCCCGACGGGCATGTCGTCACGGCGGCGGAGGTGGAGGCTGAACTGGCCCGCATCGGCCACACGCTGCAACCGCTGGATATCGTGCTGGTCAATACCGCCGCCGGTGCCGCTTATGGCAGCCCCGACTTCCTGGCCAAGGGCTGCGGCATGGGCCGGGAAGCAACACTGTATCTGGTTGAACGCGGCGTGCGCGTGACCGGTATCGACGGCTGGAGCTGGGATGCCCCATTCCCCTTCACCGCCGCCAAGTTCAAGGAAACCGGCGACGCGTCCCTGATCTGGGAAGGGCATTATGTCGGCAAGGATGTCGGTTACTGCCACATGGAAAAGCTGACAAATCTGGAAAGCCTGCCCGCCACGGGCTTCACGGTGGCCTGTTTCCCCGTGAAGGTGCGGGCGGCATCCGCCGGCTGGACCCGCGCCGTGGCGATCATGCCGGATTGAGTGGGAAAAGCGGACGGTTGTAACGCTCACGGGGCACCGGACAGATTCCGGTGCCCCGTCATGGTTTTAGAGTGCCCGGTAACGGAAATCACTGAAAGTGGCTGACCCTTGCCCCGACGCGAACAGGGCTGGGCGCAGGCTTGCCAGATCGCCGATCGTGTTGGCGTGATAGCCCGATGTCTCTGCCCGGACACCATGCCGTATCCAGTCCGTTCCGTTCAGGCTGTAATAGTAAGTGACGATATGGCGGTCATTGGTGATCCGCAGATGCAGGCGGTTGACTGCCGGTGCCGGTTCGCGCCAATGGCTTTCCTTGCCGCCATTATAGGTCTTCATGCGTTCGCCATTGATCCCCAGGCCCAGGAACAGACGGTCATTGAAGAACAGCAGCAGGCCCGCCTCACCCTTGCCGTCCAATGCGACGGTGACCGAAATCTCATAGGCGTGGTCGCCGGCCATCTGGGTCAGGGGGGAGCAATCATGCGGCCCGTTCAATTTCATTCGGACCACCGGCATAGAAACTCCACCGGGAGCCAAAGGACGACTTTGAGAAGTCGTCGGAACGGGCCACGCCATGAGGGGCGGACGGGATATTCAGCGGCTTTCGCAACGGATGCGCAAGGTCGCCACCCGTGGCCTTGAACCACCCATCCTCCGTCCATTCGACGGGTTCCATCAGCGTCTGCCGCCCCAGGGTGCGGTAGCCGTTTTCATAGCCGTGATAGACCATGAACCATTGGTCCCCTGGCCCACAGACCAGGGTGGCATGCCCGCGCGACATCCAGCGTTCGTTGGCGTCCGTGGTTCTGACAATCGGGTTGTGTGGGCAGTTTTCCCAGGGCCCATGGACGGACCGGGAGCGCGCAGCGATGACCATATGGCCTGTTGGCGGGCCGGCGGTGCCGCCAACAGCACTGATCAGATAGAACCAGTCCCCCCGCCGCAGCAGTTTCGGCCCCTCCAGCGCATAGGCTTCCGTGATCCAGTCATCGGGGTAGCGCCAGCCGTCATAGACCTTTTCCACCGGCCCGGTGGTGGACAAACCATCATCGGACAGGCGAACACGCTTGATGCCCGAAAGGAACAGGTAGCGGTGCCCATCCTCACCGACCAGATGGCCCGGATCGATCATGCCCCGCAGACCAAGATCAATCGGCGCACTCCACGGCCCCGTAATGCTGGGCGCATGAATGACATAAATGTTGATCGGCGTCGGCAGGGTTGTGGCCCATGGAACCTTCAGGAAGGGGATGTAGATATAATACCGGTCCTTATGTTTGATCAGATCGACGGCAAAGACCATTCCAGGTGGCCTTTCCAAGGCCGTGCAGAGCGGGGTCCAATTCACGAGATCACGTGAATGCCAGATCAGCAGGCCCGGTGACGCTTCGAAGGACGAATGCGTCATATAGTAATCATCCCCATCCTTCAGGATGCTGGGATCGGGGTGGTCACCGGCCAGGATCGGGTTCAGAAAGGTTCCGTCGCCAAGGTCGGCACGACGTTGCCCCTCAATCCCCCGCGCCCAGTTGGTGGCCTCCACCTTTTCACCCAGCGTATCGGCTTTGGCTGCAAAAAGCCCAAGCGCCGAAGCCGGCATGGCCGTTGAACCGGCCAGTGCCATGCGGAACAGGTCACGTCTGGTGCTCATGTTTCCTCCATTATTGTAATCTGCTTGTGGCGAATTTTCAGAGTTCCGCCTTTTCTGCGCGTGGGGCGACGATGGTGTTTCTCCATCAACCCAAAGCTGCTTTGATCAGTACACCCACATCGCCATCGTCGCGGAAACCCGCCGCCAGGGCCGCATTGGCATGAAGCGGCGGCTGACGCCCGAACCGTGCTTGCACCGCTGGATCAGGGGTATAGGTGACATCGACGGGCCCGAAGCGGTCGGCCAGGGCGCCTACCAGTTCAGCAATGGTCAGGCGCAGCACTGGGGGCAGCCAGACGCGGCCCTGTCCGGGCAGGCTGGCGGCATGAAGCAGCGCATCCACGGCGGACGCCACCGACATCCACCAACAGACAGCGTCGGGGCCGACCGGCAGGGTCACGGGCCGGCGTTCCGCCGCCGCCCACATCACCTCGCTCATGAAGGCAGAGATCAGGCCGGATGGGGCAGGCGGGCGGGCCACGATACCGGGCAGGCGCAGGCTGCACCCGTCGATGAAGCCACGCCGGCTATAGTCCGCGACCATCACCTCTGCCGCCAGCTTTTGTCCGCCATAGGACAGGGTGGGGCGGGGAGGGGTGGTATCATCGACCGTATCGGGCAACGGGTCGCCATAGACGGCGACGCTGCTGGCGAAGACGAACCTCGCCGTCCGCCCCTGCGCCCGCAGCGCGTCCAGCAGGCCCAGCGTCCCTTGAAGGTTTACGGCCATGCCCAGGTCGAACTCCCGCTCCGCCAACCCACCCGGCACGCTGGCCAGATGAAAGACGACATCGGCAGGAAGCGACAAGGCATCGGTCCATAGGGCGCTGTCGGCAATGTTGCCGGCGACAGGGAACAGGCGCGCGTCAGCGGACAGATCCCCAAACCGCTGATCCACAAGGGTAAGACGGGTAAAGGCCAGATCGGTGCCCGACAGCAGACGGCGGACAAGCGCGCGCCCGACAAAGCCGTCGGCGCCGGTGATCAGGATATGCATGGCGTTCCTCCGGTTATTCTTCAGCTGCCGTCGGTGATCAGGGTGCCGCCATCGACGACGATATTCTGTCCCGTGATGAAGGCCCCGGCGGCAGATGCCAGCATCACAGCGACACCCGCCACCTCCGTCACCTCGCCCGGTCGGCGCAAGGGCGTCATGGCCATGCGCCGTTCCATGAAGGCCGGGTTGGACAACAGGTCGCGCGCCAGATCGGTGCGGATGAAACCGGGGGAGATGGCATTGACCCGGATGTTGGCTGGCCCCCATTCCACGGCCAGATTGCGGGCCAACTGGGCATTGGCTGCCTTGGTCAGACCGTACAGCCCCAGCGCCTTGTTGCCGCGCAGACCGGCGATGGAGGACATGATGATCATGATGCCGCCACCGGCCCCCGCCATGCCGGGCAGGACCATACCCGCCAGCCACAGCACGCTTTGCAGGTTGATGGTCATTGTCGCCTGCCAGTCGGCATCGCTGGCGGACGTGATGGGACCCGCATGGGGTGCCACCCCGGCATTGCAGACCAGGATGTCCAGAGGCCCCGTTGCCGTCACCCGTTGCACCATGGCAGACAGCGCCGCGCGGTCGGTGACGTCACAAATGACCGCCCGAACGGTCAGTCCCTGCACCTGCAGCCGCTCCGCCGCATCGGCGCAACCCGCCTCATCCTCGCTGCAAATCCAGACATCCGCGCCGTGGCTGGCCAGGGCGGTGGCAATGCCCAGGCCAAGCCCGCGCTGCCCGCCGGTGACCAGGGCACGGCGACCGGACAGGTCGAACAGGCGGCCATAATCGGTCGCGTCCATGGGGGTTCCTCGGCGGGAAAGTCGATGCGATGACGATAGGGGCTGTACGCCCATCATCGAAATCGTATTTACTGAACCAAACTATCGGTATGACCGATGGATGGGAGGATGAATAATGCGGTTCCAGAAACTGGACCTGAACCTGCTGGTGGTACTGGATGTGTTGTTGGAGGAACGCAGCGTTTCGCGCGCGGCCAATCGCCTGAACCTCAGCCAGTCCGCTGTTAGCGGCAATCTGGCCCGGCTGCGCGAGTTTTTCGACGATGACATCCTGGCCCAGATCGGGCGGTCCATGGTGCCCACGCCGCTGGCGGAAAGTCTGGCGGAACCCGTGCGCGATATCCTGATGCAGATTCAGGCCACCATCGAAACCAAGCCCAGTTTCGATCCCGCCAGCGCCACCCGCACCATCCGCATGCACGCGTCGGATTACGTGACAGAGGTGCTTCTGGCCCGCGTAATCCGGGAGGCCCGGCAACTTGCCCCCGGCATCAAGGTGGAAATCGACGGGATGGATGATCTGGTGATGGAGCGCCTGTCAAGGGGGCAGGTGGATTTCGTAATCACGCCGGACAATTTTACCCATCCTGACCATCCCAAGGAGAAACTGTTCACCGATACCCATGTCGCCGTGGCGTGGGAGGGGAACAAATTGGTCGGGGATACGATCAGCTTTGACCAGTATATGGCGATGGGCCATGTGCTGGTGCGGTTTGGCATGCGGCGGGCCCCCAGCTTTGACCAATGGTTCCTGGACCGTTTCGGCTATACCCGTAATGCTGAACTGTTCGTTGCTGATTTCACCACCGTGCCCAGCATGCTGATCGGAACCGATCTGTTGGCCACCATGCATGAAAGGCTGGCACGGCTTTACGTGCAGCGTTTGCCGCTACGCATTCTGCCGTTGCCCATTGAGTTTCCGGTCCTGACGGAGATGGCGCAATGGCATCGGCATTTTCAGCGTGACCCGGCCCTTATCTGGTTCCGTGGCCTGATGCGCCGCCTTGCCGCCGAACAAGATGCCGGCTGAACCATTGGTAAGGGTGATAGGTCGGATCGGAAAATACGATTTCGGCGATGCATTCGTCGCTGATATGGTTCCCTGACCAAAAAACATCAGACCGGCCCGGAGGCCGGCGGTTGGGGAGAGTGCCGCATTGGCGGTCGTTGGCGGCAGCGTTTCCGCCTTCATCACATGCAGGTGAGGGGACCCAATCTACGGGTCCCTTGTACCCCCCAATCCGCCTGTTTTCAGGTTCCAGGTCTTAATCCGGCGCTACGTCCGGAAACGCCCCCACCTTGTCCGGGTGGCGGGTGATGAACCATGGAGGAAGCCAGAATGCGTGCCCCCTTGCTGTTGTCCACGGCCATCCTGACCGCCGTCGCAACCCACCCAGCCCAGGCGCAATCCACCGATACAGGTGTGTTGGAAGAGATCGTAGTGACCGCACAGCGCCGGTCGGAAAACCTGCAAAAGGTTGCTGTGGCGGTGTCGGCGGTATCCGCCGACGATCTGGTCACCGCCGGTGTCACCGACACGGCGGGGCTGACCAAGCTGGTCCCGGCCCTGGTGGTACAACCGGGCGGCGGGTCCAATACCGGCTTCTACCTGCGCGGTGTCGGCACGCTGGGCCCCAATTCCTTTTCCGAAAATGCCATCGCCTTCAATTATGGCGGTGTCTATATCGGTCGCCCCACGGCCCCGGTCGGCACCTTCTTCGATCTGGCGCGGGTTGAGGTGCTGAAGGGTCCTCAGGGTACGCTTTATGGCCGCAACGCCACCGGCGGTGCCGTCAACGTCATCCCCAACCGGCCCGACGCCAGCGGTACTGCGGGCGAGGCCGGGCTGGAAATCGGTAATTACAACCTGCGCAAGGCCACGGGCATGATCAATGCCCCGGTCAGCGATACGCTAAGCCTGCGTGTGGCGGGGCAGATCGTGGACCGCGATGGTTACCTGTCCGATGGTTATGATGATGAGGAGGGGCAGGCGGCCCGCGCCTCCCTTCTGTGGGAACCGGATGATCGTTTGAGCCTGCTTCTGTCAGGCGATTACTTCCACCAGGGTGGCAAGGGTGTGGGCGGCGTGCTGGTGCCCGGCAGCCTGACCCCAACGGCACCCGCCGTGAAAGACCGCATTGGCGGGTCGGAGGCGGCCAGCATCGCAGAACTGCGCCTGCGTTTCCCGGCGCTGATCAATTCCGGCCTGGTGGTGCCGCCCAAGGATGATGGCTATAATGACAGCACCTTCTGGGGTGTGACGGCGACGCTGGATTATCAGTTTGATGCCGGTACCCTGACGGTCCTGCCCGCCTATCGCGACAGCCGCCCGGATTTCGTTTTCTACAGCGTCGGGTTCCAGGGCACGGTGCAGGAGGTGTCCAAGCAAAGCTCCGTCGAAGTGCGCTTTGCCTCGGCTGAGGATAATCCGTTCCGCTATGTTGTCGGTGGCTTCTGGTTCCGGGACGAGGTCAATGCCCTGAACAGCTTCTTCCAGGGCGGGCTTTCCACCACCACCTTCATGCCGCACCAGGAAGCGGTCAGCAAGGCGGTGTTCGGCCAGGGAACCTATGATGTGGCCCAAGGATTGCGTCTTGTCGCCGGTGTCCGCTACACGCATGAGAATAAGCAGCAGACGACACCGGTCCGCCAGAGCAGCGTCAGCAACCCCAACCCGCCCTTTGTCACCGCGACGGGTGACGAGAATTTCAACAGTGTCACCTGGAAGGGCGGGATTGAGTTCGATGCCGGGCCGCAATCGCTGCTCTATGCGAATGTCGCCACGGGGTTCAAGGCCGGTGGTTTCTATCCAGCGGTGGGCAAGAACAGTTTCGATCCGGAAAAGCTGACGGCCTATACGGTCGGGTCCAAGAACCGGTTCCTGGATAACCGCCTGCAACTGAATGCCGAAGCATTCTGGTGGGACTACAAGGATCAGCAGATCGGCTATATCGGTCCTGTTGAGGTCCGTCCAGGTGTCTATGGTCAGGCCTCCGTTACGGCCAATGTTGGCCAGGCCCGTATGTACGGCATGGAGGTCGAGGCGCAGTTCCTGGCCACCCGCAATGACGAGATCGGCATCAATCTTCAATATATGGACAGCAAGTACAAAAGCTTCGTCTATACTGCCATTTCGGCTGGCGGTACGCCGTTGCCCAGCGGCTGTGCGGTGACGCCGAATACATCCCTGCCGGTGGCGGCACCGGCCCGGCTGTTCACGGTCGATTGTTCGGGAAAGCCGGCGGTGAACGCGCCGAAATGGTCGCTGAACCTCAGCTATAGCCACACATTCGAACTGTCCGCCGATCACGACCTGATCCTGGGTACGCGCAGCCGCATCGAAAGCGGGCGGTTCCTGTCGATCGATTACCGTCCCGAACAGCATCAGGGTGGCTACATGACGACCGATGCCTGGTTGACGCTGGAGGCGCCGGCACAGGGCTGGTCCGTGACGGGCTATGTCAACAACCTGACGGATAAGGACGTCTATTCCACCTCTGTCACCCGCCCCATCCTGAACGTCGTTTATAACGGCCTGCGTCCGCCCCGCACCTATGGGTTGCGCGGTTCGGTCAGCTTCTGATCGGGGATCATTATGGAACAGGGTGTTAAGGCGGGCTTTGCCCAGGGGTTGGCACTGCTGCTGCCCGCCACCTCCGCCGTGATGGGCATCCTGCTGCTGGTGCCGGTGGTGCCACAGATGATGCAGGCCTTTGCCGATGTGCCGGGGGTGGAATTCCTGGTGCCGGTGCTGCTGACCCTGCCGGGCCTGTGCATCGCCCTGTTCTCCCCCGCTGCGGGGGCGTTGGGGGACCGGCTGGGGCGCAAGCGCCTGCTGATCGGGGCCATGCTGGTCTATGGGCTGGCCGGCATGGCGCCCCTGGCCCTGTCGGACATCCACCAGATCCTGGCCAGCCGCGTGCTGGTCGGGATGTGTGAGGCGCTGATCATGACGCTCAGCACCACCTTGATCGGGGACCTGTTTACCGGGCAGGCGCGCGAACGCTGGCTATCGTCACAGACGGCGGTGGCATCGATCTCGGCCCTGCTGTTCCTGGCCCTGGGCGGTTTGCTGGGGCGGCAGGGATGGCAGGCGCCGTTCCTGATCTATGGCCTGGCCTGGCCCATGGCACTGGCCGTTCTGCTGCTGGTGCGCGAACCGGGACGGGTGGAACGTCTGGTGCCGGGCTGGTCCGCCTTGCCGGGGAGGCATGTGCTGCTGACGTCGGTCACCACCATCCTGGCGGCCATTCTCTTCTACACGATCCAGATCAATGTCAGCACGGTCCTGCCCGGTTTCGGCGTCACCGATCCCGCGAAGATCGGCCTGTTCTCTGCCCTGGCTAGTGTCGGCACACCGCTGGGCAGCCTTATCTTCTGGACGGTCGCGCGGCGTGATGTGCGTCTGCTGCTGGGCCTGGAATTTGCCCTGATGGCGGCGGCGTTCCTGGCCATGGCCTATGCCACGGACGCTGTCTGGTTCATAGCGGCGGCATTTGTGGGGCAGGTGGCGGCTGGTCTGCTGCTGCCCACCCTACTGACCTGGGCCATGTCGGTCCTGGCCTTTGAGGTGCGGGGGCGGGGTATGGGGCTGTGGCAGTCCAGCTTCGCCATCGGGCAGTTCCTGTCTGCCCTGGTCGTTCCGGCCCTGGCGGCGGCCACGGGTGGGACCGTCAATGCCTTTCCAATCATCGCCGGCGGTGCACTGCTGGTGGGCCTGCTGTCCCTGCTTCTGCTGTTCCGGTCGCGTTGGAGTCCCGCATGAACCCGTCCTCCTTCCGCCGCGTCGTCACAGGCCATGATGAACAGGGCCTGTCTGTTATCCGCGCCATCGATACGCTGACGCCCAGCCTGATCGACAGCGGTGACGCTGCCTTCCAACTGGTCTGGGCCACGCCAACGGTTCCGGTAGACCTGAATGACGGCAGCGACGGCATGCTGCCGGCGGGCAAGACACTGCATGGCGGGTCGGTGATCCGGATCGTCGATATGCTGCCGGGCCGTGCCTCCCCGCTGCACCGGTCTTGGTCCATTGATTACGGGATTGTCCTGTCGGGTGTTCTGGAACTGGAATTGGATGATGGGTCTGTCACCGCCCTGTCGGCAGGTGATATCGTTGTACAGCGGGCCACCAATCACCTGTGGCGCAACCCATCCCCTGATCAGGTCTGCCGTATCGCCTTTATCCTGATCGAAGCCAAACCGGTGATGGTGGGTGGTCGGGTGCTGCCGGAAATCCATCCATAAACGTCGGATACCGAATATTATCGACTGGGGGGTGCTGTGCTTTCGCGGATCACCAGTTCATGGGCAAAGAAGGGCAGGGCCGGGGGCGACACATCGGATCGGCTGGCCGCAACGATATAGCCGGCTGCCGCGGCACCCATGGCAATGATCGGCTGCCGCACCGTCGTCAGGGATGGCCAGATGGCGGATGCCATGCTGATATCATCGATCCCGGCAATGGACAGGTCTTTCGGCACCGACAGGCCTTGTTGCTGCGCCAGGGCCATGACGCCGATGGCCATGCTGTCATTGGCTGCGAAGATGGCCGTGGGCCGATCGGCAAGCGCCAAAAGTTCACGACCGGCGGTGCGGCCCGATTCCCGCGTATAGTCACCATTGCGTACCAGCGCCGGGTCGAAGACACTCGCCGCTAATGTAACGTCGCGAAAGGCCTGTAGACGCAGTTCGGCGGAACCGAAATTCGCCCGGCCACCGATGAAGCCGATACGGCGATGACCCAGTTCCAGCAGATGCCGTGTCATGTCGGCTGCGGCGCGGTAATCATCGATCCGCACCATGGCGGGCAGTTCCGGCAGTTCCACGCCCGGACTGACCCGGACATAATGCCCACGGCGTTCCGTCAGCACCCGCAACAGCCTTGGATCATCGGCGAGACCTGGCATGATCAGAAAGCCATCCACGGCAGGCATTGCGATGATGCGCGCCGCCCGTTCGGCAAATCTGTCATCGACCATCTCCACCGGCTCCACCAGCAGATGAAAACCCGCCGCCCGGGCCGCCGTGACCGCCCCCACCTGCAGGCCCGCGATATATTCATTCTGCAAGGATACGTTCGGTACGTCGGGAAAGGTGCCGAACACAAAGGCCATCATGAAGTTGCGTGAGGCCGAAAGGCTGCGCGCTGACAGATTGGGCGAATAGTCAAGCGACGCCACCGCCGCCATCACCCGTTCCCGCGTCGCCTGACTGGCTTTCGGTTCACCGTTCAACACGCGCGACACGGTCTTGATCGATACGCCGGCCACACGGGCCACGTCATGGATGGTGGGCTTGCTCACGAGAAGGGGCGCTCCGGCCAAATCCTTGTTGATACTTGCTTTTACCCTATCGGAACCGATGTGGGCAACAGAAGGGACAACGTTGGACATTTTTTGCTTGCGAATGGATAATTTTCGATGGTAACAGATTTCGTGACCGGTAGAGAGAGACCGGTTATTTTCGGATTGGCTGGGACAACGTTGTCCCTAAAAAGCCAACCGTGAGCGAGAGCCCCATAAGGGGACGGTTCCAGGGAGATGACAATGAACCTATCCGCACGCGCCATCACCGCCACCTGACGCTTTCCCGCGTCAGCGGCCGGTCCTTGCCTTCATCCATCCGCACGGGTCTTCCGTGACGGAAACGATCGGTCGTCGCCTGATGGACGTCGGATGCTCTTGCTCGCTTCCCATAACGATCAAAAGACGAAAAGGGAGTGACTTTATGCGCAAATCCTCTTTGATGTTCGGTGCCGCCATCGTTGCCATGGCGCCCGGCCTTACCGCCCTTGCACAGACGGCAGACAATGCCCTGCAGCTGGACGAAATCGTCGTCACGGCACAGCGCCGCGCTGAAAACCTTCAGGAAACACCGCTGGCCGTTTCCGCCATCACCGGCGAAGGCCTGGAAAGTGCGGGTGTGAAAAGCGTTGTCGACCTGTCGGCCACGGTCCCCAGCCTGCAAATCACCAATACCGGCGGTGGCGCCTCGCAGATTTTCATGCGTGGTATCGGCAGCACCAACGTGACGGAGGTGGGTGATCCCGCCGTCGCCTATCACATCGACGGCATCTACATTGCCCGCGCGACGGCTACGGGCGCCCTGTTCTATGACATCGACCGGGTTGAGGTACTGCGCGGGCCTCAGGGAACGCTGTATGGCCGCAACGCCACCGCGGGCGCCATCAATGTCATCACCAAAAAGCCGACGCAGCAGCTTGAAGGCTCCGCGGCGGTGGAGTTCGGCAATTATGACGCGCTGACCACCAGCGGCGTTCTGAACGTGCCGTTGCATGACACGTTCGCGGTGCGCGCCGGTTTCCAGACGACCCGCCATGACGGCTATCAGAAGTCGATCACGCCGGGTCCCGTGGCCGGCAACGACAAGGACAGCCAGGACGACAAATCGGCCCGTATCCAGGCCCTTTGGACGCCGGCGGAGAACCTGTCGATCAATCTGCGCGCCGACTGGCTGGCCCGTGGCGGCAATAATGGCGGCGACGTTGCCTATCCCATGGAAACGGGTGACCCGCGCACCATCCTGTCACGCGTCAACACCTATCGCGACAACACCTATTGGAGTGCGGGGACGGAGGTCAATTACGACCTGGACTTTGCCCAGCTGACCTATCTGGTCGGCTTTAACTCGGCCAAGGATAACCGGGTGGGCGAGAACCCATCCACCCATGCCCCCAACTATTTTCATGGCATTGATGAAACCTGGTCGCATGAACTGCGTTTGGGCGGGGAAACCGACAGCCTGAAATGGGTGATCGGCGCCTATTATTTCAAGGAAGATAACGACGTCGATTTCCGCCTTTTCCTGGCGGATAACCGGTATCTGAGCTTCATTCAGCCCGATGTCTTCGCGTCGACCAAGGCCGTTTTCTCCCAGGCGACCTGGTCGGCCACCGATGAACTGCGCTTCACGGGTGGCCTGCGCTACACCAAGGACCGCAAGGGCCGCAATGGTGGCACCTATTTCACCAATAACGCCGGTGCCGTTACCAGCACCGTGACCCTGAACGTGTCGGACAATACCTGGGACCGCGTCAACTGGCGGGCCGGTGTGGATTATGATCTGGCTGAAAGCAGCATGCTCTATGCCAACGTCGCCACGGGGTACAAGGCTGGTGGTTATTTCGACGGGGTGGAGCCGAACGATTACAAGCCGGAAAGCATCACCTCCTATGAATTGGGTGTGAAGAACCGGCTGATGGACAACCGTTTGCAGCTTAACGCCTCGGCCTTCTACTATGATTACCGCGACTTCCAGATATCGGCGGTCGGCACCATTGCCGGCCAGGACGCGACCGTGACACTGAACGCCGAAAAGGCGGAAATCTATGGTCTGGAACTGGAAACCGACTATCTGCTGACCGAGGCCGACCGCATCGATGCCAGCGTTTCCTGGCTGCATGCGCGTTACAAGAAGTTCCTGCTGCCGCGTGGCGACGCCTTCTCCAACAATGCCGCCAACGCCAACACCGTCCGCTGCTACAGCGCGAACTATGCGGCAGCGGCACCGCGTCCGGCCGATTTCTCCGGCTGCCATATGGCACGCACGCCGGAATGGTCGATCAATCTGGGCTATCAGCATGAATTCGCGATGGCGGATGGTGCCAGCCTGACGGCACGCGTCCAGACCCATTATGAATCTTCCAAGTATCTGGAATATCACGGGTTCCTGGAAAACAAACAGGATGACTTCACTCGTACCGACCTGACGCTGACCTACAAGCCCGCCGAGGGTGCGTGGACGGTCATGGCCTTTGTCCGCAATTTGGAAAATGACGACGTCCGCACGACGTCCGGCCCCAATGCGACGGCTGGTCTGGCGTCCAACGGCACCGGTGATTTCTACGCCCCGCCGCGCACCTATGGCGTGCGCCTTGGTATCGACTTCTGATCTCCCTCCGGCGCGGGGGGCTGCATGGTGCATCCCCCTTCCATCCCACCGCAGAACGGGCCCCCCGCGCCGTTTTTTCCAACCAACCTGGAGGCATTGATGAACATCCACCGCTTGATCAAGGGCGGCCTCGCCGCCGGCCTCTGCCTGACGGCGCTTGCCACCGGCATCCGCATGGCAGAGGCCAAGGACTGGCGGGACCCGGCGCTGTCGCCCGATGAACGGGCGAAGCTGCTGGATGCGGAGCTGACACCGGATGAACGGATCGGTCTGCTGCATGGTCCCATGGCACTGCCCTTCAAGATCGAGCGGTTGCCGGAAGGCGCCATTGGTGGTGCCGGTTATATTCCCGGTGTGCCGCGCCTTGGCATTCCGGCGTTGAAGGAAACCGACGCCAGCCTGGGTGTCACCAACCCCATGGGAATCCGCCCCGGCGAAACGGCCACCGCCTTGCCATCCGGTCTGGCACTGGCCGCCAGCTTCAATCCGAAGCTGGCCCATGATGGTGGCGCCATGATCGCCAAGGAAGCGCTCGCCAAGGGCTTCAATGTCCTGCTGGCCGGTGGCGCCAATCTGGCCCGTGATCCACGCAATGGCCGCAATTTTGAGTATCTGGGTGAGGACCCGCTGCTGGCCGGAACCCTGGCCGGTGAGAGCATCAAGGGTATCCAGTCACAGAACATCGTCTCCACCGTCAAGCATTTCAGCCTGAACGGCCAGGAAACCAACCGCCATTGGGCCAACTCGGTTATCGGCGAAGCAGCCCACCGCGAAAGCGACCTGCTGGCCTTTCAGATTGCCATTGAGAAGGGCCAGCCCGGCTCCGTCATGTGCGCCTACAACCTTGTGAATGGCGATTATTCCTGTGGCAGCGATCATCTGCTGAACAAGGTGCTGAAGGGTGATTGGGGCTACAAGGGCTGGGTCATGTCGGACTGGGGGGCGGTCCACGCCACCGATTATGCCGCCAAGGGCCTGGATCAGCAGTCGGGCGAACAACTGGATGATCAGGTCTGGTTTGGTGAACCCCTGAAACAGGCAGTGGCCGCCGGGACCATTCCGGAGGCGCGTCTGTCCGACATGTCGCGCCGTATCCTGCGTTCCATGTTCGCGGCGGGCCTGTTTGAGGCGAAGCCGGCGCCGGCCATCGATATTGCGGCCCATGAAGCCATTGCCAAGCAGGTGGCCGATGAAGGCATCGTGCTGCTTGCCAACAAGGGCATCCTGCCCCTGGCGCCGGGTGTGAAGAAGGTGGCGATCATCGGCGGCCATGCCGATAGCGGCGTGCTGTCCGGCGCCGGTTCGTCACAGGTCACCGGCCATGGCGGCAACCCCACGGTGATCCCGGTGGGTGGTGAAGGGTTCATGGCCGCTTGGCTGCGTCAGGCGTTCCACAATTCCTCGCCTTTGAAGGCCCTGCGCGCCGCACTGCCCGGCGCTACGGTCAGCTTCAATGATGGCCGTTATCCGGCTGCGGCTGCCGCCCTGGCCAAGGACGCCGATATCGTCATCATCTTCGCCAACCAGTGGATGTCCGAAGGGTTGGACGCATACGATATTTCCCTGCCGCAGGGACAGGATCAGTTGATTGAGGCGGTGGCAGCCGCCAATCCCAACAGCATCGTCGTGCTGCAAACCGGTGGCCCGGTTCTGATGCCCTGGCTGGACAAGGTCGGCGGCGTCGTTTCCGCCTGGTACAGCGGACAGAAGGGGGGCGAGGCCATTGCCGATGTCCTGACCGGCAAGGTCAATCCGTCCGGGCGCTTGCCCGTCACCTTCCCGGCCAGCCTGGACCAGTATCCGCGCCACGACCTGCCCGGCTGGGGTCTGCCGGAAAAGCAACAGTTCGATGTGGTGTATGAGGAGGGCTCCGACGTGGGTTACCGCCGTTTCGCGGCAAAGGGCATGAAGCCGCTGTTCCCGTTCGGCCATGGCCTGTCCTACACGACCTTCACCTATGACAAGCTGCGGGTGAAGGGTGGCGAGACGCTGACCGTCAGCTTTGAAGTCACCAATACCGGCAAATTGCAGGGCAAGGACGCGCCGCAAATCTATCTGGCCGGCGCCGCCGGCAAACCGCTGCGCCGTCTGATCGGGTTTGAGAAGATCGACCTGAAACCCGGTGAGCGCCGCACCGTTACGGTAAAGGCCGATCCGCGCCTGCTGGCCCATTTTGACGAGGCAGGTCGGCAGTGGCGCATTGATGGCGGCGATTACGACGTGGCCGTCGGACCGTCTGCCGCACAGACCGTGCTGTCGGGCAAGGCCCGCGTCAGCCAGCGCACGCTGAAGCCGTAAGGGGGCCAATATGTCGAACAGAACCACTGCCGGCATGGTCTCGCTCGGTGCGCTGCTGCTGGCCGCCGGCAGCGTTGCGGCACCGCCGCAGCCGGCCTTGCCCGGCGGTCAGCCGCAGGTGAAGGCCGATGGCCTGACCTTCCGCGACCTGAACCGTGACGGCAAACTGAACCCCTATGAGGATTGGCGCTTGTCGCCGGAGGTGCGCGCCGCCGATCTGGTGTCGCGCATGACCCTGGATGAGAAGGCGGGGGAGGCGGTGCATGGCACCGCCCCCGTTCAGGGCGGCATGATGTCGGCGGGTCCGGCCTATGATCTGGATGCTGCGCGCGCCATGATCCTGGACCGGCATGTCACCTCCATGATCACCCGCATGGCCGTGAAACCGGTTGAGTTCGCGACGGAGAACAACCGGTTGCAGGAGGTGGCCGCCAGTGGCCGGCTGGGTATTCCGGTGATGATCTCCACCGATCCGCGCAGCCATTTTCAGGTGACGGCGGGCGCCAGCGTGACCACCACCGGCTTCTCGCAATGGCCGGAGACGTTGGGCCTGGGGGCCATCGACGATCCGGCCCTGACCCGGACCTTCGCTTCCATGGTGCGGGATGAATACCGCGCTGTCGGCATCTCCATGGCCCTGTCTCCCCAGGCCGACCTGGGTACCGAACCCCGCTGGTCCCGCCTGAACGGCACCTTCGGGGAGGACCCGGCGCGGGTGTCGGCACAGGTTAGGGCCTACGTGCAGGGCATGCAGGGGGCCGATGCCGGCCTGGCACCCGGCGGTGTCGCCACGGTGGTCAAGCACTGGGTCGGCTATGGCGCCGCCGTGGAAGGGTATGACGGGCATAATTACTATGGCCGTTTCACCGATTTCACCAAGGGCGGCTTCGACCGGCATGTCGCGGCCTTCCAAGGTGCGTTCGATGCCGGGGCCACCGGCATCATGCCGACCTACACTATCCAAAAGGGTCTGGTGCTGAACGGCAAGCCGGTGGAGCCGGTGGGCGGCGGCTATTCGCGTGAACTGCTGACCGATCTGCTGCGCGGGGTCCACAAGTATCAGGGCCTGATCCTGTCCGACTGGGCCATCACCTATGACTGCAATGAAAGTTGCCGCACGGGTACGCCAAAGCAGGGGCCGAAGGACATTGCCATGCCCTGGGGCGTGGAGGATCTGACCAAGCCACAGCGCTTCGCCAAGGGCATGCTGGCCGGCATTGATCAGTTCGGCGGCGTCGATGACGGTACCCCGGTGCGCGAGGCGGTGGAGCAGAAACTGCTGCCTGTCTCCCGGCTGGATGCGGCGGTGGCCAATGTCCTGGCCCTGAAATTCCGGCTGGGCCTGTTCGAGAACCCGTTCGTCGATCCTGCCCGCGCCGGTGCCATCGTCGGTTCGGCGGACAAGGTTGCCGCCGGCCGCACGGCGCAGGCACGGTCGCTTGTCGTGCTGGAAAACAGGCTGGGTCCCGTGGCCCTGCCGGACAAGGGTAAGCGCCTGTTCCTGCATGGTGTCGATCCGGCGGCGGCCCAGGCGGCGGGTTTCACCATCGTGGACAGTGCCGCCAAGGCGGATATCAGCCTGATCCGCCTCGCCACCCCGCATCAGACGCTGCATCCAGGACACTTCTTCGGGTCGCGCCAGCATGAGGGCGATCTGGATTTCAAGCCTGATGATGCCGGTCTGGCCATCGTGAAACAGGCGGCATCCGCCGGTCCCGTCATCCTGGCCGTGGATATGGACCGCCCGGCGATCCTGTCGGCAGTGCGTCCGCATGCGGCCTTGCTGCTGACCTCCTTCGGGATCAGCGATGTGGCCCTGTTCGATGCGCTGCGTGGTGTCACGACGCCGAAGGGTAAGTTGCCCTTTGAAATCCCGTCCGACATGTCCGCCGTGCGGGCACAGTCGCCGGCCCTGCCGCATGACAGTGTCAATCCGGCCTATCCCATCGGCTTTGGCCGTTGATCGGGAGATGATCATGCGTCACCTGTTTGTTGCCTTGCTGCTTTTCATGGCGCCCGCCGCCATCGCCGCCCCCATCACTGTTGAGGGGGGAAAGGTGGAGGGTGTTGCCGACGGCGATATCGTCGCGTTCAAGGGCATTCCCTATGCCGCCGCCCCGGTCGGTGACCTGCGCTGGCGCCCGCCGGAACCCGTCATCCCCTGGCAGGGGGTGCGCAAGGCCGATACCTATGGCCTGGACTGTCTGCAAAGCCCGTTTCCCGGCGATGCGGCCCCGTTGGGTGGCCCGATGGGGGAGGATTGCTTGTTCGTCAATGTCTGGGCACCCAAGCCGCAGGTGGGGAGCAAGCGGCCCGTCATGGTCTGGATCCATGGCGGTGGTTTCGTAAATGGCGGTTCGTCGCCCGCCGTTTATGATGGCTCTGCCTTCGCAAAATCCGGCGTGGTGCTGGTCAGCCTGAATTACCGTCTGGGCCGTTTCGGCTTCTTTGCCCATCCGGCCCTGACGGCAGAGGCGGGAACTGAACCGACCGGTAATTTCGGCTTCATGGATCAGGTCGCGGCCCTGAAATGGGTCCGCCGCAACATCGCCGCCTTCGGAGGCGATCCTGCCAACGTCACCCTGTTCGGGGAAAGTGCGGGGGGCCGGTCGGTGCATGTACTGCTGGCGGCACCGGCGGCCAAGGGTCTGTTCGACAAAGCCTTGATCATGTCCGGCGGCGGGCGTGTCACCACCCTGGGCCTGCTGCCCCTTCGGCAAGCGGAAATGCGCGGGGTGAATTTCGCGCGCAAGGCCGGCCTGACGGATGACAGTGCCAAGGGTCTGGCGGCACTCCGTGCCTTGCCGGCGGACAGGATTGTCGATGGGCTGGATATGCGGTCCATCATGGGTGACGGCGTCGATCACTATGCCGGCCCCATGCTGGACGGCAAGTTCCTGACCGAGGAGCCGGCAAAGAGCATCGCCGACGGCAAGGCACCGCGCATGCCGATGATGATCGGCGCCACGGGCCTGGACGGTTTCCCCATTGGCGATGCGGAGACATTGTTGAAGGGCTTCGGCGCCAATGAGGCAGCGGCGCGGCAGGCCTATGCCGGCCCGACCCCGCTGCTGACCAGTTGGAAGATCGTGGGTGACCGCATCTTCATTGAACCGGCACGCTATCTGGCCCGTCACTGGGCCGAAGCGGGGTTGCCCACCTATGCCTATCGCTTCAATTATGTCGCGGAAAGCCAGCGTGCAACCATGCCCGGCGCCACTCATGCCAGTGAAATCCCCTATGCCTTCCGCACCGTCGATCTGCGCTATCCCGGTGCAGTCAGCGCGGCGGACCAGGCCATCTCCAAGGCTTTTCACGAGCATTTCGTGGCCTTCGCCAAGTCCGGCAATCCCGGCTATCCGGCTTACCGTGCGGCGGATGACAAGCTGATGGAATATGGGGCAGGGGGAGCGGCCTTCATCCCGGATCCGCTGCGTCAGCGTCTGGACGTGATGGAGAAGGCGCAGAAGTAAGCACGATTCTGATTTCCTAAAATGTGGATGGCCGATATGCTTCGCAAGGCATATCGGCCTTTTCATT
The DNA here is from genome assembly GCF_057809555.1 of Niveispirillum sp. FG156. Taxonomy (NCBI): domain Bacteria; kingdom Pseudomonadati; phylum Pseudomonadota; class Alphaproteobacteria; order Rhodospirillales; family Azospirillaceae; genus Niveispirillum; species Niveispirillum sp. FG156. The sequence continues at coordinate 42,497 of NZ_JBMDKE010000008.1, read as the reverse complement.
TTAAAAGTAATTAAAAAATATTTATTTGTCCTGTGGCGGATTTTCTCAATTTTAACTCCGCATATTTATTTTAAAATCCAATGGTGGATTTGCCCATCATCTCCTTCTTCCTTCACGCAAAGACAATAAGGCGGTATCGCCGCCGTTTGATGCCTGGAGGAAATCATGTCATCCCGGAAGTTGCGCCGCCCCACGGGCCGCGCCATGGCCACCCTTTGCCTTCTGTCCATGACCCTGCCTGTTGGCGCACAGGAACAGACGGGCATGCTGGAGGAGGTGATCGTCACTGCCCAGAAGCGGTCCGAAAGTGTGCAGAAGACGGCCCTGGCCGTGACGGCCATGGCAGGCGAGGCGCTGGCGGAAAAGAACATCCTGTCCGCCACCGCCCTTCTGGGACAGGTGCCCAACCTGCATATCGGGCAGGCCAGCAACGAAACGGTGATTTCCATTCGTGGCGTCAGTTCCGCCGGCATCACGCCTGCCGCCGACGCATCCGTGGCATTTCATGTTGACGGCGTATATCAGCCGCGCCCGTCGGGTGCCAGTTCCATGTTCTTCGATCTGGAACGGGTGGAGGTGCTGCGTGGGCCGCAGGGCACGCTGTATGGTCGCAACGCCACCGCCGGTTCCATCAATGTCATCACGGCAAAGCCCACCGACCGCCTGCAATCGGCGGCGGAGATCGCGGTGGGCAACCTGTCCCGCATGACGGTACAGGGCATGCTGAACGTCCCGGTGATCGAGGAGAAGCTGGCCGTGCGCGGCGCTTTCCTGTCGCATCGTCAGGCCGGCTATACCCGAAATGCCGGTAATGGCCAGCCCAAGCTGAACGACGCCGATCAGATCGCGGGCCGCCTGCACGTGCTGACCAACCCGACGGAGAATATCCGCTTCCTTCTGTCTGGTGATTATTATCATCGCGGCGGTGCGGGATCGAACAGCGTGCTGATCGGGCGTTTGAACAATGATTTCCGCGCCAATGGCACCGCCCAGCCCTGGCTGGTCGCCACCAATACCATCCCCTATGTCGACAATGAACTGTTCGGTTTTTCCGGTGAGCTGACCTGGGGGCTGGGGGCGGTCGACCTGACCTCGCTGACCGCGTTCCGCCGCGATAATGCCGATACGACATCGGATCAGGACGGGACCGCGACGGGAACACAGACATCGCGCTTCTTCAACTATAACCGCAATTTCTCACAGGAACTGCGACTGGCGGCGGCTGACCCAGACCGCTTCAAATGGATCGCCGGTGCCTATTACACCTATGAGCATAATCGGGATAACCTTGACCAATATACGAACCTGCAGCGCACCACGGGTGTCATTCTGCGCCGCCCTGAACGCTATGCAAGGTCTAAGGCCTTGTTCGGTCAGGCCAGCTACGAGCTGGTGGATGATCTGAACGCGACCGTCGGCCTGCGCCAGTCCTGGGACGAAAAGGGCAGCCCCGTCGGCCTGACCCAGACAATCGGCACCACCACCAACAGTTTCCGTCCCGATTACGGCAAGTGGAACAAGTTCACCTGGAAGGGCGGGCTGGAATGGCAGGCCGATGACACGACCCTTTATTACGCCAATGTCGGCAATGGCTATAAGTCGGGTGGGTTCAGTTCCAACCGCAATTACGGGCCGGAAACGCTGCTGGCCTATGAGGTCGGATCGAAGAATGACCTTCTGGACCGCCGCCTGCGCCTGAACCTGTCGGGCTTCTATTATGATTACAAGGATTTGCAGGTCACCGCCACGGTACCGGACGAGGATGGGGTGGTCCGCACCCGCACCACCAATGCCGCCGGTTCCACCGTCTGGGGCCTGGAGGCGGAATTGCAGGCCATGCTGACTCGCGACCTGCGGATCAACAGTTCCGTGGCCTATCTGGATGCCAGCTTCGACAGATATCCCGGCGCCAGCGACAGCCTGTTCCGTACCGTACAGGACCTGTCAGGCAACCGCCTGCCGCGCGCCCCGCGCTTCACCGGCAATATCGGGTTCGATTTCGACATAGGCGTCGGGGAGCATGGCACCATGACCCTGCATGGCGAGACCCGGTACCAGTCGAAGATTTTCTTCTCCGCCTTCAATGACAAGCCCTTTGTCGCCAATGGCGTGACGGTCAACCCCTATGCCATGGCCGTACAGGATGGCTACACGGCCAGCGCCGTTCGCCTGCGCTACAAGCCGGCGGAAGGTGACTGGTACGCCGAAATCTTCGCCGACAATTTGGAGAACAACGCCATCCTGACCGCCGTGACCTATGGCACGGGTGGGGAGACGTTTGGCGCCTTCGGCCCGCCGCGCACCTTTGGCGTGAAGCTGGGTATCCGCATGTGACCTGTTTTCGGGCGGGTGCCCTCGTGCGCCCGCCCGGCTTCTGCAAAGGACAATCCCATGAGATTGAACAAGAACGGGCGCCGCCTTGCGGCGGCACTGCTGACGGCCTGCGCCCTGACGCCTGTGGCAATGGCCGCCACGAAGGCCCCCGCCAATATCATCCTGATGATCGGTGACGGGATGGGCGGGGCGGAAATCGCCGCCGCGCGCGCCTATGCCAACAAGCAGGGTGTGCCTCTGTTCCTGGAAACCCTGCCGCACCAGGCTTCCCTGATCGTGCAGGCGGCGGAGGAGGGGCGGCCCACCATTGGTGACTATGTCGGCGACAGCGCCAGTGGCGGTACGGCCCTGGCAGCCGGAAAGCGCACATCGGTCGGCCGCATCGGCACTGTACCAGGCGGCGCATCGGTGCCCAGCATCCTAGAACTGGCCAAGGTGCGCGGCCTGCGCACCGGTGTGGTCACCACGGCGCCCGTGACCGATGCCACGCCTGCCTCCTTCCTGGCCCATATCCGCATGCGCTTTTGCGAGACGCCGTCGCGCATGGAGGCCTTCATCCCCAGTCTGCCGGGTTGTGAGGGCGACCGGAAATCGGCGGGTGGCAAAGGTTCCATCTTTGAACAGGTGGTCGATGCCGGTGCTGATCTGGTGGTGGGTGGCGGGGCCGCCATGGTGGGGCAGCCGCTGGACCCTGCCGATGTATCCAAAGGTACGTTGGCCGATTATGCCAGGGCCAAGGGTGTGTCGCTAGTAACCGGTCCCGCCGGCTGGGCCGCCGCACCGGAGAAGGGACCGGTTCTGGCCCTGCTGTCCGACAAGGTGGTGCCGCTGGAATGGCAGGGGCCGGGCGGGCGCAAGGCGGAAAAGCCGAAAGTCACCGACCCGGCCACGGGCGCCATTGAAAAGCCGGTTCCTGCCGCATGCGAACCCAACCCCAAGCGTCCTGCCGATATGCCTGATCTGGCCACCCTGACGCGCCAGGCCATCGGACGCCTGCAGAAGGATGCGGCCCCCAAAGGCTTCTTCCTGATGGTAGAGGGGGCGGCCATCGACAAGGCCGCGCATGATGGCGATCCCTGCGGCATGATCGGCGAACTTCTGGCCTTCGACCGTGCCGTACAGACTGCCGTGGATTTTGCCAAGCGCCAGGGCAACACCCTGCTGATCGTCACCGCCGACCACGCCCAGTCGACCCAGGCCATTCCCTCCTATCTTCTGGCTGATCTGGGCCGTCCGCTGACGGTGGGCCATGTGCCACACCGCATCCTGGCCCTGCGCACCGCCGAGGGCGGGTCCATGCTGGTCGGCCATGGCACCAGCGCTGATGGCGACCAGTATCATACCGGCGCCAATGTCTCCGCCTTCGCCATCGGTCCGGGTGCCGATGCGGTGACGGGCAGTTTCGATCAGACGGGCATCTTCGACATCATGCGCAAGCATCTGCCCTGACCCGGTCCCCGTGATCGCCGCCGGTCCGCCGTCCTCTCTCACTTGGGCGGGCCGGGGGCGTGCTTGAGGCCCCCGTGTCATCGCGCATGGACACGGGGGCTCTTTTTTAGAATTTTGTCCCGATGCGCAGGCCAAAACGCCGGGGCGCGGAATATCCCGCCAGTATCTCCCCCTCCATACCGAAGGTCGCGGACATCATCACGGCCCGGTCGGTCAGGTTATCGACCGAAAGTTCGGCATAGCAATCATCCGGCGTCGAATAGCGCAGCCGCGCTGCCGTCACCGTGATCGCCCCCTGGCTGGCCAGACGGTAAGGGTTGGACAAGCGGCCCGCGACCATGATGGGGACGTCATTGAACGGGCTGAAGAAGATGCGCGACATGTACCGCGCCTCCCCCCGCAGACTGACATCCCCGCCATTGTCCAGCGACCATGTGCGGTCAGCCGCCAGATATCCGGTCCATCTGGGTGCCCGGGGCAGGCGGCGGCCCGACAGGTCCTGCTGTGTCCGGAACACCGGATCGCCCGCCACGGGATAGCGGTCGAAGGTTGCTGACAGGTAGGACAAGGTCGCCTCCACCCGCCATCCGGGCGCTGGTAGCAGCAGGCCTTCCGCCTCCAGCCCCCAGACCGTGGATTGACCGGCATTGCTGGTCCGGGTGCGGACAACCCCGTCACTGTCGGGCGCGGAACTGTTGACCTGCAAATCCCGAAAATCATAGCGGAAGCCCGACAGGTTCAGGCGCAATTGCCGCCAATCCAGCTTTGCCCCCGCCTCATAGGCCATCAGGGTTTCCGGGGCATAGATCTGGTTGCTGGAAAAGCCGCCGGCCTTGTACCCGTTGCCGACATGGGCATAGAGCAGGCGTCCGTTGTCGGCCTGCCATTCCAGCCCCGCCTTCCAGGTGGTTTTTCGCCAATCGGCATGGTCGGGTTTGAAGCTGTTGGTGGTCTCCCCCAATGTGCGTGTCACCCCCTCCGGGCTTTCCTTATGGTCCCAGGATTGGCGTAGGCCTAGCGTTGCCGTCACATCGTCGGTCCAGTCCTGACGCAGGTTGGCGAACAGGGCATCCGACCGTGCCTGCCGTCGTGGCCGGCGCAGGATGATGCCTTGGGTTCGCGCCAGATCCGTGAACTGGTCCAGATTGTCATTGTTCCGTTCTTGAAAGTGATAGGCTCCGGTGATCCAGTCGCCCAACCCGTCAGTATGGCCAGACAGACGCAGCTCCTGGGAGAAGCTGCGATTATAGTTATAGAAACGCAGGGTACGGGTATTGACCGCGTCGCCATCCTGATCGGTGGTGTTGTCGGCATTGTCGGCCCGCCACGCGGTCAGGCTGGTCAGGGTGACATCACCCGGCGTCCAGTCTATCTGCCCCTGAACACCGTAAAGCGCATTGTCGACGCCGGGCGTGGTGTTCGTGGCCAGACGATAGGGCTGGGCAGTACCAAGGCCCAGGAAATCCGTATCCTTGCGACCGATCAGGACCTGTCCCGATCCGGCACCGCCGCGATGATAATAATCCGCCGACAGCAGCAGACGCAGATCATCCGCCGGCATGGCCAGCAGCAGGGCACGGCCCGCCATCTGATCCGCGTCATTGACGTCGGGTCGTCCGGCGCCCTGGTTGTGTGTATACCCGTCCTGCTGATGGTTGATCATGGCGATACGCAGGGCCAGACGATCTTCCACCAAAGGCAGGTTGATCATGCCGCGCGCGGTCAGCCGTTGCTGTGACCCGATCGTCAGTTCCGCCGCCGCTTCCGGGATGAAGCGGGGTTTGGCCGTGATGACATTGATGGTGCCGGCAGTGGCGTTGCGGCCATAAAGCGTCCCCTGCGGTCCGCGCAGCACCTCCACCCTGTCCACATCGAACAGAAGGCTGCCGGCACCCGATGGCCGGGGCAGATAGACGCTGTCAAGATGGAAGGCTACGGATGTATCGGCGGCAGGCGTGATGCCGGCGGAACTGACACCCCGGATGGAAATCACGGTTTCATTGTTGGCCTGCCCCACATGCATGTTGGGTATATGGCCCGACAGGTCGGTCGGCGTCAGAATGGATCGTTCCGCCAGTTGCGCTGCGTCCAGGACCGACAGGGCCAAGGCCGTGCGCTGTGCCGCCGCTGGCCGCTTCTCCGCCGTCACGACGATGGCCGGTAGAATGGCTGCATTCGCCGGGGCCGCTATCCGGTGGGCGGCGGGGCGCGGACTGGCGAGGGCGGGCGACAGGATCACCGCATTGCCCACCTGCTTTTCAATCCGCAGGTCCAATGCCGTCGCCGCCTGTTCTACCGCCTCCAGGGCGGTCATGCTCCCCCGGATTGCCGGCAACCGCCGACCCGACAGCCAGTCATACGGGTATGACAGGTGCAGCCCGCCGGCCCGTGCCAATTCGTTCAGGCCCGCTGCGGCTGGACCCGCGGGCACGTCAAACATGATCTGGGGTGCCTGCTCGGCGGCAAGCGCGGAACAGGCACCCGGATACAGCAAGGCCAGGACGGGCAGTACCCATCCATCACGATAAGCCAATGGCGCCTCCCTCCCTGTCGCGCGCCGTCCGGCGGGTGGGTCGGGTTGATCCGCGATCCATCACCTGCCGGCATTCTGTCACCTGTCTTCTATATACGATTGTATGTCTGAAGTTTCTCCTTACAACGTCTTAACAGTGCCCTGTTCAGGGGCGTGCCTCTAACGTCAGGGTGCCGTCGGCATCCCGCGTGACCTGCAATTGCAGGCTTGCCGCCACGGCCTGGGCGAAACCTTCGGCATCGGTGCTGCGGAAGATGCCGCCGACCCGGCGCTGTGCCACGGCGCTGTCCACCTTGATGCGCTGCTGGCTGTAACGGCTGATCTCCCCCGCCGCATCGGCCAGGGTTTCCCCGGCAAAGACCAGCCGCCCGTCACGCCATGCTGCGCGGCGTTCCATGTCTGGCAATGCCATGGCACGGGTGACGATACGGGTCTTCGTCATATGGGCTTCATGGTCGCGGGTCAGCGGTACGGCGGCCAGGGTGCCCGCACGCAGGCTGACAGTGCCCTCACTGACCGTGACACGGGCGGCATCGGCGTCGGTTAGGATCTGGAACGCCGTACCCACGGCGGTAACAGTACCGCCACCGGTATGGACCGTGAAGGGCCGCTGCGGGTCGCGCGCCACCTGAAAGTTCGCTTCCCCCTGATCCAGCCAGAGTTGCCGTGCGCCATCAGAGAAGGCAACGCGCAGACGGGAGGCGGTGTTGATCTCCACCACTGACCCGTCATCCAGCGTCAGGCGCCGCATCTCGCCCTTTGTCGTCTCATAGGTGATGGCCGCAACCTGCGGGGTCGATGGCGGTTGACCACGCCATGCCAGACCGACCGCCACCAGCAGCACGACCGCAGCGGCCACAGGGCCCCAGCGCCGCCAGGCCGGCACGTCCTGCACCTGTTGCCCACGCAGCAGGTCCAACCGGGCGGATACGGCGCGTAGACGGATATAGGCGCCGTGATGGCGCGCATCCAGCCCCAGCCAATGTTCCAGCTCGGCCTGCTCTGCTGTGGTCAGGTCGCGCGCATCCTCCCGTGCCAGCCAGTCGGCGGCGACCGTTTCGATCTCGGCAGCGGTCAGGCGGTCGGCCATCATTGTTTCCTCATCTGGCGGGCCGGCGGGTCATCCTGCCGGGCCGCAAACCAGGCCGCGCAGCGCTTGATGCCGGCGGCGACATGCTTTTCAACGGTGCTTTCAGACAGGCCAAGACGGCGGGCCACCAGCTTCTGCGACAGGCCATCGACCTTGCGCAGGGTCAGGACCTGACGGCATTTCTCCGGCAATTGCGCCAATGCTGCGTGGAGAAGGCCAATATCCTCGCGGCTGATCAGGTCGCTTTCATGGGTAGGGGCCTCGTCGGCCACCGACAGGCCTTCCAGGTCGGGCACCGGCACGATCTTCACCACCCGGCGCTGGCGCAACTGTTCGATCACGACGGAACGTGCCACCGCGTACATATAGGCCTTGGCATCGCGGATACCGGCCTGTTCCTTGGCCAGCCGTGCGTAGGTTTCCTGGATAATGTCGTCGGGATCGATATCATTGGCATGCCGCGCCAGCCAACCGCGAAGCCCAGGCTCCAGCGGCAGGATGCGCGTGGCGAACCAGATGTCGAGCGTTGTCGTCCGCACCGTGCTTCCTCCCCGTCCGGCCTTTCATAGAAAGACCGGACATCGCAATACTGAAGGAAGACGGCGCTGCCGGCAAAATCCGCCATGCCGGACGTTAAATTTTTTGGGTGGGATCAGCGAACCGGGATTTCGAACTGTCCTGCCGGCAGTCGCGCATCGTCATAGAGGTTGCACATGCCGCTTTCCGCCCAGCAATAGCGCACGCGAATGGTGGGGCCGTCGCCGATGGGCAGGGTGACGGTATCGCCCGACAGGCCGGCATCGACAAAGCGGCAGCTGTCCCAGCCGGCGCCGCACAATTCAAAGCCGATGGGGCGGTGATGGTTCAAGGCCTTCAGTTTTCCATCGATATCGGTGAACCGGATACGAACCACGTCGCCCTGCCGCTGCGCATCCACCGGCACGGGGCCGGAGGCACTGATCTTTTCACCCATAAGCAAGCGACGGGCCGCACGGGTCAGACGCTTTGCAACCTGTTGCTTGTTGGCGGGGTGGACATCGTACCAGTCGCCAAGGCCGTTGGTGACAGCCATGGCGGCATGTGGATCGGCTACAACCGCCATCCGCTGGCTTTCGCGCAACCGGGCCCAGCCGCTTTCGATGGGCTTGTCCTGCGGATAGCCATATTCCGGCAATTGCACCACGAGGAACGGCAGGTCGGCACCGAACTGCCGCCGCCATCCCGACATCAGGCCCGCCAGCAGCGATTGGTATTCCGGGGCCTTGGCCGTGTTGCTTTCCCCCTGATACCAAAGGGCGGCCCGCACCGCATAGGGTCCCATGGGCGCCACCATGGCATTGCGGATTGTTGAGAGACCGTCCACGGTGCCCCAGGGGGCATGCGGGGCCGTGCCGATCTCGCCTGGCGTCACCTTGTATTGCCAGCCGGCATCAATGGGGACGCGGGTTCCGTCGGCCAGCAGGATCGCCTGTTCATCGGCACTGCCGTAAAGCCCGCCATCGCCATAGCCGTTGATGACGGCAATGGTGACCTGATTGACGCCGGGCTTCAGCGTCCTGGCCGGCAGCGGATACCGGCGCGGATCGCCCGGACCGTAGAGGCTGCCTGCCGGCACATCATTGACCCAGGAGACATCATAATCATCGGCAGAACCCAGCAGCAGGGTGCCCCCCTGCTTCGCCTGCGCTTCTGTCAGGGTGAAGGTGCTGCGGTACCAGACGATGCCGACATAGGGGTTCAGTTCCGGCACGCCCCAGGTCACGAAGGATGTCAGCGACGGTACCGCGCGCCAGCCATCGCCCGCCGCCGGCGCCGTCCGCCACGGTTCGCCCTGGCCCTTCGTCTTCCACCACCCTTCCCAGACGTCGAAATATTTGCGGATGCCGGCATGCCGGTCCTTGTCATAGGCCGACAGGATGGCAAGGTCCTGGCCGTAAAGCCCCGTCTTGGCCAACTCCGCCGTATCCATCCAGCTTTCGATGGTGGAGCCGCCCCAGGAGGAATTTATCAGTCCGACCGGCACATCCACGATCTGCCGCATTTCCCGCCCGAAGAAATAACAGACCGCAGACATGTCACCCACCGTTTCCGGGGTCACCGCGCGCCAGCGTACCGGGTGGGTGAAGTCGCGCTGCGGGCTGGTATTGGTGGCGCGATCCACGGACAGGTATCGGATATTGGGGTGCTTGGCCCGGTTGGTTTCTGTCCAGCTATCCAGCGAGCGGGCGACCTGCATTTCCATATTGGACTGCCCGGAACAAAGATAGACGTCACCGACCATCAGGTCAGCGGCTACCTGCTGCGCGGTCGCTGTCTTCGCGATCAAAGTGAGGGGGCCGCCCGCGCCCCGTGCCGGCAGATCGGCGCGCCAGGCGCCATCCTTGCCCGCCTTGGCTGTCACCGTGGCACTGCCCAGCGTGACCGTCACCATCTCCCCCGGCTTGGCATCACCCCAGACAGGGATGGGCCGGTCGCGCTGCAGCACGCCATGATCCTGGAACATCGGGTGCAGAAGCGGGGCATCGGCCGCGAACGCGGTCCCGGTCAGCAGGGAAATGGCCAACAGCAGCGGCAGGCGCACGGACATCAGCATTGTCTCCGAAAGGTCAGGCCGGATCGGCCTTGCAGAAGCGGTTGATGAAATCACCATGACTGGGCAGGCGGGCTGCCGCCTGGGCCAGGCTTTGCCGGCGCAGGTGCAGTGTTTCGAGCACTTCCCCGCGATCCTGCGCCGCCATCAGCGAGTCCAGACGCTGCGGGATCAGGCCCAGGCCGATGAAAAGCGCCTGCCAACTGGGCGTGACGAAGGTTTCCTCGTTCAGCAGAACCACCTGCCCGGTGGCACGGAAGGTTTCGATCTTCTCCGCCAGGGTATCGGGCAGGGGGGTGCGGCGCCGTTCACGCCAGAATTCACTATCTTCACGGCCATTCAGCGCATAGTGCAGGATGATGAAGTCGCGGATACGGTCGAATTCCAGCGCCTGGATACGGTTATATTCCGCCGCCAGCCCCGGATTGAAATCCAGATCTGGCAACAGGTTGACCAGCCGCGTGATCCCGCCCTGGATCAGGGAGATGGAGGTGCTTTCCAGCGGCTCCACAAAGCCGGATGAAAGGCCGATGGCAACGCAATTGCCGATCCAGAAGCGCTGCCGCCGCCCTGTCCTGAAACGCAGCAGGCGTGGTTCGGCCAGAACCATACCATCCAGTCCGGCCAGCAGCCGTTCCCGCGCCGCGTCCTCCGTCACATGCGCGCTGGAGAAGACATAGCCATTGCCGGTTCGGTGCTGCAACGGGATGCGCCATTGCCATCCGGCCTCCAGCGCCGTGGCGCGAGTGAAGGGGGCGGGAGGGCCATTGCCGGCGCAGGGAACCGCCCAGGCCCGATCAACCGGCAGCCAATGGCTGTAATCGACCCAGGGTTCGGCCAGGGTCTTATCGGCCAGCAGGGACACGAAGCCCGAACAGTCGATAAACAGGTCGGCGGCCAGCACGCGGCCATCGGCCAGATGGACCTGGGTGATGAAGCCGGTCTCGGCGTGCCGGTCCACCCGCGTGATCCGTCCTTCATGCCGGACCACCCCTTCCGCCTCCGCCTTGGTACGCAGCATTCGTGCATAAAGACTGGCATCGAAATGGAAGGCATAGCTGAAATAGGCATAGGGGGAGCGGGGGTCGTTCTCCGGTGCTGCGAAACGCCCAGCGGCAGCCATCACCGCCGCCATGTGATAATCATCAAAGGGACCGACCGCGTCCTGCCCCGCCAGATGGCGGGCCACCAGCCAATGGTTCAAGGTAGAGTAGGGGCCGGCATTGACGATGTAATCCCCAAATCCATGGAAGAAGCTGGTGCCCTTGGCGCGCCAATCCTGGAAGGCGATGCCCAGTTTGAAACTGCCCTGTGTCGCCTTCATGAAGGCGACCTCGTCCAGGCCGATGGAACGGTTGAAGTCGCGGATGGTGGGCACGGTGGCCTCGCCCACCCCGACAGTGCCGATCTCCTCGCTTTCCACAAGTTCGACGACCGTGCCCAGCCGCTTGACGGCCTGGTTCAGGGCGCAGGCAGCCATCCAGCCGGCTGTCCCGCCACCGACGATCAGGATACGGCGCAAGTTTTTCATGCCGCTCCCCGGTGGGCGGTGCCGGCGATCAGGCGGGACAGATAGTCCATATGTCGCGGGGCCGCCCTGGCCGTCTGCGCGATGATCTGTCGTGTCGCGTCAAATCCCTGCCGGATATCGTACAGGTCCCCCGCATCGGCCAGCGGGTCGTAAGACGCCGGCTCCACCTCCTGCCCCAGCAGGACGGCCAGCCAGTTCGGTTCCTGAAACAGGGTCTGGTTGGGGAAGATGGCGCAGCCGCGTGCGCGGAACAGTGCCATCTTCTCGGCCAGACTGTCCGACACGTCCATATGGCGCATCCTGTCCCAGAACGGGTCCCCGACCCGCTGATTGGCGTGGTAATGCAGGATCAGGAAATCGCGAACCTGCTCCAACTCCTCCCCGATCATGCGGTTATAGAGATTGGCCGACAGGGGATCATCCTTGGACAGGGGGAACGTCGCCGCGAACTTGATCAGCGCATGCTGAATGAAATGGATCGATGTGCTTTCCAGCGGCTCCAGGAAGCCCGACGACAGGCCCACGGCCAGGACGTTCTTATAACGCGACTGTGTCCGACGGCCCGTGGTGAAGCGCAGGAAACGCGGATCGGCCAGCGCCTGCCCATCCAGATTGGCCAGCAGCGTCGCTGCCGCCTGATCATCATCGATATGGTCTGCGACATAGACATAGCCGTTGCCGGTGCGGTGGCGCAGATTGATACGCCATTGCCAGCCCGCCGACCGGGCCGTGGCCGTGGTGAAGGGGACGGGATCGCGGGTACGGGCGGATGGCACCGCCACGGCCCGGTTGGCGGGCAGCCAATGCGACCAATCCTCATAAGGCCGGCCCAGCGCCTGCCCGATAAGAAGGGCGCGAAAGCCCGTGCAATCGATAAAATAATCCCCGTCGATCCGTCGCCCATCGGCCAAGATCAGGTGGCTGACGGTGCCGTCGGTGGGGTCAAGTGCCACATCCGCGACCGTTGCCTCCACCCGCGTCACGCCGCGCGGTTCAGCAATGGTGCGCAGATAGGCGGCATAAAGCCCGGCATCAAAGTGATAGGCATAGGCCAGCGTTGATTTCGGCGACCTTGCATCCGGTGACGGGGTATCAAAGCGCCCTTCATCGGCCAGCTTCTCCGCCAGCCAGAAATCGGACAAGGGCACCGTGTAACCGGCGGCACGCAGACGCAACCACCAGGCGTGAAAGGAGACGCCCTTGATCGCCTGTCCCGGCTGTCCGAACGGATGCATGTAGCGATGACCTGGTCGCACCCAATCCTGGAACGCAATCCCCAGTTTGAAGGTGCCTTCGGTTGCCCGCATGAATTCCGCCTCGTCAATACCGACGGCGCGGTTGAAGAACTGGATGGGGGGGATCGTGGCTTCACCCACGCCGACCGTCCCGATATCCGGACTTTCGACAAGGGTGAGACGCAACCGGTCACGCGGCAGAACATTGGACAAGAGTGCCGCAGCCATCCAGCCGGCGGTGCCGCCGCCGACGATGACGATATGCCGGATGGGTGCTGCCAAGATCATCTCCCCTGAAACAGACCCGGCGGATGGGCACATCCACCCGCCGGGGAACACGTCCGGTCAGTAGGCCGCGCGCAGCACGAAGGTGAAGCGGCGGTCGGCGACCGTGTAATTATGCTTGAAGATGAGGTCCTTGCTCATCATCCCCTGGGTACCGTAGTACCAGTTGTCGCGCTGGTCGACGGAGATGATGTTCTTGGTATTCAACAGGTTGGCGGCCTGCACCCCGACCTTCAGATTGTCGGTGATGGAATAGACCACCGACGCGTCCATCTGCCCGTAATCCTCCATATAGGCCGGAGCCTGGACATTGGAGGCCGAGGCCGACATCAGGTAGCGCGAACGCCAGTTATAGGCGAAGCGGACATCGAAGCCGTACTTCACATAAAGCAGCGCCGCGTTGAACGAGTATTTGGACAATTGCTCCAGCGGCAGCTCCAGCTTGGACGCCCCGATCTGCACGCCGTCAAAGACGTTGGAGGTGGTGTTGCGCGTACCTTCGCTGCGCAGGATGGTGAAGTTGAAGTCCGTACCCAGGCCGGATAGGAAGCTCGGCAATTCGTCATAGAAATAGGTTGCCTGACCTTCGAGGCCGTAGATGCGGCCCTTGCCGAAATTCTGCGGGATGGTACCCACGACAGTCTGCGTCACACCATTATTGGTCAGCTGCAGCGCCGTTTGTTCACCCTGGATGTAATTGCGCACTTCCTTGTCGAAAATACCCAGGGAGAACATCGAGCCCGGCTTCACATACCATTCGAACGACATGTCGAAGGAATGTGCCCGCATCGGCTTCAGGTCGGGATTGCCGGAGAAGTAATTGAAGGCCACACCGGAATTGTACATGACGGGATTGCCGCCGGCGGTCTGCGCGTCAAGTTCCGCTTGGGTATAGGCACGGCCCGCAGAGGTGTTGAAGACATTATCAGCCACCGTCGCGCGACGCTGCTGATAGGTGCCGTTCATCGTGAAGGATGGCTGCAACTGGTAGAAGTCCGGCCGCACGATGGACGTGGCGGCCGCGAAACGGACCACCTTGTCATCATCCGGCCTGAACCGCAGGTTCAGGCTGGGCAGGACGTTGGTATAGTCGCTCTTGTACCGCGTCTTGGTATTGGCGCCGTTGGCGAACCGCACCGCATCGCGCGCCGCCTGGGAATAGGCGGACTGATCACCGGTGATCGACAGTGACGGGAAATGGGCGAAGCCCTTGGAAACACTCTCCGTGCGTACGATACGCAGGCCGGCATTGCCGTCCCATTCCAGATCAGACCCGAACAGCGTGTCGGAACCGAAGCGTGCCGTGGCATAGGCGGCCTGGGTGCGTTCCGTCTGATCGTTGGTGCCGATACCGGAGGTGGAGGTGGGGGCGTATTCATAGTTGCCGTTGAACGGCACCCAGAAATTGATGTTGGAGCCGACCGGTCGTGACGGGTCCAGCAGCTTGTTGTTGGCGTCCACCGGCGCACCGGCCCAGATCGGCAGGTAGGAGGCAAGGCTGCCATTGGGGAAGGGGCTGAACTTGTCAGCATTGGCGGCCCAGGACGGGATGGTCCCGTTGCCGCAGGTGGAGCAGTAATAGCCGTAATCGTTGGAGGTCGGGGCCGCCAGACCCTTGCCCAGGTTGGGCGTGTAGAGCAGGGCCTGGATATGATCGAACAGTTTGCCCTTGTTCTTCGCCAGTTCCATGGACGGCATCCACAGGCTGGGCGGCGTGCTGCTGCCGCGGAAGAAATTATCGAAGCTGACCGTTTCCTGATACTGCGGGAACTTGTCCACCGACGCCGTCTGTGAGAAGGCCCAGGGCGCGGTGATCAAGGCCCAGTTATAGCCGCCATCCTTCTGTACCGAATGACGGTCGGTGACGCGGCCACCGAATTTCAGCGACTTCAGGAAGTCGCCATCGACATCATAGGCGATGTCCAGCTTGCCTGTATTCTGGTTGGCGCGGTCGATTTCATTATGATCCATCGCGGCATACAGGTTGAAGGCGCTTGTGGACTTGGTCAGGTCGCTGGCGGTGATCTTCGGCACGCTGCCGCGCAGGTCCAGACCGATGCCGCCCGGCATGGTGACCGTATTGTAAACGGTCATGTCATAGACGTCGCGCTTGGCCTCGATCCGCTGGAAATCGGCCTTCACCGACCAGCGGTCGCCTTGCCATTTCACGCCGGACGAGCTGTCCCAGGTCTGCGCCTTGTCCTCGCCATAGCGGGTTCCCAGGTTCATCAGGAAGCTGTTGGCAACGCCGTTGCCGCCGCCACCGCCATCAACAATGCTGCCGGTCAGGAAATTGCCATTCTCATCATAGGTGAAACTGGTCCCTGTCGCGGGGGCGTTCATGAAATTCTGGTTGTTGGTCGCCGAACAACAAGCCGAGGTCTGGGCGAAATGGTCCTGGTTGATCAGCTTCGACTTCGACAATAAGAAGGTCGAATAGATTTCCGTGCTTTCGCTGGGCTTCCACTGAATGGCGCTATAGACGCCG
The DNA here is from genome assembly GCF_057809555.1 of Niveispirillum sp. FG156. Classification (NCBI taxonomy): domain Bacteria; kingdom Pseudomonadati; phylum Pseudomonadota; class Alphaproteobacteria; order Rhodospirillales; family Azospirillaceae; genus Niveispirillum; species Niveispirillum sp. FG156. The sequence continues at coordinate 26,962 of NZ_JBMDKE010000008.1, read as the reverse complement.
TCGCGGGTCTTGTCGCGATCCTGCAGGCGCCATTGCGCACCCGTCGGCACCATCACCACGTCCTGCGGCTGGCCCGTGATGCGGTTATTGCCGTTGAAGTTCAGCGTGGCGCCACCGTCGTAGGACGACTTGGTGGTTGCCGAATGCACATTATAGGGGTCGACCTCAATGGCGTTCAGACGGCTTTTCAGCTCTGAATGCGCAATATCCACCAGAAAGCCGATCTCGCCGATGCCGGTATCGAAACGGTTCGAGTAAAGGCCCGATGCGGAGGGCGTCCATTCCTTGCGCAGGTCCCCGCGCGTGGCATCCAGCGAGGCAGCGATCTTTTCGCCTGCCCCGTCGAACGGCATCCAGGTGCGCAGGTTGACGGTACCTCCCAGGCCGCCCTCCACGATGTCGGCGGACGGGTTCTTGTGGACATCCACCCCGGCGGCCAGTTCGGGTGTCACATCTTCCCAGCCAAGAGCCCGGCCATTCTTGGCGCCAAAGCTGTCGCGGCCATTGATTTCCGACCGAACCCAGGTCAGGCCGCGGATCTGCACGCCGGAACCTTCGACATTCAGACGGTCGATGTCGCGCACCTCATTGGTGCGACCGATCGAAACGCCGGGCACGCGCTGCAGCGCCTCTGTCACCGACCGGTCGGGCAGGGCGCCGATATCGACGGCGGAGATCGAGTCCACGATCTCCTCTGCGTTGCGCTTGGTTTCCTGTGCATTGTTGATGGCCTTGCGCTGACCAACAACAATGATCTCCTCCAGCGAGGCAGCCTCATCCTTGGGCGCCGTCTGGGCCTGCGCCGCGCCGGCGGCCAACGCCAGACCGGAGGCGGAAAGCAGCGCGAATAACTTGATCTTTGTGGATGTCATTGGATTACCCGAAGGGCCTTTCCTGGTTGTCGATCCCCAGCCCCTGTCCGTCAGCGGGGAGGGGGAGAGGCGGCACAGAGCCACCGTTCCCCTCCCGCGGTCAGGCGGGGGCGGTTTGTCGCGGGGTCTTGGCCGTCAGGTACGGAAGGGCCTATCCGGCGGGGGCCAGACGCGGCGTTCCAAACGGTGGCGGCGGGTGCCCCGGTTGTAAGCAGGCGTGATTCTTCAGCAGGCGAACCCGATGCAGGGCGTCAAACACCATGCAGGAAAGGGCCTGATCTGAAATTTTTATCTAGGTCGAAGTCGCCCAGGCGGAGCCGCCGGGTGTCGCGTTCGCTGACCGCTCATATCATCTACCTCCCCGTCACGTTCTTTTTTTAATTTGATTTTATTATTGGCACCCACATAAGGGCGACCGAAGCCGCCCACCCCGTTTTACAGGTAAATAACATATTATTAATCTTGAATAGCGCTGTCAATCGCCGTTTCGGGGGGCAACGCCCACCCATCCACTGTCTTACCGATCAGCCGCCGACACGGACTTTTCCGCTGCCGGAGTGGCGCTGGCTGACATTTCCGGTGACCTGCCGAACCTGGATATCGCCGCTGCCGCTGGTGGACAGTTCAGCCCGATCTGCAACGATGTCCAGCCGGGCATCAGCGCTGCCGGTGGCGGAAACCTGCAGGCTGCCCACGCGGCCATCCCGGATGCTGACACCTCCATCGCCGGAGGTGCGTATCTTCACATTGTCCGCACTGATCATTCCCAATTTCAGGCCGCCCGACCCTGTGGCCTCAAAGGATAGCGGACCGTTGACGCTTTGCGCACGAATGCCGCCGGAACCGCTGGTTTCCAGGATTGCAGCACCTGCCGCGCCTACCTCCACCCCACCGGAGCCGGACAGATCAACCTGCAGGTTGCCGATAAGGCCCCCGACCAGCATCCCGCCGCTGCCCGACGCCCTGATAATGGCATCCCCGCCTTCCATCCGCGCGACCTGCCCACCGCCAGAACCGGAGAGTGAGGCATCAAGCCGGCCCGCGACCTGTTCTGCCGACAGGCCGCCGGACCCTGACAGCCGCAAGTCCAGCCGGTCAACGGGGACAGTTACCCGATATTCTCCACTTCCGCCTTCGCGCACCGACAGGTCGCTGCCCGACGGCAGCGTGATGGTCAGGCGCAGGGTTTCCCTCTTCCGCGATTGTGATAAGGGGCAGCGATTGCCCTGCTTGGTGACCGTTATACCATTGCCGCCGTTGGAGACGGACAGGGCGTCGATTTCCTCGGGATGCTCGGCAACGGCACTGACGCTGATCTCATCGCTGCGCGACGCCGGCAAGATTTCCACCTGCTTGGCGCAGGGTGTCGAAATCGCCAGCGTGCTTCCAGAAAGGCTCCAGGATTTCTCGGCCGCCATCGCGGGCAGGGCCATCGCCGCCGACAGGGCTATCAAAGAGAGGCGGGCTGCGGCGATTGTCGGGCATGCCATCGGGTGGGCTCCTGCGCGTGACCATGATACGGACCTTTTGCATACTGGTCCGATATCCGTACGGCTGCACAGGTCCATTTCCCCTCGACCTGAAAGCACCCCCAAACAGAAACGCCGTCCCGAGGGTTCGGGACGGCGCTCCAGACTTCAGATGATGGTCGAGGCCTCAGGTGGCTTCGACATCGGCAGCGACGCTCAACTTCACGATCTGGTCGGGATCGCGAACCTCGCCATTCCGGCCGGCGCCGCGCTTGATCTTGTCGACATTCTCCATGCCGTCCACAACCTTGCCCCAGATGGTGTACTGACCGTCCAGGAAGCGGGAATCGGCGAAGCAGATGAAGAACTGGCTGTCGGCGCTGTTGGGATTGGACGCGCGGGCCATGGAGCAGGTGCCGCGTACATGTGGCTCGCGCGAGAATTCCTGCGGCAGGTTCTGCCCGGAACCACCCATGCCATTGCCATCGGGGCAGCCGCCCTGGGCCATGAAGCCCTCGATCACGCGATGGAAGGTCAGGCCGTCATAAAAGCCTTCACGCGCCAGTTCCTTGATGCGCGCCCCATGCTTGGGCGCCAAGTCGGGGCGCAGCTGAATGGTGACGCGGCCTGAGGCCAGGTCGAGATAGAGGGTGTTTTCCAGATCCATGTCAGTCATCGTCAGTCATCCTTGCCAACCGGTTGCCCCGGTTCTCGGTTGCATGTCGGCGGGCACCATAGCGGCATGTGACGCCGATGGGAACTAGGCCCACGGGATGGCCCACCCGCTATTTCGGCGGGGCCGGAGGCGTGGTCGGCGGTACGGCCTTTGGTGGGCGCGGTGGATCGGATTGGATGCGCATGCTGATGATACGGTCCGGGTCCTTCACCCACCCTTCCTTCTTCTTGTCGCCGGCCTTCAGCTTGTCGATCAGATCCATGCCTTTGATGACATGGCCCCAGAGGGTGTAGTTGCCATCGAGCGAGGGGTCCTGTGCGTGGGTCAGGATGAAGAACTGGCTGTCGCCACTATTCCGGTTCATGCCGCGCGCCATAGACACCACCCCGCGCACATGCGGTTCCTTGCTGGGTTCCAGTTCCAGCCAGCGGCCCGTGCCGCCCCGGCCTGTACCGCTGCGATCACCCGTCTGGGCCAGCGACCCGGCAACGACACGATGGAAAGGGACGCCATCATAGAATCCGCGCCGCACCAGTTGCTTGATACGGGCCACATGGATGGGCGCCAGATCGGGCCGCATCTGGATGATGACCATACCGGTCTTCAACTCCATGATCAGCGTATCGTCGGGATTGGCCGGCGGGCGCGCCGCATATGACAGCGGAACGGCCAGCAGCAGGCAGAGCAGGACCAGAAGGCGGGACAGCATGGGCGGCATCATCTCTCAACCGTTGCGCCCGCCACGATAGCGGTCGCATCTTTGCATGGAAAGAGACCGGATGCCGCGAAGGCGGCGGAATTTGCCGGATGGGGGCGACGGATTGCGCGCATTGAAGCGGAAGGAGAAGGTTCTGCTGGCCGGTGGCCTGCTGGCGCTGGGGCTGCTGGCCTTCTGGTTGTCTTTGCCCGGCCTGCTGGCCGCACGCTGGACATCGCAATTGCGTGCCCTGGGTTTCCTACAGGCCGAACTGGCCATCGATGATTTCGGCCTGACACAAGCCACCGGCGCCTTCTCCCTCGGGCATGAGGATGGCGCGGACCGGTTCATCGCGCGCTATACACCTGCCAGTCTTTGGTCTGGGCGGTTCACGGGGCTGGAGGTGCGGGGGCTTCGGCTGTCGCGCCCGCTCACCGCTTCCATGTCTGATCTTCCCGATGTAAACGCCCCGGTGCAGATCACCCAGGCCCGCCTGACCCTGGCACTACCCGGTGGCTTGGGCTCCGTTCCCCTGCTAATGGATGCCGCCATCAATTCGGTTGAGGGTGGATGGCACGCGGAGGGGCAGGGGACACTGACGGTCGGATCAACGGGCGTTCCAGCCCGCATCACCGCCGATTGGCGCAGGGATGGCCTGTCGGCTGCCGGCTTCAGTTTGACACCTATTCCCGGTGGGCCACGTCTGGGGGGACAGGGCAGCATCCGGCGTCTGGCCAATGGTGGCTGGACAGGCGAACTGGATGTCAACGCCAAGGCGCTGCCACAGGGTTTGCCAGACATGGTGCTACGCTGGAAGGCGGGGCAGGGGCAGGCCTTGCTGGAATGGCAGGGCATTGCGCGCCTGGATGCCCTTCTGGACCCCGATGAAACCGGCGGGCAGCGTCTGGCCGCGACCCTGCGGGTGGATGATGTGCCCGGCTTCGCCGCCCATCTGGGCCGTCCCGATCCCGGCCTGACCGGTGGTCCGGTCACCCTGGCCCTTTCAGCCCGCAATGTTTCAATGGACCTGCCGCCCCGCGACTGGCCCGATATTGCGGTGAGCATTGGGGCCCGCAGCTTGGGCATCGGGCAGGGACCGCGCGACAATGCCGTGTCGTTGTCCGGCACCGCACGGCGCATTGATGGGGAATGGTGGCTGTCCCCCGCCGCTGATCAACCGCCCGGCAGCCTGACCATCCCGACACTCGGCCTGTCGGCGAAGGGATTGCTGCTGACCGGGCGGCTTGCATGGCCGCTGGACCTTGATGTCCGTGCAGCAAATCTGCGCCTGCCCTGGCTGGCACCGGCCACGCTGGCGGCTAGGTTGCGAGGCGACCCGGCGGAAGATCTGCGCCTGGAATGGAACATGGTGACCGGGAATGGCGGGGCCAGCCTGACGGGTGCCGTGGAGTTGAACGGGGCCGGTGGCCGGGCACTGGCTAAATTGGCCCCGATCAGGCTGGGGGAAGGGGATGCCGCAGAATTATTCCCCGGTGCGCCGCTGCCGCACGCCCTGACCGGCAACATCGCGGCCCGGCTGACGGCGGCCTGGAACAGCGAGAAGGCGGACGGCACCGCCGATATCCTCCTGGAAGAGGCGGGGTTGCGCCTCCCCGGCCTGCATCTGGCCGGGATCAACGGTGTGTTGCGTTTCGATCAGCTGTCGCCGCTGTCCATGCCACAGCAGACCGTGGCCATCGGTCTTTTCGATCCCGGCATTGCCCTGACCGGCGGTGGCCTTGGCCTGTCACTGCCGGCAGACGGGGTTCTGCGTCTGGCACCGGAACCGTTCAGATGGGCCGGGCAGAACATCACCCTGCCGCAAAGTACGTTCCGCCTTGGCAATGATCATCTGGACCTGCGTCTGGATATCCCCGCCACGCCCGTTGCCGATGCGTTGGCAGCCCTGGGAGTTGTGGATGTCCAGGCCGAAGGCACTGTGATCGGTTCGGTGCCGATCCGGATTGATGCTGCCGGTGCCCATGCCGGTGCCGGCGGCCTGCAGGCGGCCGGGCCTGGAAGACTGTCCGTGCCGGCTGGCCCGCTGCCTTCATGGCTGGACCCTGTCCGCAATGACAGTTTGGCGTTGGTTGGCCGTGCCCTGTCCGACTATCGCTTCCGGTCGCTGGGTATTATTTTTGCCGCTGATGGTCCGCGCCTGACATTGGATGGTGCCAACCCATCGATTTATGGCGGCTATGCCATGCCCATGAACCTGATCCTGATGCCACCGCCCAGGACGGTGCCGACAGGAGGGGGGCCATCCGGCGTGGTTGCAGCCGATATGGCGGCGTTCAAGGCGCGCAAGGATTGAGCTATACCAGCGCAATCGAACCGGAGCCTCGCCTTGATCGAACTTGCCATTGATTTCGAAACCGCCAATGCCCGCCGCGACAGTGCCTGTGCCGTTGGTGTGGCGGAGGTGTTTCGACCCGAGGCATCGATCTTCCGCCGCCTGATCCGCCCGGAACCCGCCGAATTTTCCCCATTCTGTGTTGCGGTGCATGGTATTCGGGCCGCCGATGTGGCCCACGCGCCGACCCTTGCCGGCATCTGGCCGGATCTGTCACGCCGGCTGGAAGGGGCTGTGCTGCTGGCGCACAATGCCAGTTTCGATTCCGGTGTCCTTACGGCCTGCCTGACCGCCGCCGGACTGCCGGTGCCCGCCATTCGCTTCATCTGCACTGTCGAACTGGCCCGTGCCGCCTTCCCCGATCTGCGCAGCCACAAGCTGAACATCGTGGCCCACCATCTGGGCATTCCGCTGGATCACCATGAAGCGGGCAGCGACGCCGCCGCCTGCGCTGCCATCGGCCAGCATGTCGCCATGATGGTCGGCGCCGGTTCTGTAGCCGAAGCGGCGGAAAAGCTGGGGGTCGGACAGGACAGGCCCCGTGCCGCCCGTCCGCCATCCGCATCGTCCCGACCGGGGTTGGCCACGCCCACCCGCCGGGTGGATGGGCAAGGCTTCGTGGTGACCGGCACCCTGGCAGCCTGTTCCAGGACCGATGCCGCCCGTGCCATCAAATTGGCCGGTGGACGGTTCCAGACCTATGTCACACAGGACACGGACTGGCTGATTGTTGGCCTGTCACCCGGACAGACCAAACTGACCGCCGCCCATGCCCGGCAACAGCGTTATGGCCGCCTGCGCATGGCCACGGAGGCGGAATTCCTGGCCATGCTGGGCATCAATCCGGCGTGATCAGGGCAGCCGATCCACCATCAAGGTTTCAATGCGCGCCTCGTTCACCGGCCCTGTCATGCCGCCGGGTCCGCTATAGCTGGCATTGGTGGAAAGCGCGCTCATATTGAAGAAATCCTCGATGCTGGCGCGGTAACGACCGGCGGGCAGATCGAAGATGGCGCGGGTGGAACTGCGTGTCGAATAGCGATCCCCCTCCGGATCGATATGCGGCATCTGCAAAATGGCGCTGTACCGCTTGCCCGTCTCATCCACCAGAACCAGCCGTTTGACGGCATTGGTCACACCGGTATTCACGGCATAGGTCCGGTTCTCGTAGGTCGTGGCCAGGGCGTGCCGCCCGCCACTCCCCACAGCGACCTGCCCAAGGTCCAGCGTCTGGCCCAGCCGGGCCATTTTACCCACCGCTATCGTCTGTGCCGCTTCCCCGCGCAAGCAGACCGGTGCCGATGGCTGTGATGCGATGTTGGTCGAAACATGCACCGCCACAATGGAATAGCAGGCGGTCATCGCCGGAGGCGGCGGCGCCTTGTCCGTCCAGCCGGACCCCGCAACATCGTCGGCAACCAGCACGCCATCACGCAGCACGCGGTACCGCAGCGGCGTCTTGTCCTTCGTCGGTCCGAAATCCAGGGCGACACTGTCCATGGTCCGCCTTGCGCCGGAAATACCGGGGGTCCAGGGCATGAAGGCCTGCGGTTCCACATGGCTGACCGGGTCAATTACGGGGACCATGGTTACCCGGCTGTCCGACATCTGCGCCGTGCCGAACCGGACCTCGATCCGGTTGCGGCTGGCCGTCAATTGTTCAGGATGGATGGGACCGGTCATGGCGGTGCCGTTCAGGGTGATGCCCGCGACGGGATAGACACCGCCACCCGCCGCCTTGGCAGGCAGGATCAGCGCGATTTCCACCGGCTTGCCGGCAAAGGAAAGGCCGCCCAGCACCGCCTCGGGCTTGGTGAACTGGGCACGGGTCGCGGTTGTCAGATAGGGTGCGATGCGCACACCGCCGGCACCCGGCTGCCAGCCGAAGACATCCTGAACCACGGCACCGTAATAGGCGCCGACGGACCAGAGCTGACGGCGGGAATTAATCTCCGGCCCATCATCAAACTGTGCCCGTCCTGTCAGCCATTCCAGATTCTCCATGTTGGAGAGGTGCATGGCGGCGGCCCGTTCCAGTGCTGCAAGCCCCTGATCCACCGCGGCCACATGGCCAGCGGCGATGGCGGCCCGCACGGCATAGGCCGTGACGAACGGCCATTGTGCACGGTTGTGATAGACAAACTCCCCCGGTGCCTGCGGCCATACCACTGAGGGGCCGAATGGGGCGAAGGGGTAGCGGTCGAAGATCGACCTGGCCTTTTCCGGCGATGCCACACCCGACAGGACAGCCAGCGCATTGCCCAGCAGATCGTATTTCTCAATCCGGGCCGGCGTCGGCTCTGACATGGTAAAGGTGGCGTACATCCCGGCCCGCGCGTCCCAGAAACTCGCATCAATGGCCTTGGTCAGGGCATCCGCCCAGCCATCATACCGGGCCGCCGTCGCACCATCGCCCAGTTCACGGGCCAGCCGGGCGGTAAGACGCAGGGCACGATATTGCAGGACGTTGGTGGACAAGGCCTTGGATTGCGCCATCGCCGGCAGATGTTCGCGGACCCACGGGGCATAGGTCTGTTCGCGCCAGTCCAGGAAACTGTGTTCACCACCGTAAAGACCGTTGGCCGTGTCGAATGCGGCGACCCGGTCCGCCTCCACGGTGCCGCGCAGCGCGTCATAGGCCTTGCGTGCGAAATCGGCACGGGCGCTGCCCTGCAGGTTGGCCAGCGCCGCCTCCGCCCCCAGCGCCCAGGTGGTGCGGTCTGTGCTGATCGGCCAGGAACCGCCCGAGCCTGTATCCTGCACGATCTGCGTGGACCCAGAGGGAAGTTCGGCGGGCACCGTCACGCCTGCCCGGAAACTGCCTGTCTTGAACAACAGACTGTCCACCGCGCGAACAGGGTCCAGCCCCGCCAGCCCCAGGTCCAGCGCGTAGGACAGATCCCGCGTCCAGACATAGTTCCACTTCTCGCCCGTCTCGAAACAGTTGCAGGCGATGGGCTGCCCACCATTATAGGCCCCATCCTTGATCGAACTGACACTGGCCTGGGCGGCATCGTCCACCGACTGCGCGAAAAGCGCGTCAAACAGCAGATTGCCGGTCAAGGTGTAGGCACCGCGCTCCGTGATATCGCGTGTGCCGGGCGTATTGTCGCGTTGTGGTGCGCTGCTGGTCAGGTGGAACTGCCGCGTGCCCGGCTGTCCCTTGACCTCCACCGTCACCCGTGCAGGCTTGGCCCCTGGCTCCAGCGCATAGGGCGGAAAGGTCCGCGTCTCCGCCGCATGGGCCGCCTGTCCGGCATCCAGGGCCAGGATCGACAGGCTGGCGGCGGTAGCCAGCAGCAGCAGGCGCGGAGACGGGGGCATGGTTCCTCCAACTGTCATGATGGTTCTTGGGCGGCTCGGCCTTCCCGTGAAGGTGGGATGAGGGTCACTGCAATTGCAACAAATAATCTGCAAAAAATCAGGCGCCGCAGGATTCCCGGACGATCAGATCGGTGCTTAGCCGTTCCGACGTAGCCTGATCCCCGGCCAGCAGGCGCAGCAGTTTGGCCACAAGCAAACGCCCGGCCTTGGCGGTATCCTGGCGGATCGTGGTCAGGGCCGGGTGGGCATGGGCCGCAATTTCGATATCGTCATAGCCGACGACGGCGACATCGTGCGGTACGGACAGGCCGCGCCGGTTCAGTGCGCGAATGGCACCGATGGCGACCAGATCACTGACCGCCACGATGGCATCGAATGCCACGCCCTGGTCCAACAGATCATCCACCGCCTCCACCGCCGCATCGGGCACCAGACGGCAGCGCCGGTGCAGGCTGGGGTCCGGCGTGAGACCCGCCTCCTGCAACGCGCTCACATAGCCTTGATGACGCTGTGCAAGTTCGATCGTATGGGTGTCACCCAGAAAGGCGATACGTTTGCGCCCCAGGCGGGCCAGATGGTGGGCGGCGCGATATCCACCCCGGACATTGTCACTGCCGACGGAGCAATAGTCCTGATCCGGTGCCACCGCGCCCCAGACCACGAAGCGCCGGCCATCGCGGAACAGGCGGTTCAACGCCTCGTGCAACTGGCTCTGACCCAGGAAGATCATCCCGTCGGTCTGGCTGCTGTCGAGCAGATCGGCCAGCCCGCGCTGATCAACCGGGGTGGCATGGCCGATGGTCAGGTCCAGCCCCCGTTCGCGCATGGCAAGGCTGGTCCCGCCGACCAGACCCAGGCTGAACGGGTCGACCGATTGCCCGCCGGCATGGGCGGGTGGCATCACCACCATCACGGATGGCCGGTCGCCGCCTGCCGTCTGCCGTGCGCGGCGAGGGGGCGCATCATACTGCGCCGCCTCCGCCAGTTCACGGATACGGCGGCGGGTTTCGGCATTGACGGCGCTGCTGCCGCTCAATGCCCGCGATACGGTGGAAACCGACACGCCGGCTTGCCGGGCGATATCCTGTAGCCGTGAAGCGCGCGCCCTCGCATCATCCATACCGCAAGTCCACCCCGTATCCGCCGAAGGAATGGTTCCCTTCTGCCTGACATCACGGCTTGCGGCAATTGCAATGACAGGTGGGTTAGGTCTGAAGCCCCTCAATGAAGCGGGTCACAGCCCTATCGACGGCGGCTGCATCCGCACTTTCCTGATTGTAATTATCCAGGTCCAGGCGCAGCACGGGGATGCCCGCCTCCTCCAGCGCCCGCAGCACAAAAGGATCGGCGTCGGTCAAGGCGACCGCCCCGTGGACCCCATGGATACGGGCATCGCGCACATGCCAGGCCCCAGCCCAGGTGGGCATGCGCAATTCATCACCCATGGTGACGAAACGGGCCGCCAGGGCCCGCATGGGATCACGATCCCGGTCGTGATGGCGGATATAGCCATCGGCGGCCAGCGACAGATACATGGAGCAGACGAAGACCGCGCCATGGCTTTCCTCCCAGCGCTGGTAAAAGGCCATGTCGCTCCACAGGCCACGCCCGACCCACATCAGGCGTACACGCTCATTGGGGCAGGCGGCGTCCCCCGCCGCCGCACGGGCGGCCACTTCCTCATACAGTGCCTTCGCGGCATCGCGGGCCCAGATGGAGCCGCGATGCCATTGCGGCACCATGGTGGCGGGCATCGTATCGACGATGCTGACCGGGGCAGGATGTGTGGCGGCGATCAGGTCGCGGGTACGGCGGTACCATTCCTCCTGTTCATTCACCAGATCCATCACTTCTGCAAAACGGTCGGGATCGAACTGCTTGCCCGTGGCCGTTTCCAGCCGCGCCACATGGGCACGCAATTCCCCTTCCATCAGGTCCAGACGTTCTGGCTCCAGATGCCGGTCCCAATCACCGGGAAGGTCTTCCCACCAATCGGTGGGAATGTGCCAGCGGCTGTCGAAACTGCGCTGATAGAGGTATAGGTCGGCCCCCGTCTCCATCGCCCAATGGCGGAAAATGCGGGCAGTGGCATCCGTACCGGTGACGGCGGCCAGGAAATTCGGCTTTGGCAGACCACCCCAGGGGGCGTTTTCCGCATCATCGTCGAATGCGGCGGCCAGCCCTTGCGCGCTGTAGGCCTCCACATCCGCTGGATAATCCCGGTCGCGCAACAGGCTGAAATAGCGGCCAGATTGCTGTTTCGCTGCCACGATGGAGGCCCACCATTGGTTCACGACAAAGGGAATGTCCATGGCCCGCAGGATTTCCTGCGGCGCATTGGCATTGACGACCGCCAGCGGCGCACCCGCCGCCACCTGTTCCCGCAGGCCCGCAAACCAGTCGCGCTGGAACTGCCCGAAGCTGGCGACGGCGGACAGCGATTTGCGGCTGCGTGTCGGCGGCTTCAAGGCGGCGCGTCCACCGCTGACGCGGGCAGGGGACGGGGATGGCGCCGGGGGTGCTGGCCTTGGTCGGGCCATGGGATCGGCCAGGAATGCGGCCAGGGCAGCGGGCATTTCCCCGCCGCCATCCCAGGTGACGGCCAGGAAGGGTAGGCCGGCAGCGGCGCAGGCGGCACCCAATGGCTTCACATCCCAGGGGGCCGCCTCGTCACCGGGGCGCATGGCGTGCAGCAGGGCCGTTGCACCCGCAACCCGCGCGGCGGCGATAAGGGCGTTGGGATCATCGGGGCTGCGGCGGGCCATGGGGGCGGCTTTAAATTCCCCTCCGTCATCCCGGCGAAAGCCGGGACCCAGGGGCCGAGCGCCCGACCTTGCAGCAGCTTCTATCGACGCAGCGTCTAGGTTTGTTCCTGTGGCTCCTGGGTCCCGGCTTTCGCCGGGATGACGAGGAGGGGCGGAATTTGGGGATACGATATGGTGCGAAAGATCTGGGGACCCACCACACCAGGGGCGGCCCCAATCTTGCGCTTCGCCCAACACCATCGCACTGGCCACTTCCAACCGATCATAAAGCCGGAAATCCTCCTGTGTGCTGCCGGTCAGGAACAGGGTCCGGACGGCGGCAACCGGCGGCGGGGGATCGGCCAGCAGTGCCGACAGGAACGCTTCCACCTGTTCTGGCGGCAGGATGGCGGCGGCGGCCACGATCCGTACAGCCTCCGCACCCGTCAGCTGTCCCGTACGGCGCAGACCCAAGGCCTGCGCCAACAGCACCCGCAGCCGGGCCTCGTCCTTCTCCGCCTGCGCCACATCGCCCACAGGCGTGCCCAGACCGGCCAGCCATTCCCGCAATCGTGTGAAACGGACGGCATTATATCGGGCGGCCTGTTCCCCCCCGCCATGCAGCAGGTCCAGGAAATGCACAGGCCCCAGGCGGTTCTCTGCCTCCCGCGCCAGTTCGCGCAGGGCGGCGAAGACCTGCGGCTGTTCATTATCAGCACTGGTGATCAAGACCGGATCAGGTCTGGCCCCGTTCCCCACCAGCTGTTCCAGCAACGATTTGCCCCGCACCGACAGGCCGGCCCCGCCCATAAGCGCATCCATCATCGGCGTCGGTGCCGTCGTTGGCACCAGCCGGACGGGCAGCAGCCCCGCCGCCCGCACCAAGGCGCGGGGGCCGTCCACGCCTAGCAGGCGCAGGGGGCGATATCCCTGACCTCGAAGCGCTTCAAGCGTTCCGGCGGAGTCATCAGCGGCGGTCAGCAGCGGGGCCAGGGTGGGATGGCGGGCCATCAGATCACCCCTTGCCGCTTCAGGCTTTCCAACTGTTCGGCGCTGTAGCCCGTCAGGCGGGCATAGACATCGCCATTATGCTCCCCGATGGCCACCGGCAGCACGGGATCGAACCCGGTGCGCGCGCCGGAGAACAGGATGGGAATGCCAGCCGTGCGCAGGTCGATGTCGGAGCTGTAGCTGGGATGGGCGATGGGCATGGTCTCATTGCGGGCCATCACGCGCGGATCGACCAGCGCATCCTCGGGATGGCGTACGGGAGCCACGGGCACGCCCTGTGCCTCCAGGGCTGCCACCACATCGACCACCGGCAATTGCTTTGACCAGGCGTTGATCCGCGCCTCCAACTCGGTGGCGTTGGCCACGCGGGCGTCGCGGGTGGCAAATTGTGGGTGCTGGAGCAATTCCACCTGTCCCATGGCGCGGAACAGACCGGCGGCCAGCTTGTCATGCACGGCCACCAGCGCGATGTAACCATCGGCGCATTCGAACACGCCAAAGGGCGACAGGCGCTGTACCGTCAGGCCCGTGCGCGACGGCATGCCGGCGGCGGCCATCGCGGACCAGTTCTCGATGGCGACGAAGGAGGTGAGCGCCCCCAGCATCGACACGTCGATATGCTGCCCCACCCCGGTGCGGTGCCGTTGTTCCAATGCCGCCAGGATACCGATCACGGCAAAGACGGGGGCCAGCATGTCGGCCATGGGCACGCCCATGCGCACCGGCGGCTCCCCCGGCGCGCCCGACGTGTACATGGCGCCCGACAGGGCCTGGATGATCACATCCATGGCCTTGCCACCCTCCGACCCATTAGCCCCGAAGCCGGAGAGGGAGCAATAGATCACGCGCGGATTGGCTTCCCTGGCGGCGTCATAGCCCACACCCAGCCGGTCGGCGGTGCCGCTGGTGAAATTCTCCACGACAATGTCGCAGCCCTTCACCAGATCGGCGAACACCGCCTTGGCGTCCGGATGCTTCAGGTTCAGGCTGATGCCATGTTTGCCGCGTGCGCGGGTTAGGTGGGAGATGGAGATGTCATCCGCGTGCCGACGTTCCACCACCACACCGTCGCGCCCGACATAGGGGCTGTTGTCGCGTGCCAGATCGCCGCCGACCGGGTCCTCCAGCTTGATCACCTCGGCCCCCAGACCCGCCAGCAGCAAGGTTGCGTAGGGTCCTGCCAGGGCGCGGGTCAGATCCAGGACGCGCAGTCCTTCCAGGGGGCGCTGCTGGTTGTTCTCGGTCGTGCTCATGCTCGTGATCCTTGACGGGCGGACAGGGCGCCCTTGTCGCGCAGGGACTGGATGTCGGTTTGGGAAAGGCCGATGCCGGCCAGGATGGTGTCACTGTCGCCACCCGCCGGGGCCGCCGGTCGCGGCGGGGCAGCGGGCGTGTCGGACAGGCGGATGGGCAGGCCGATATGCGGGGCGGTACCGCCGCCGGGCAGCGGCACCTCAAACACCATGCCGCGCACCCGGTTATGCGGATCGGACAGGGCGTCGGGCAGGTTATGCACGGGTGCGAACTGCGTATCCGCCGCCGCCAGGATGTCCAGCCATTCGGCCAGGGTCTTGCTGTGGAAGATGGCGGCCAGGGCGTTCGCGATCTCTTCCCGCCGGCTGACATCCATCTGCAGGGCAGCAAAATCGGGGCGACCAACCGCCACGCAGAAACGCTGCCAGTAGCGGGGTTCCATGTCGGTGGTGGTGATGAAACGCCCGTCCGCCGTTTCCCAAATGCCGCTGTCGGCCCGCCGCTTGCCGCGCCCCGGCACCTTCGACAGGTCGGGATTGCGGGAAATCGTGCTGGCGATCAGGGCCAGGGAGGCGTCGGACATGGCGACATCGACATGCTGACCCCGACCCGTCACACCGCGCGCAATGATCGCGGACAGGATGCCGATGACGGCGTTCGATCCGCTCAACAGATCGGCGACGGGCACGCCGGGGAAGCTGGGCCGGGCGGCATCCTCGCCTATGCGGGACAAAGCCCCGGCGATGGCCAGCGCCACCGGATCATGCCCCGGCTTGTCCCGGTACGGCCCCGTCTGTCCACACAGCGTCACTGACGTATAGATCAGCCTTGGGTTCAGTTCCAGCATGGCGGCGGCACCATAGCCCATGATCTCCATCACGCCGGGCCGGTAATCCTCCACCAATATATCGGCCTTCGCCACCAGCGCCTCGATCACCGGCTGGGCGTCTACGTGACCGGGATCAATGACCAGGCTGCGCTTGTTGCGGGCATAGATGTCGCGGGCGCGCAAGTCCGCGCGGGCGTTCGCATCCAGCTTGTCCCAGCCGAAGACCTGCGCCTGTTTCGCCAATTCGCGCGGGTTTTCCACGCGGATGATGTCGGCGCCCAGATTGCCCAGCATCCAGGTGCAGTAAGGGCCGGGCAGGAACTTGGAGAAATCGATGACCGTCAGGCCGGAAAGCGGACCATTCATCGCGCGTCCTCCCGGTTGGTGCGGAACAGGGGGCCGGGCACCCGGATGGTGCGGCCCGACACGGGATCGTCGAAGGGGACGAAGGCGCTGCGTGCCGCGTGGTGCGCGCTGTTCAGCACATCGTCCGGTTCATCGATGGCCGACAGGCCCATGCCATGGCGGTTGGATTGGTCGGCCAGGAAGGCGCGGGTCTTGGTGGCGAAGAACGCGCCTACCAATTTCTCCCACTCTTTCAGGGTTTCCTGGGCCAAATCGGCGACCAGGATATTCTCCCACTCCACCCCGGCCAGCGGGCCTGCCATATCGTCGGCCTGCATCAGGGCGACCATGGCGCGCATCATGCCGGGATTGTCGACCAGGGCCCAGGTGACCCAGCCATCGGCCACCTTCCAGACCTGATTGACACCGGACTTGCCACGCACCAGCAAATTGCCCTGCCGTCCGCCGACCTTGCCCGCCCAATCCCACATCACCGGCTCCCGGTAATTGGCCAGAACGGCGGATTGATAGGCGGAGACGGTGACGCCCTGGCCCTTATCCTTGCGGGCATGCAACGCCGTCAGCGCCCCGATCACCGCCTGGATGGCGCCCAGCGCATAGGCCTGCTGCCCCGGAAGGCGCAGCGGCTCCTTGTCCGGATCGCCGCCGATATGCAGCAGGCCAGACCTTGCCATCAAGGTCAGGTCGGTGGCCGGGCGGTCGCTACAGGCGAACGGGGTCAGCAGGACATCGATCAGGCGCGGATAATCCGTGATGTCCACGCCCGGCAGCGGCCCGTTGCGCAGCAGGATGTCGGCATTGGACAGCAGCGCCGGCAGGTCGGCATCGGTCAGCGCCATGCAACGCTTGTCCCGGTTCCAGACAGGGTCGGCCTTTCCCCCCCCCGCTGGCACCAGCCGGGTCACGGCGGCACCCAGTTGCGCCAGCATATGGCCCGCCAAGGCACCCAGTTCGCCGGTGGCGTCGATGATGGTCAGATGGTTCAGCATCGTCATCCCCCTCACGCCAGCGCGCCGGTGGCCGTCAGTTCATCGACCGCTGCGGGGTCCATACCCAGTAGGTCGACAAAAACAGCGCGGTTATCGCCGCCCAGCAGCGGCGGCGGGCCGACATGGATGGCGGCATCGGAAAAGCGCAGGGGCGGCCCCGGCATCTCGCAGTCGCCCAGCCTATCATGGCGGACGCGGTGGTAATGGCCGGCCCGTTCCAGTTCGGCATCGGTAAAGACATCCCGCCCGTCATTCACCGCCTCCGCCGGCACTCCTGCGGCGGATAGGCAGTCGGCCAGCCGGTGCTTGTCCTGGGTGGCCGTCCAGGCAGACAGCAGCGCGCGCAGATCGCCCGCATGGGCCTTTCGGCCTTCCAGCGTGGCGAAACGCGGATCATCGATCCCCGACAGTCCGGCCAGAACCCGCCAGTCCGCATCGTCGCGGACCGCAATGGCGCACCATTGATCGGGACCGCGACAGGGGAAAAGGCCATGCGGTTCCATGCGCGGATCGTTATTCCCGCGTCGCGGCTCAATCCCGCGCTGACCATCGGCCAGACAATCCGATGTGACCAGCATCATCGGCTCCACCTGCGACACGTCCAGATGCTGGCCCTCGCCCGTGACCCGTCGATGTTCCAATGCTGCCAGCACCGCCACCGTCGCCATCATGGGGGCCACCACATCGCCATAGGCGAAGGGGGCCATGTGCGGCCCCCGGTCGGGCCAGCCGGACAGGGCGGCGAAACCGGACAGGGCAGCCGCCGAATTGCCATAACCACGCAGGTCCGACAGGGGGCCGGTACGCCCGGCCACACTGACCGACAGCAGGATGATGTCAGGCTTGATGGATTTCAGAACGTCCCAGGACAGGCCGATCCGGTCCATGTAGCCCTTGCCAAAATTCTCCACCACCACATCGGCCCAGGCGATCAGCTTCTTCGCCACCTCGATCCCGCGCGGATCGTTCAGGTTGATGGTGACACCCTGCTTGCCGGTATTGGTGATGGCAAAGAAGGCGGATGCATCATGGTGCCGCTTTCCATCCTTGAAGGGCGGGGACAGGCGGCCAAGGTCCAGGCGCTTGGCGCTTTCCACCTTGATGACGGTGGCGCCGTAATCGGCCAGATCCTTTGTGGCGCGCGGACCGGCGCCGACCCAGCTGAAATCAGCGATCCGCAACCCAGACAGGGGGCGTTCCAGGGGGCCTTCGCGTGTCATGGCGATTGCTCCGTTTGGCTGTTGAAACAGGCGGGTGTCTCCCCCCGCCCTCGGGCCGCGATCAGTTCCTGGGCATGGGCCAGGATCGGATGACCATCGACGTTGAAGTGCGACAGTTCATCCGCGATGCGGCGGGCGTTCTGTGCGTATAGCGCCCGGAACCGTTCCTGATCCGCTGGGGGCAGGGCGTCGGTGATGCGCATGCCCAGCGCCTTGCCCTTTTCCATGCCGCGATCCTCGGCACTCAGTATCTGGCGGGACAATGCCGCTTCCCAGATCGGCTGCGCGTCTTTCAGTACCTGACGCAGTTCCGGCGTCAGGCGTTGCCAGGCCTTGTCTGACATGGCGCGGGCCGGATAGGCGCCACGGTCGAAATGCAGACCGGTGAAATAAGAGGCAACCTCGCCAAAGTGCAGGGAATGGACGGTGTCGACCGGAGCCACCACTCCGTCGATCACACC
The DNA here is from genome assembly GCF_057809555.1 of Niveispirillum sp. FG156. Lineage (NCBI taxonomy): Bacteria > Pseudomonadati > Pseudomonadota > Alphaproteobacteria > Rhodospirillales > Azospirillaceae > Niveispirillum > Niveispirillum sp. FG156. Next base: position 8,697 of record NZ_JBMDKE010000008.1, on the reverse strand, counting down.
CTTGGCCAGGGCTGAATAGACCTCTCCCATCGGCATGTTCACAGGATCGGCACCCAGGTCACGCAGCACGCCCAGCGCCTCCGTCTGTGCGCGCAGGCGCAGGCCACGCAGGTCTTCCAGCTTCTCGATCGGCTTGTGCCGGGTCAGGACGCCGGGGAAGTTACCGCCCTGCACGGCCAGGACATGCAGACCCTGCAATTCCTGACTGAACACGGGGAAGGCGGCTTCCAGGCATTTATAGATGGCGACCTGATCGGGCAGGTCCTTGATCCCGCCATAGAAACCTGCCTGTCCACGCAGCGCATGGGCGCCGCCACGGGCGTAGATGGGCGTGATCAGACCGATATCGGCCACGCCATGGCGGATTTCCACCATGCTCTGATCCGACGTAATCAGTGATCCGGACCAGAAGGGCTTGATCACCAGCGTGCCGCCGGACTTTTCCGTGATGGCCTGCATCCATTCGATGTCCGCCTTGCTGAACGGATGGCCGGGCGGATAGGGGCTGGCATAGGACAGGGTGATGGTGCCGGGCGCTTCTTCCTTGCCACTACAGGCGGACAGGGCAAGCAGGGCACCGGCGGCCAGAAGGCGGGTCAGTTGCTTGGCCATCTTCATGCTCCCAGCACCTTGGGCAGCCAGAGCGTCACCGCCGGGAAGGCGATGATGACCGCAAGATGCACGAAATCGATGGCGAGGAAGGGCACGATGCCCCGGAAGATGGTGCCCAGCGGGATATCCTTGGCGATGCCATGGATGACGTAGCAGTTCAGGCCCAGCGGTGGATGCACGAACCCGATTTCCATGGTCCGCACCAAAAAGATGCCGAACCAGATGGGTGACAGGCCCAGATCGATAATGATCGGCAGGAAGATCGGTGCCGTTAGCAGCATCAGCGCCAACCCATCCAGGAACGATCCCAGCACAAGCAGCAGCAGGGTCATCACCAGCACGGCGGCCAGCGGCCCCGCATCCAGATCAGCGACCAGGGCCGACATATGCCCCGTGATGCCCGTCAGGCTGATGAAAGTGGAAAACAGGATGGCGCCGATGATGACGACATAGATCATGCCGGTGGTACGCAGCGTATCCGACAGGGCCTTGGTCATGGCGGCCCGCGTCAGGGCACCCCGGATGGCACACAGCAGGAAGGAACCCACGGCCCCGACCGATGCGGCCTCCGTCGGGGTGAACCAGCCGACCATCAGGCCACCGACCACGAACATGACCAGGGCCACGATATCGATGATGCGCCGCAGGGCCGGCAGCCGGTCCCGCCACGGCACCCGCGCCGTCTTCGGCCCCAGTTCGGGCCAGATGCGGCACAGGATGTAGATGCCGATCATGTAGAACAGGGCCTGGCTCAAACCGGGGATCACGGCGGCGGCGAACAGGCGACCGATGGATTGTTCAGCGATGATACCGAACACGATCAGGGCGCCGGACGGCGGGATCAGCGCGCCCAAGGTGCCGCCGGCGGCCAGCGCCCCGGTGGCAAAGGCAGGAGAGTAATTATGCTTGCGCATCTCCGGCAGCGCTACCGACCCGATGGTGGCGGCGGTCGCCAGGCTGGACCCGCTGATCGCCCCGAACCCGGCGCAGCCAGCGATGGACGCAAGGGCCAGACCGCCGGGCCGGTGCCCGATGAAACGGGCCGCCGCGTCAAAGAAATCCCGGCTGGCACCCGCCGCGAAGCACAGATGCGCCATCAGCAGGAACAGCGGCAGCACGCCCAATTCGTATTTGGCGATGGTCTCAAACGCCACCACCCCGGCCTTGATCAGGGCCGCTTCCGGCGTGACCAGGATGGCGATACCGCCGGCCCCGACAGCAGCCAGCGCCACACCGATGGGCAGACCCAGCGTCAGCAAGGTCAGCAGCGCGATGATGCCTAGGGCACCCCAAATTTCAGGACTCATGGTTGCCTCCCTTGCCCAGCGCGCGCATCAGGAACAGAAGGGCGATCAGCAGGCAGGAACCGACCCACACCACCCGCAGCCAGCGCAGGGGCAGGCCCAGGATTTCCGTCACCTCAAACCCACTCCACAGGTCCGCGGCGACCCAGGCCGACCCGGCGGCCAGGAACAGGAAGAACAGGCAGCAGGCAAAATCCGACGCCCGGTCGTAGCGCTGATGCCAGGTCGGCCCCAGCCGTTCGATCAGGATGTGAACGCGGGCATGGGCACCGGACAGGGTGGCCCCCACCATGGCGGCCGATGCAGCCAGGACCACACTGGCCTGCACCACCTCAATGGCGCCCAGCAGGGTGAAGCCTACATGCCGGCCCAGCACCGCAATGGCATCTGCCGACATGGCCATCAACAGCCCGGCCGCCCCCAGCACAAATGAGACCCGGGTCAGCAGCCCGCCACCGGATGAGGGTGGTTTGTCAAAGCGTTGAACCAAGATGCCTCCCGTTCGTCTTCTCTTTGCCCCTCTCTTCCGTCATCCCCGCGAAAGCGGGGACCCAGCGAGAGGCGCGGTCAGCGCCGATATAATCCTTATCGCGGCAGACGCCGCTCTACGCTGGGTCCCCGCTTTCGCGGGGATGACGGTTGGGGCTAGATTGACCCTCTTCCACCTACATCAGACAAACTCTACCCGTAGTGCCGCCCTCAGAACGTCACCCGGATACCGCCATAGGTCATGCGCGGCGGCTTGTAGGTGACCATCTGGTTGCCATTGGCGGGCGACGCGACGCCATTGGCGATGACGGCCTTGTTACCGATGTTGCTCATCGCCACGAACAATTCCCAGCCACCGGTGGCGGGCACAAATGTGATGCGACCATCGAAGACGTCATAGGCGTCCTGGGCCACGGCGGCGGTATTGTCGATATCGATGAAATAGCTGCTGGAATGGCGCCAATCGCCACGCAGGCGGACCGCCGCACCGTCCGCCGACACCGGCACCTCATATGTCAGGCCCAGATTACCTGTGAATTTCGGCACGAAGGGCAGTTCGTTCTTCAGACCCAGCAGCACCGTGCCCGCCGTCGCCTGCTGCGGCAGCAGTTTGGTGAACTTAAAATCGGTATAGCCCAGACCTGCCTGCAGGGTCAGCCCCTCAGCCAGCAATGCCGTCGCTTCGGCTTCCAGCCCCTTGATCTCCCCATCGCCGCCATTGGTTTCCAGGCGGATGAAGGCGCCCGTGGCATCGGTGGTGTTCCGGGTGATCTGGATGTCGTTATATTCGCTGAAATAGGCGGCGAGGTTCAGGCGCAGGCGACGGTCGAAGAAGTCGCCCTTGAATCCGGCCTCATAGGCCGTCAGCTTTTCCGGATCGAAGGTGTTGAACAGATCGGCGCGGGTCGGGCGACCATTCACGCCACCGGCCTTGAACCCCTTGGACCAGGATACATAGGCCATCATGTTGCTGTCGAACTTGTATTCCGCCCCCAGCTTGGGCGTGAACACATCCCAGGTGTCGCCCGCCTTGACGTTGTTGAAGCTGACCAGATTGTTCTGCAGGGGTCGGACCTCGTAATAGCGGAAGTCCTTCTTCTCCTTGCTGATACGCGCCCCGGCGGTCAGGCTGAACGCATCCGTGACCTTGTATCCGGCATGGGCGAAGGCGGCGTAGGACGATCCGTCCAGCCAGCGGTTGCCCAGACGCATCTGGTCATATCGCAGATTGTTGGCATTATTGGCACCACCCAGACAGCTGGCCGGACCCGTCCCGTTGGCGGGGCAGGTGGTGGCGGCGACACCCGGCGGGGAGATGGAGCGATTGGGTGCCGCGCGCAGCGCCTCCACCAGACCCACCAGCTGACGTGAGGACTGCGTATCCTGGGCCTTTTCCTCAAAGTACCAAAGGCCGACCAGCCAGTTCAGGCGATCGTCAAAACCGTCACCGCTGAACTGGAATTCCTGGCTGAACTGGTGCTGCTGTACGCTGATCCCGGCAGAGGCCACGATATCGGCGGGGGTGCCGTCGGCATCGGCCTTGCTGCGTACGTCCAGGTCACGATAGGCAGTAATGGACTTCACCCCGATCATTCCGGGGTCCCAATCCACCACGCCGGACACGCCCCAGACATCGGAATTGGCGTAGCTGGTGGAGGTGGAATAGGTGGTCCAGGGCTTGGGCGCCACCCAGCGATTATCATAGGTCAGGCCCTGCGGGGCCAGCACGACGCGGTTATACAGCTCGATATTCGGCGCCGCTGCCGCCGTATTGAAAATACCGACCGCCTGATAATCGGTCGCGGCCTGCCGTTCACGGGTCACGTCGCCCGACAGCGTCACCTGCAGCGTGTCGGTTGGTGTCCAGGCCAGGGTGGCGCGGCCGCTGCGGACATTCACGTCATTGCCGTTGCGCTTCGTGCCATCGGCGGAAGGCAGCAGACGCTTGTAATAGCCATCCTGATCGCGCGACAGGGCGCTAACCCGCAGCGCCAGCTTATCTTCGACCAGTGGCACATTGACGGAACCACCGACATCCATGCGACCATAATTGCCGACACGCAGTTCCGCGACCCCACCAAACTCATCACTGGGTGCCTTGGTGCTGATATTCAGCGCACCGCCAGAGGTATTCTTGCCAAACAGCGTGCCCTGCGGCCCGCGCAGCACTTCCACCCGTTCGATATCCAGCAGTTCCAGAACCGCACCGGGCGCGCGCGCCAGATAGACGCCGTCGATATAAATGCCGACCGCCGGGTCCTTGGTGATGATGAAGTCGGGCTGCCCGACGCCACGGATGAACAGCTGCGCAAAATTGCTGCCGCCGGAACCGTTGCCAGAGGTGGTCATCTGGAAATTCGGGGTGGCATCGGCCACACCCTTCAGATCGACAACACCCTTTTCGCGCAGATCCTCGGCGGTCAGGGCCGTGATGGCGATGGGCGTGTCCTGAAGGTTCGTGGAACGGCGCTCCGCCGTCACGATGATCTCTTCCAGCACGATGGGGGCTGCGGCCTGCTGGGCCTGGGCCATGGCGGGGATAGCGTAAAGACCGACGGCCAGCGCAATGGGCGCGGCGCCGCGAGGCGTCCACTTCTGGAACATTTCATCCTCCCTGGATGTGCGGGCGGGGTTCTTTGCCCCGTCTGAAGGCACTCTCGCCTTTCGTTATCGTTCATAACATAGACGGTTGATGTTAACAACTATCTAATTTCCTGAATGCGATCCCGGAGAACGGAATTTGCGGACAGAGTGATCAGCATACGGTATCAAGGTTTTGTGCAAATCCTGCTCCCTTTCCGATGATGACCATGGCGAATGACAAGATCGATGCGGCCGACCAGCCGGAGATTGACCTGGGCCGACTGGGTGACTTCATCGGCTTCCGGCTGCGCCGTATCCAGAACCACCTGTCACGCAATTTCTCTGCCCGTAATGCGGAATGGAACCTTCGCTCCGGATTGTTCAGTTCGCTGGCCATAATCTCGGCAAACCCTGGGATTTCCCAGAACCTCCTATCGCGGGAGGTGGGGTTGGACAAGTCGGCGACGGTGCAGATTGTTGACGATCTGGAAGGCCGTGGTTGGGCTGAACGCCGCCGGTCCACGAATGATCGGCGCTACTATGAACTGGTGGTGACGCCAAAGGGGCGGGACGCCCTGGACCAGTTATTCGCCAATCTGGAAGAGACGGAACGGGACGTGATGGCCCATCTGTCGGATGCTGAACGTGTCCTGCTGCTGGGGCTGCTGGATCAGGTCTATCAGCGCTGCTTCAAGGGCTGAGTCCTGACACTATTTAGTTATGTGACATCACCAAAATAGGAAAGGCCAGGTGGCTCAAAACCACCTGGCCTTTATCCTATCGATTGCTTATGGCCGATAGCCTGTGTCGATCACCGCTGCGCCGCCGGCAATCCGGGATACGCAGGCACAAAGTTTCGATCCTTCACGTTTTTCCGATTCTGCCAGGAAAACATCGCGATGATCGATCTCTCCACTGTGATTCAGCACATCGACGGCACAGAGACCACATTCACCGCGTCGGCAATCATGGATCATCGGAATGCCGGCATCGGCCAGCGCATCCAGCAGGGATTGGTCCGATGGTACAGTGACCTCGCCGTCATATCCCAACACCCGGACGGTGAACGGTGTTTCGGTGAAACGACCGGTGTCGCCAAATACCTCGTACCGGAACCGGCTGGTGGAGCGTCCCGCCTTGGCCCAAGCGCGCTTTGCGGCCTCCAGCATCGGCAAGGGGCCGCAGATATAAAGCTCCCCGTCGGGTGACAGATTGGCGATGACCTTGTCGAGATCGATCATCGCACCCTGATCTTGCGGATGGACAGCCAGCCGTTCCCCCAGCAGGGTGCGCAACGGGTCGATGAAAGGCATCGCGGTCAGGCTCTGCCCCCCATATTCCATGCGTACTGACGCGCCGCGCGCCATCAATGCCTGTGCCATGCCATAGATCGGCGTCACCCCGATGCCACCGGCCAGCAGCAGATACTCAGGCGCACGCCAGGACAGGTCGAACCTGTTCTCCGGCGTCGTGATCCGCACCTTGTCGCCCGGTTTCAGGCCGAACATGAAGCGTGATCCGCCCCGGCTGTTGGGATGCAGTTTAACCCCGACCGCGACATGGCCAGGGGCTGCGTCGGGCAAACAGGAATAGGTGCGGATGGCGTGGCCCGATCCGATGCTGGCACGGATCGCGATATGCGAACCGGGATCGAAAGCCGGAAGGGGAAAGGCCGCCGCAAACTCGATACGGCGTACCCCCTCGGCAATGTCATCAACACGTACGATGTCGGCATCAAGCCAGACGGCATCATTCTTCATTCTGATTTCCTCGCCTATGGGATGGCTTAGCAAGCAACCAAGGCCAGGGCAGGGAAGCGGCGCAAGGCATCGCTGCCGCCCTCCATCACCTGTTCCAGGTTGCGCCGCGCCAACCGCGCATGCTCCCGCGCCACGGCCTCGGCCCTGGCGCCTTCACGCAGACCGATGGCCTCTACCAAGGCGCGGTGCTGCGCCTGTGCCAGGACCAGTGAATGCGGCACCACCGTTGATCCGGGCTTGTCCAGAAAGGCGCTGGGTGATGCGAAGGGAAGGCGGGTGATCCTGTCGATCTCCCGCTCAATCGTCTCGCTACCCGACAGGCCGGAGAGAAGCGCATGGAATTCCGCATTCAGCGCCGTATAGCGGTCCAATGGCGGGTTTGCCATATCACTGACCATCACGGCGTCGATACCGTCCAGCACCCGGTTGATGGCGATCATCCGCCTTGGCTCAACGCCCCGCTCCGCCGCCAGACGTGCGGCGGTGCCTTCCAGCACGCCGCGCAACTCAATGGCGTCGATGGCCTCGTCCATCGTGAAACGGCGCGGGATGTGGCCGCCGGATGGCACGCGTTCCAGCAGCCCTTCCTGTTCCAGCCGGGCCAGCGCCGCGCGGATCGGTGTACGGGAAATGCCCAGCCTTTCCGCCAGCCCCGGCTCCGACAGCCTTTCCCCCGGTTCCACATCGCCGCGCAGAATCAGATCGCGGATGCCGGCCAGGGCACGCACCGTCTGTGCGGCGTCCTTGTTATAGCTCATGCTTCCCGTCCCTATTCAGCAGCGGCGGACAGGGTGGGGCGGTTTTCCTTCTCGACCATCCGGTCGATCAAGCGGCGGGCCCACATCGACCCGGCATCGATATTCAGATTGTAGAAAATATGGCCGGGATTATCGTCGATGGCCCGCTGTTGCGCTTCCAGGATCTGTTCATCCTCCCGGAAAATGCCGGCGACACCTTCCCTGATCTTATGGGTGCGGGCCTGATTATGGATGTCGAAATTCCGCGCGAACGCCCAGAAATAGTGACAGGTCGTCTCCGTCTCGGGCGTCAGACAGTTGATGACGCGTCCATCCACGCCCTTTGACCGGTCCCCCTCCGGTGCGCCCGTGCCGGTGGGCGCCACACCAACCTCGATAATGATGGTGGAGGGGGCGGTGAAATTGATGATCTGCCAGCGATCGACGTGATCCTTGCGGCCAAGATTATCGGCCCAGAAGGGCGGTGCCTCGATATCCGTCATCCAGCGGGTGATGGTGGCGGTGGTATCGGAATGGGTGGCGGTGAAGGGCGCCTCCGCCACGGCATGGTTGCCGATGGAACTGCCATGCACGAAGGTTTCGTGCGTCAGATCCATCAGATTATCGACCACCAGCCGGTAATCGCACTTGGCATGGATCACCTTGCCATCAGCAGCCCAGGTCGGGTCATTGTTCCAATGGATGTCCGGTATCAGGGCCGGGTCGGCCAGGGACGGATCACCCGGCCAGATCCACAGAAACCGGTAACGTTCCACCAGCGGATAGCTTTTCACACAGGCTGATGGGTTGATGGTCTGTTGCGACGGCATGTATACACATCGCCCAGTATCATCATAGGCCAGACCATGATAGCCGCAAATAACGCGGTCTTCTTCCAGCCGCCCCAATGACAGGGGCAGCAACCGGTGCCAGCAGGCATCGGCCAGGGCAACCGCAGAGCCGTCCAGCTTTCGATAGAGAACCACCTGTTTGCCGCAGATTGTGCGGGGTAGAAGCTTGCGCCCAACCTCCACATCATAAGCCGCCACATACCATGCGTTCAGGGGAAAACGCGCAGCCATCGGTCACCCTCCCATTGTTATGTTTCATAATCTAAATAGCTGTATACAGATAATCAGATTATGAGTCGATGTCTAATACCAAGAGCCTTAGGTTTTGCCCCACGCCCAGTCTCTGGTTCCAATTGACATG
>NZ_JBMDKE010000079.1:0-9387 GCF_057809555.1 Niveispirillum sp. FG156 | reverse complement strand
TCAAATTATCTTACAAATGCAGGGTACAAACAAACCTAATCTCATCACGCTCTAACTCTTGCCGATGGGCGACCGGGATTATAGGATCAAAAGCCTATTCTGGATAGGTGTGCCTGGACCCTTTTCATTCCGGGAAACCGTGCAACATACCGGCATTTTCTGTTGCACGATGTTTCACTCGCTCCGAAAAGTCGGAACGGCAGATCCTCAATGGCTCAGCACCTGACCCAGGAAGGCCTTGGTGCGGTCGCTCTGCGGGGTATCGAAGAACTGGTCCGGCGGGGCCACTTCCACGATCTCGCCCTTGTCCATGAAGACCACGCGGTCGGCCATGCGGCGGGCAAAACCCATCTCGTGGGTGACGACCAGCATGGTCATGCCGGACGCGGCCAGATCGCTCATCACGTCCAGCACTTCCTTGACCATTTCGGGGTCCAGCGCGCTGGTCGGTTCATCGAACAGCATGATGGACGGGTCCATGCAGAGCGCACGGGCGATGGCCACCCGCTGCTGCTGCCCGCCCGACAGTTGGCCTGGATATTTGAGCGCCTGATCGGGGATGCGCACCCGCTCAAGCAGCTGACGCGCCTTGGCCTCCGCCTCGGCGCGCGGCATCTTCTTAACCCACATCGGGGCCAGGATGCAGTTCTCCAGCACCGTCAGATGCGGGAACAGGTTGAACTGCTGAAACACCATGCCCACGTCGCGGCGGATGCTTTCCACATGCCGGACATCATCGTCCAGCGGCACGCCCTGCACGATGATGTCGCCAGCCTGATGTTCCTCCAGCCGGTTGATGCAGCGGATGGTGGTGGATTTGCCGGACCCGGACGGCCCGCAGACCACAATCCGCTCCCCTTTGGCGACCGACAGGTTCACGTCGCGCAGCACATGGAAGGCGCCGTACCATTTATTGACGCCGCGCAGTTCGATGATGGCTTCGGTGGTCATTCAGAAAACTCCGTGTCGATATCGCGCGCGGCGTGGAGGATGCGGTCGATGATGATCCCGGTGGGGACAGCGTGATAAATCAGCAGATAGGAATCGACAGGCAAGACTCGGGCGTCATCGCTCAGTTCCAGCCGCCTGCGTCCCAATCCAGGAAACGCGGCACAACGGGCTGCCGCCTGATGGATACGGGAGAGCATCCGGTCGGCGGCAAGAGGGCGGTCAGCCGCAATATGGCACCAGATGTCCAGTGCATCCTCCTCGGCGAGGGCACTAAACTCATAATTCGCCATTAAACCGCCTTCTCGCCTTGGCCAGCATCTCATCCAGCGGAATGTGGCCGACGGAACCGCTATCGCGCCCGGCCTGGATATCCCTGCGCAAGGCTTCCAGCTTCTCCTCGCGGCGGCGGGCCTTCTCTTCGCGTTCGATGTCGGTCAGCTTTTCAGCAGGCTGGGTCATGACACCACTCCCTGGCCAGGAACAAGGGATCTCAAGCCTATCACCGCCGCCGCCCCTGCCCAAGGACGGTCTCCAGATGCCGGCTGTAGCGGGACAGGGCATAGCAGAACAGCAGGTAGATGACGCCCACGAACAGGTAGGCTTCCTTGTAGAAACCGCGCCAGGCCGGGTCGGTCAGGGCCGACTTGGCCGTGGACAGCAGGTCCAGAAGGCCGATGACGATGACGAGGCTGGTATCCTTGAAGCTGGCGATGAAGGAATTCACCAGCGGCGGGATCACCAGCGACAGGGCCTGCGGCAGGATGATCAGGCGCTGTCGCTGCCAATAGCCCAGACCCAGGGCCTTGGCCGCCTCCACCTGCCCTTTCGGGATGGCCTGCAGGCCGGCACGCACCACCTCCGCCACATAGGCAGCGGAGAACAGGCAGATCCCGATCAGGGCGCGCAGTACCTTGTCAATGGACACGCCCGCCGGCAGGAACAGCGGCAGCATGACCGACGCCATGAACAGGATGGAGATCAGCGGAACGCCGCGCACCAGCTCGATATAGACAACCGACAGGCCGCGCATGACGGGCAGGTCCGACGTCCGGCCCAGCGCCAGCAGCACGCCCAGCGGGAAGCTGGCCACCAGGCCGACGATGGACAAGGCCAGCGTCAGCGGCAGCCCGCCCCACAGCTCCGTCGGCACATAATCCAGGCCCAGCACCCCGCCGAACATCATCAGCGCGGAGAAGCCGATGCCGACGGTCCAGATATAAAGCAGCGGCTTGCCCCAAAGCCGGCAATCCGCCGACAGGACCAAGGTGCCGATCATGGACAGGATGGCCAGCGTCGGGCGCCAATGCTGATCATCGGGGAAGGTCCCGAACAGGATGAAGCGCCACTTCTCCGCCAGAAAGGCCCAGCAGGCGCCCCCAGCCTCCCGGCAGGCCGCCGCATCGCCGGTCCAGCTGGCCTTGACCAGGGCCCAGTCGATGATGCCGGGAACGGCACGGACCAGCACATAGGCGATCAGCAGCGTCAGCAGCGCGTTGTACCAGGTAGAGAACAGATTGGCGCGCGCCCAGGCCACAGGCCCCTGATTGGGGCGGACGGGTGCGGCGCGTTCCTGGGTGGTCTCGGTCACGCTCATCTCACCGCTCCACCAGCGCCACACGGCTGTTGTACCAGTTCATCAGGAAGGACAGGCTGAGGCTGATGATCAGATAGGCCCCCATGATCGACAGCACGCCCTCCACCGCCTGGCCCGTCTGGTTGATGGTGGTGTTGGCGATGGAGACGAAGTCAGGAAAGCCGATGGCGACAGCCAGTGAGCTGTTCTTGGTCAGGTTCAGATATTGGCTGGTCGTTGGCGGAATGATGACACGCAGCGCCTGTGGCAGGACCACCAGCCGCAGCAGCTGCCCCCGCGTCAGGCCCAGGGCCGTCGCGGCCTCCGTCTGGCCCTTGGGCACCGCCAGGATGCCGGAGCGCACAATCTCCCCGATGAAGGCGGCGGTATAGATGACAAGGCCGAACAGCAGCGCCGCGAATTCCGGTGACAGGGTCATGCCGCCGCGGAAGTTGAAGCCCTGCAGCACCGGCATGTCGATGGCCCCGCCGCCACTGGCCAGCAGGACCAGCAGCGGCAGCCCAAGGATGAGGCCCAGCCCGATGGGCAGCAGCGACAGGCGCTTGCCCGTTGCGGCCTGCCGCTTGGCATTCCAGGCGGCGATCACCAGGGTCAGAATGATGCCCAGGCCGAACAGGGCCGCAACCCAGGCCCAGATCGGATCATCGGCAGGGGCCGGCAGCTTCAGCCCGCGATTGGACAGGAACACGCCCGGAAGCGGCGCCAATGCCTGACGCGGCCCCGGCAACCCTTCAGTCAGCAGCCCGTACCAGAGGAAAAGCTGCAACAGCAGCGGCACATTACGCACCGTCTCCACATAGAAGGCGGCGATGCGAGCCACCAGCCAGTTGGATGACAGGCGGGCGATGCCCAGTACCACGCCCAGCAACGTGGCCAGCAGGATGCCGATGCCCGACACCTTCAACGTGTTCAGGATGCCGACCAGGAAGGCTGTGGAATAATGATCCTGCGGGCCGAATTCGACCAGCGTCTCCCCGATCTGGAAGCCTGCTTCCCGGTCCAGGAAGCCGAAGCCTGACGCGATCGACAGCCGCGCCAGATTGTCCATCGTGTTGCCGACCAGATACCAGGCGACCAGCGCCACGGCCAGGGCCACGCCAAGCTGTGCCAGGACGGCACGGACAATGGGATTGTTGATGGACAGGTGAAAGGCCGCCCGCCCCGGAGGGGCGGCGGCCTTGGTCGCGGTCGCATTGCTGTCGCTCATCGGCGTCCGGTTCCGGGCGTCAGATCAGCGGATCGGCGGGGCATACATCAGCCCGCCATTGGTCCACAGCGCGTTCAGGCCGCGATCCAGCTTCAGCGGGGTCTTCTTGCCGATATTGCGTTCGAAAATCTCACCATAATTTCCGACGGCCTTGATGGCGCGATAGGCCCAGGCCTTGTCCACACCCAGACCGGTGCCCAGGTCACCCTGCACGCCCAACAGGCGCTGCACCGACGGGTCGGGGTCCTTCAGCTTGGCATCGATATTGGCCTGGGTGATGCCCTTCTCCTCCGCTTCGATCAGGGCGTAGATGGTCCAGCTGACGATGTCGCGCCATTGGTTGTCGCCATGACGGACGACGGGGGCCAGCGGCTCCTTCGACATCACCTCGGGCAGGATGATGAAATCATCGGGCTTGGTGGCGACAGAGGCGCGCACGCCGGCCAGACCGGAAATGTCGGTGGTCAGCACGTCGCAGCGACCGGCGAAGAAGGCGGCATTCACCTCGTCCAGCGCCTCGATCACCACGGGCTTGAAGGACAGGTTGTGGGCACGGAACCAGTCGGCCAGATTAAGCTCGGTCGTGGTGCCCGGCTGCACGCAGACGGTGGCCCCGTCCAGCTGCTTGGCCGACGTCACACCGAGGCTTTTGGCGACCATCAGGCCCTGGCCGTCATAATAGACCGGCGGGGCGAAATCCAAACCCTGGGCATCGCGGGTCAGCGACCAAGTGGTGTTGCGGACCAGCAGGTCGATCTCACCCGACTGCAGCGCCGTCAGGCGCTGCTGCGCCGACAGCGGCGTGTAGCGGATCTTGGCCGTGTCGTTCAGGATGACGGCAGCGACGGCCTTGCAGATATCGACGTCCAGTCCCGTCCACTTGCCCTGGCTGTCGGGGCTGGAAAAGCCCGGCAGGCCGGTATTCACGCCACAGGTCAGCTGCCCCTTGCTTTTGACCGCATCCAATGTCGGACCGGCGAGCGCCGGAACGGCGGTGAAGGCAACATATGCGGCGGCCAGGGCGACCGCACCCCCAAGGCGAAGGCTCATCGTCTTTGGTTCCCCTGTTTTACCGGGGCGGGATGTCCGTCCGCCGCCCCCTTTGATGTCAGGCAGTTAAGCATTCAATGCCGCAATGAAACAACCCCGTAACGGGGACAATCGCGACAATTCTCGCCCCTGCCGCAAGCTTAGGCAGGATGATCACAAAACATCACGCGCCAGCTGCTCCAGTTGGCCTTCCAGCTTGGCCGACAGGGCCTTGAACTGGGCCAGTTCCACCTCGTCCAGGCAGTTCAGCCAGCGCTGCTGCCACTCCAGGGCCAAAGGCGCGATTCTCTCATAGAGTGCCCTGCCCTTGGGTGTGAAGGACAGGCGCAGCAACCGCTGATCCGATGGGTGCGTGTCACGCGACAGCAGCCCCGCCTCTACCAGCGCGGTCACGGCCCGGCTGACCTTGGCCTTGTCCATGGCGGAGCGTTCGACAATGTCGTTGGATGACAAGGGTTGTTCACGGCCCAGAATCGCCATCACGCGCCATTCGGGGATGGAAATGCCGAACTGCGCCTCGTACCGGCGCGCCAGCTCGCGGCTGACACGCTTGGCCAGGACGTTCAGGCGATAGGGCAGAAAATCGTCAAGGTCGAGCATCCCGCAAGGGTGGCCTGCCCAAAGCGGACTTGCAAGCCCCTCATTGATCCGGCATATTCGTTTCATATGAAACGATATAGTTTCAAGCGGGAGAGCACCATGCGCCGGTACATTTCCTTCCCCCGTGTCGAGGGCACCTCCTCACGCCAGGCCCACGCCGACCTGCCGCAAGGCACGTTTGAGCGGGAATTGGGCCGCGAAGGTTTCTTCGGCCCCGCCACGCACATGTACCACCGCAACGCGCCCACCGGCTGGACCAGCTGGGAAGGTCCGCTGCGCCCCCGCGCCTTCGATCTGAACCAGTTGGTGGAGGATATGTCCGCCGGTCCCTGGGGGGCGAAGGAGGTGCTGTTCAACGCCCATTGCCGCATGCGCATGTGGCGTTGCGACCGGCCCATGGACCATCTGGCCCGCAATGGCGATGGCGACGACCTGATCTTTGTGCATGAGGGTGAGGGCGAGCTGTTCTGCGATTACGGCCACCTGACCGCTACGGCGGGCGATTATGTGGTGCTACCGCGCGGCACCATGTGGCGCCTCTCCCCCACCAAGCCGGTGACGGCCCTGCTGATCGAGGCGACGGGATCGATCTATCAGCTGCCCGACCGGGGCATCGTCGGCCCGCATGCCGTGTTCGACCCCGCCATCCTGGACACGCCCAAGATCAACGAGGCGTTTCTGGATCAGCAGTCTGATACCGGCCCCGGCGGTTCCTGGCGCGTTCTGGTGAAGCGGCGGGGTGCAATCAGCACGGTAACATATCCATTCAACCCGCTGGATGCCGTGGGCTGGAAGGGTGATCTGGCGCCCGTGCGCCTGAATGTGAAGGATGTGCGGCCGCTGATGAGCCATCGCTACCACCTGCCGCCCAGCGCCCACACCACCTTCGTCGCCAACCGCTTCGTCGTCTGCACCTTCGCTCCGCGCCCGTTCGAGACGGATGAGGGCGCGATCAAGATCCCGTTCTTCCACAATAACGACGATTACGACGAGGTGCTGTTCTACCATGCCGGCGACTTCTTCAGCCGCGACAACATCAAGGCCGGCATGATGACCTTCCACCCGTCGGGCTTCACCCACGGGCCGCACCCCAAGGCGCTGGGCAAGATGCTGGTACAAACCAAGCCGGCCACTGACGAATATGCCGTCATGGTCGATACCCGCGACGCGCTGGAAGTGGCAGACCTGCCGGGCGGCGTGGAGAACCCAGCCTATGCCGATAGCTGGCGCGTGAAGCCGTAACCTTTGCCCGATAGTGTCGCATGCGCTTCGCTTATGCGACCTACGACGGATCGCCGGTTTCGTAGGTCGCATAAACGAAGTGCATGCGACACCCTTCCCTCTTGCGTGCCTGGAGCTTCCCCCATGAAACTTGCTTCCCTGCAGCAGGGCCGTGATGGCCGTCTGGTTGTTGTGTCGGATGACCTGTCGCGCTGCGTGCCCGTGCCGGATATCGCGCTGACCCTGCAACAGGCGCTGGACCATTGGGACAGCGTGGCCCCGGCCCTGGCCGCCATCGCCGCCAAGCTGAATGCCGGGGAGATCGAGGGACAGCCGTTTGATGAGGCGGATTGCGCCAGCCCCCTGCCGCGCGCCTATCAATGGGCGGACGGGTCGGCCTATGTGAACCATGTCGAGCTGGTGCGGAAGGCCCGCAATGCCGAGATGCCGCCCAGCTTCTGGACCGATCCGCTGATGTATCAGGGCGGGTCCGACAGTTTCCTGTCACCCCACGACCCGATCCTGATGGCCGATGAGGCTTATGGCATTGATCTGGAGGGCGAGGTCGCCGTGGTCACCGGCGATGTGCCCATGGGTGTCACCCCGGAACAGGCCAAGGCCCATATCCGCCTGATCATGCTGGTCAATGATGTGTCCTTGCGCGGCCTGATCCCAAACGAGCTGGCCAAGGGTTTCGGCTTCTTCCAGTCCAAGCCCAGCAGCGCCTTCAGCCCCGTGGCCGTCACGCCCGACAGCCTGGGCGACGCCTGGGATGGCGGCAAGCTGCACTTGGCCCTTCTGTCGGCCATCAATGGGCAGCCGTTCGGCAAGCCCAATGCGGGCGTCGACATGACCTTCGACTTCCCCACCCTGATCGCCCACGCCGCGAAGACCCGCCCCTTATCAGCGGGCACCATCATCGGGTCGGGCACGGTATCCAACAAGGACCCGGATGGCGGGCCGGGCCGTCCGGTATCGGAAGGCGGCCTTGGCTATAGCTGCATCGCCGAAATCCGCACGATCGAGACCATCCGCGACGGCAAGCCCACCACGCCCTTCCTGCGCTTCGGCGACCGCTTGCGGATCGAGATGAAGGACGCGGATGGGCGCAGCGTGTTCGGATCGATTGATCAGCAGGTCGCGAAGTACGAGGGCTAAAGTTTGTCAGGTTTTGATGGAATCGTGTTGGCCTTGCTTCAACAGTCATCCCCGCGAAAGCGGGGATGACACTGGGGGATGCTTCAACCTAAATCTGACAGACTCTAAAGCCCCCGCAGCCCCCCGCTGGCCCGGATTACCTCCCCCGTGATCCAGGCCGCGTCGGGTCCGGCCAGCCAGGCGACCACGGCAGCGATGTCATCGGGCTCCCCAATGCGGCCAAGGGCGGTACGCTTGGTAATCTCGCCTTCGCGCGACCGGTCGCCGGTCTTGAACCGGTCGGTGGCCGTCACGCCGGGGGCGACCGTGTTGATATTGATGCCCAGTGGCCCCAGTTCCTGCGCCAGGACGCCGGTCATGGCATGGACGGCGCCCTTGGACGCGGCATAGACGGAACGGAGGCCCACGGGCATGTCGGTGATGACGCTGCCGATATTGATGATCCGCCCGCCGGGCTTCATCGCCCGCGCCGCTTCGCGTGCCATCAGCAGGGGCGTGGCGGCATTGACGGCCAGGACCTGTGCCAGTTCCAGCGAGTTGATCTCCGCAATGGGTGCGAACCGGCCCGTGCCGGCGTTATTGACCAGGATATGGGGCACACCTAACGCTGCCGACACAGCGGCGAACAGGGCCACTGCCCCGCCCCGGTCCGACAGGTCGGCAAGGTCGGCCTGGAAGGCCTGCGCCCGAACCCCGTATTCCCTGCCGCAGCGTTCGGCCAGTTCCTCCGCCGATTGCCGGTGGGACCCGTAATGGACCGCCACGTCGGCCCCGTCCCGGGCCAGCCGTTCGGCGATGGCCGCACCGATGCCGCGGGATGCGCCCGTGACCAATGCTATCCTGCCTTCCAACGGACGGGCCATGGCCCCACTCCCTGTCTTTGAAACCCCTGGCCGGTGATACCACGAAGATGCAGCTTCACACCTATTTCCGATCCTCCGCCGCCTATCGTGTCCGCATCGCGCTGGCGCTAAAGGGCATTGCCTGGGACCCGGCCTATGTCCACCTGCTGAAGGATGGCGGGCAGCAGAAGGCGCCCTCTTACCGCGCTGTCAACCCGCTGGGGCTGGTGCCGACCCTGGTGGATGGCGACGCGGTGATCCCGCAGTCGCTGGCCATCCTGGAATATCTGGAAGAACGGCACCCGACGCCGGCCCTGCTGCCGGCCGACCCGGCGGAACGGGCCAGGGCGCGCGCCATGGCACTGGCGGTGGTGGCAGATATCCACCCGCTGAACAATCTGCGCGTCCTGACCTATCTGCGCGGCACAATGGGTCAGGGGGAGGAGGCCGTGAAGGCCTGGATCGCGCATTGGACGGCGGAAGGGTTCGCGGCACTGGAGCAGATGGTGGAGGGGCCGGATTTCTGCATCGGCGGGGTACCCAGCTTCGCCGATCTTTGCCTGGTGCCCCAGATGTTCAACGCACGGCGATTCGGCGTCGACCTGACGCCCTACCCCAGACTGGTCGCCATCGACGCCCATTGCCAGACACTGGCGGCGTTTCAGGTGGCAGCACCGGGGCAGCAGGGGGATGCGGAGTAGGCGCGTGCTTCCCTCACCCTCCCACGCCTTCCGGCGCGGGCCCCTCCCTCTCCCGCAAGCGGG
>NZ_JBMDKE010000078.1:0-9548 GCF_057809555.1 Niveispirillum sp. FG156 | reverse complement strand
CCCAGGATCGAATCACGACAGCCAGCCCGACGGAAGGGGGTTTTCCCGCACCCTGTTAAGGTGACGATCCGTGTGGTGCGGGTCAGGACCAGGGCCAGGACGGCTTGCACCGGACAGGATGTCGGCAGGCTGACGACGATTTTGGTCTTCAACTCGGTGATGCGGGCGGCGATCTTCAGGAGCCGGAGGCGCAAGGTGTCGAACTGCGCCACCCGCCAGGACGAGCGCTTGGGCATCAGCGACCGCAGGCTCCACATCAACCAATAGGCAGCCGTGTGCAGGAACAGCCGCATCTGGTTGGCGCTGGCCCGACAGCAGGAGGTCCGGTCGGATGCCAGGTGGGCCTTCCAGGCCTTGATGTGATTTTCCGCGTCGCCGCGCCGGCAGTAGGTCCGCTCATAGAGCTGCTTGGCCAGACCGTCGGTGAGGCTTGTGACAATGAACCGTGTGTCCACGCCCTGCGGCCCGGCCTCGACCCGGGCGATAATGCGCTCGGTCCGGGCCCAACTGGCGGCGGCATCGTAGAATTCCTTGTAGCGACGCACCTTGTCCGTTCCGTTGGCCCGGGCCTTGGTGCTGGCCTCCAGGGTCTTGACATAGCGGCGGAGCGTCTTGGTCTGGGGCCGGCCGAGGATGAAGTCAACACGGTTTCCCCGGCACCAGGACAGCACCTCGGGCGTGGCATAGTGCCCGTCGCCGCGCAGCAGGATGTCGACCCGGGGCCAGTTGGCCCGGATGGCTCCGATGATGCGCCGCAGATGTGCGCGGATTTCCTTGCCGGTGGGCCGCTTGCCCGGACGCAGGGTGGCGGTGACGATGCGGCCCTCTCCGTCGAACACGACGATGGGCTGAAAGCCATACTCATCGTAATAGGCGTTGAACAGGCGCAACTGCTGGCCGCCATGAACGGTGTCGAACGTGTCGTCGATATCCAGCACGATCCGCCCTGGCACTTGGCGGAACGTGGCACAGTAGAGATCGACCATGGCACGCCCCATGCGGATCAGGGCCTTTGTGTCCGCCATGTTCTCCAGATGGGAGATGGTAGGTTGGGAACACAGATTGGCCCCGCCGGGCAGCCGGTCGCAGGCCAGCTTGAAGGCCGGATCAATCCGAAGGCTCCTGGCGTCGTTGCCATCCTCATACCCGCAGGCGATCATCATCATGCGGAACCGGATGATGTCGGCCAGGCTGTGCCTGACCCGCTCCGCCACGCGGTCATCCCGCAGACAGCCTGCCAATCTGTCAGCGATCCCCAACCACCTCTCCACCTCGCGCAGGGCCAACACGCCGGTGTCGGAAGACAGGCTGCCGCCGTCAAACCGGGCATCGATCAACTTGGCAGAAACGGGTGACAGGCCCGGCAAAGTCCGCGTAGATTCGCCCATGGCGGGTGTGGTTCCCCAGATCAGTGAGTTTCGGCGTCAGCACCCGAATTCTACATCCGATCAAAGGGTTAGGGCTACACCCGCCAGCCTGACGAATTTTTCAGGTTAACAGGTCGCGCTCCTGCCGCAGGAGCTCGTTTTCCTTGCGCAATCGCGCCATTTCCTTTGCCGTATCTTCATGCGGCCCAGAAAGAAGATCGGCTTCCTTTGCCGCTGAGACCCACTTCCCGAGCGTCGAAAGGCCAATGCCGAGATCTTTGGCGATGGCTTGTTGGGGACGCCCGCTCGTCTGCACGAGGCGAACGGCTTCGGACCGGAATTCTTCAGTGAATTTGGCGTGACGCCCGCGCCCGCGTTTCTTGTCGTCTGTAATGGTTCGATACCCTATCGATTTTCAGGATATCGCTCTCCACTTTTTCCGGGCAAGTCCAGACTGTGCTCCGGCAGGCAGAGTAAGACCAGACAGCAAGGCAAGAATGACAACAGAAAGGCGTAGCAAGTTCGTTCCCTCCACCTTGTGTAGCACTTACTGCAACTCTACTCGCTTCACGTGAGACAGCATGCGTGGCAATGTAGGCTCATGAGAAAGAAATACTCAGCACATTGTGAACAATCACTGCGGTTGGACTGAAAATCACGAATACAATGATGCATCTGAATGTAATTCTATCCTGTACATAAAAACGATGATTGCCAAGCCCAAAAAGAATACCGTATGAAAATAGCATATGACTAACGCTGAGCGATGAGGGCGCGATGGGTATGAGCCGGAGAAGCCTCTCCTGGATATCGGCGCCGTCAATTTCCCGGCGATCGCCCTTGATCGCGCTGTGCCTCTCGCTTCTCCTTATTTGCTCATCTTCCGGCGCTGCCTGGTCGCAGCCCCTCCCGACGGCGCAGATTGGTGTGGCGCCGGCTTTGCCATCGCCGGATCAGGTTGCGGGCGACTGGAGTTCGTTCATCAGTCCCGCAGAGGAGATCGATCCAAGCGTCGCAGCGCTTGCGCAGGCCCTGCGCAACGACCCTGGCCGCATCTACGCCTATGTGCGCAACAACATCCGCAACGTCCCGGTTTTCGGTCTGCAAAAGGGTGCGCGCGGTGCCGTGCTGGACGGGAACGGAACGGCGCTGGACCAGGTGCAGCTGCTGGTGCAGTTGCTACGGACGGTCGGCGTGCAGGCCTCCTACCGGCTGGCCCGGGTCAGCTTGACTGGCGCACAGTTCAAGGGCTGGACAGGCCTGGAGCAGGTGGATGCGGCACGGGCGTTCCTGGCCAATGGCGGTTTCGTCGCCCGGGTGAACGGACAGGGCGTCGTCACGTCGGTGGAATTGCTGCATGTTGTTGCGTCGGCTACGGTTTCCGGCAAAGCGGTGCTGCTGGCCCCCTCGTTCAAGCCATACACGGACGTAGCGGGTCTCGATCTGCCGTCGGCGATGGGCGGCGGTGCCGCCATGCTGCTGGATCAGGCCAAGTCCGGCATCGGCGCGCCGGACTTGGCGGCGGGCCGAGTGAATGCCGGTGCGATCGCCATGGCCCTGGGCAATTATGCGCAAGCCCTGGAGCAGAAGATCGACGCCGATTTGCCGGCGGCACCTTGGGAACAGGTGGTGGGTGGGCGGATCGTTGCGGCGGATGCTGGCACGTTGCCCACCGTGCTGCCTTACACCGTGTCGGCCTTGTTGACGGATTGGCCGCGTGCGTTGCCGGATGCGTTCCGGGTCCGCCTGACTCTGTCGGTGAAATTCAACCAGGCGGGCGCCGGCACCTTCACGCGCAGCTATTTCGGCGACACGGTCTATGGGCGTGAGTTCCTGATCGAGAACCTGGCGCCCCTGTCCTACAATAACGGCCCGCATAGCGAGCAGTTCAAGCCCAAGATCAAGGTCGGCGTGCGCGGGGTGGACAGCGTGGAGTGGGAGGACACTACGGGTCCGGCCCTGTTCCAGCCCTATTACGACATCAGCCTCGCCGTGGACATGCCCTATGCCGCAGCTGGCGGCACCTATATGGACCGCAGCTTCGTGCGCGGATCCGTGCCGTTGATGGTGCCGGCCGCCATCGTGGTGGGGCTGGGCGAGACGACGGAGGAGGTGAAGGCGGCGCTGGACCGGGGGCGGTCGGCCAGCAGCGGATTCTACCAGACGCCGCAGCCGGGGACCTGCCAGCCGGAGGTGCCGACACATCCTCTGTGGGGATTACCGATGGGGACGGCGCCCGGGGGTGGGCAATGTTCGGAGGCGGAATATACCCAGCCCTGGCTGGACCGGGGCGAGAAGTCGAAGGTCATGCTGGCCGCCAACTGGCTGGCGCTGCATAGCCGTATGGCCGAGACCGTGGCCACGATCGGCAAGGCGGTGCATCAGCCGCACGGCATTTTCGGGCTGGTGGCGGCGCCGTTCGGGTTGAACAGCTACGCGGCCCTGAACGACGCCATCCTGACGCTGGATGCGGAACCGGCCTTCAGCGTCGTGGCGCGCGACAACAGTGCCGCCACGCGTACGGCGGTCATCCACACCATCGCCAGCGCGTCCAGCACGCTGGAGGCCCAGGCGCTCTATGAGCTGAACCCCCAGCCCGACGTGGCGGCGGCGACCAGCCGGCTGGCCTGGGCCAATTCCCCACCTCCGCCGCATGGGCAGACGGTTCCCACCCGGTCCCCGGAAAGTTTCCACTGGGTTGACGTCTCCAACCTCGCCACGGTCCCGCAGGCCGTGCGCGACCGCGTGGCTCCGTGGGTCGCAGAGGGTTACCGTGTGCTGACCCCAACGGCGGCGGACCTGGGCCCCGGGCGCGACAAGAGCCGGTACCCCAATCCGGCAACGCCGGGGTCGGAGGGGATGCCGCCACAGCAGTCTCTCAACTGCTGCTGGGTGCAAAGCATCGGTGGCGCTCTGATCGCGGTGCGCGATGATCGGGTTTCCTACCTGACCCTGGGCCAGAACCCCATCGCGCTGACGGGCCTGAAGGGCGGCAGCGGGGTCAATGTCGGCCCCACACTGGGCCGGCTGGACCCGGCGGATGCCTCCGCCGACCGCGTGCGCAAACAGGCGGAAGAAGCCCTCCTCAAGACCGATGTCGATCTGCGCAGCGGCGATCTGAGTTTCAGCCCGCCCCCCGACATCGCGATCGGCGGTTCGTTTCCCTATGGGCTGGCGTTCCAGCGTACCTGGCGCGGCGGCCATGGCGGCAGCCCGGGCCTGGTGCCGGGCTGGTCGCATGGTCTGGATATCCGCCTGTCGGAGGGCAGCAGCGGCATGGCGGGGCTGGGCCGCACGGCGCCCGTGCATGGATCGGCGGGCCTGGCCTATCTGACGGCGTTGCTGGAGATGTTCCGGGGCGGGGTGACGCCAGACCGGCTGCTGGCCGGGGCTGTGGCCGGCGACTGGTGGCTGCGGCGGCTGGAAACCAACCTGGTGACGGTGACGACGGGCGACGGCAGCGGCGTCAGCTTCGTGCGCCGCTCGAACGGCAACGGCTTCTTCCCCAATGCCGGCGGCGGGGACAAACTTGAGCAAACGGGTTTCCGCTTCGTTGCCGACCGTGGCCGTAACGAGACCCTGCCCACCTTCTGGCGTTATCGCAACGACAATCTGGCCTACAAGCGTACCCTGGCCGACGGGTCGGAACAGGTTTTCACCTGGAGGGACAGTTGCCCCTATGCGTTGGCCGTGTCGGCCCATTGCACGATGGAATGGCCGGACGGGCTTTATATCAGTGAGTGGCGCTTCCCCTATGGCATGAAGGTCACCTGGACCTATGACGGTGTCAGCAACCAGCTGACACGGGTGGCCAACAATCTAGGCCGACGGCTGGACTTCACCTACAGCATCCCCGCCTCCGACCAGACGATCATCGGCGTGACGGACGGCAATGGCCGTTTCGTAAGCCTGCGCAATGAATATGCGACATCCCAGGGGGCACAGGATTTCCGCGCCTTGCGCCACGCTCGCAAACTGGTGGAGGTGACCAACCCCGCCGGCGAAACAATGCGCTATGCGCAACGCGACACTGCCGGGACGATCGCCGAGGACCTGCTGTACGGGCTGCCGCTGCTGTCGGTGACGCGCGGCGGCGACGCGTTCGCGGCGCTCAGCGTCACCTACGATCCCTGGCGGCGCGTCAGCAGCCTGGCCAACGCCACGGGCGGGCTCAGCCATTATGCGCCGGGTCCCCGGGCCGGGTCCTGGAAGGACGCGGTGGGGGCGGTGCGGGAGACCTGGTACGACGACCGGGGCCGGCCGGTGCGCACGCTCGACCCGCTGGGCCGGGAGAGCCGGACGGACTATGACGGGCTGGGCCGGCCGGTACGGCAGGTGGACGCCATGGGCGGTGCCCTTGAGAGCGACTATGACGCGCGGGGCAATGTCTCGGCGCGCCGGCGGCTGGCGCGCCCAAGTTCTGCGCTGGCAGGCAGCAGGACGGAGGAGCGGACGGTCTGGCATCCGCGCTGGAACAGGCCGGTGCGGGTGACGGATGCCCGGGGGGCGGTCACCACCTATCTCTATGACGATGCCACGGGCGCCCTGACGCAGGTGACGGCGCCGGAGGCGGCGGACGCGTCGGCCCCCGGCGCGCCCACCCTGTCTGCCGTGACGCGGCTGGAGGATTACGACGGGTTCGGGCGGGTGCGGCGGCTTGTGCATCCCGACGGCCATGTCGACACCTACGCCTAAGCCCCCGCGCTTGAGGTGATGACGGGGTCGGTGCGCGATGCCGGCGGGCTGAACCTGACAACGTCCTATGCCTGGACGGCGGCGGGCGACCTGGAGCGACTGACCGATCCGCGCGGCTTTGAGCGGGCGGCGGACTATGACGCGGCGCGGCGGCTGAAGGCGATGTCGCTGCCGGGCGGGGGGCGGATCGAATGGGACCGCAACCCCAAGGGCTGGGTGGAGCATGTGCGGCGGGCGACGGGGCTGGCGGCGACGCCTTGGGCGGACACCGCCTTTGGCTATGATGATGATGGGCGCGTCACTGCGGTGACGGACCCGCTCAACCGCGTGACCGTGACGGAATACGATCTGGCGGGCCGTCCGAAACGGTCGATCGACCCGCTGGGCCGGGTGTCGGAGACGGTTTACGACGCGGCGGGCCAGGTGGAGGCGGAGAAGGCGGCAGTGGGCACGCCGCTGGCGCAGGAAAGTGCGCGCTACACCCGCTATGCCGATGGGCAGGTCGCGTCCATCACCGATCCGCGCGGGCATGTGCTTCGGTATGATTATGACGGCTATGGCCGCCTCTCGCGGCTGCGCTATCCGGACGCGACGCCGCATCCGCGCGACCCGACAAAGCTTCTGAATGTCGAACTGTATTTCTATGACGCGAACGACAATCTGACGAGCCTGAGCCAGCGCGACGAGACGGTGAGCACGACCACCTACGACGCGCTGAACCGCCCGCTCAGCGTGACGCGCCCCGGCCTTGCGGTGTCCTTCTATGGCTATGACCGGCTGGGCCGCGTGGTGCAGGAGAAGGCGGGTGGTGCTGTTGTGCGCAGCCACGCCTATGACGGTGCCGGCCGGCGGCTGAGTTCGACGGTGACCCTGCCGCGCCCGGCGGTGGGCGTGGCGGGTGCCGCACCTGTGGTGTTGATGGCGTTCGAGCATGACGGGGCGGGCAACCGGACGAAGGCATCCTGGTCGGGCGGGGAGGTGCGGTGGGAGCATGACGGCCTGAACCGGGTGACTGCGGTGCGCCTGGGCGGGGACCCGGTGCCGGTGACCAGCCATGTCTATGACCTGCTGGGCCGTCGGACGGACACCACGCGCGGGGCGGCGTCCAGCCACTATGATTACGATCTGGCCGACCAGCTGACGGGCCTGGGCCATGGCTGGTCCGGCGGATCGCTGGCAGCCACCTACCATTACGACGCGGCGGGGCAGCTGGACTGGGAAAGCCAGGGCAACCCCTCCTTCCTGTGGCAGCCGCCGGCGGCGCAGGCCAAGACCACCAGCTACGACCCCGCCTCGCCCATCAACGCCCTGACCAGGGTGGACGGGGTCCCGCAGAGCCATGACGGTCGTGGCAACCGCACGGGAGCCGCCGGCCGCACCTGGCGGTACGACAGCCGCAACATGCTGGTGGGTGCCAACGCGCCGGGCATGGCCGCGACCTATGGCTATTACCCTGAAGGCGGACGCGCCTGGAAGCAGGTGAACGGGGTCACGACCTTGTACCTGGAACTGGACGGGGTCGAGTGGCGAACCTACGACGCCGCCGGCACCCTGAAGGAACGCACCATCCGCGCCTCGGGCACCGGCGGTGCGGCCATCGCCATCCACGCCCCGGTCGGCGGCCTGATCCGCCTGCTGCCCAACCGGCAGGGCAGCGTGATCGGCTGGCTGAGGCCGGACGGCAAGCTGGGCGGGGCCTACACCTACGACGCCTATGGCAACTCACCCCAGGCCGCCGCAGCCGGGCCGCAGTTCCGGTATGCCGGGATGCGGTACGATGCCGAAACAGGCCTGTACCACACACCCAACCGCGCCTACGATCCGCAGGACGGGAGGTGGATGCAGCTCGATCCCATCGGCATCAAGGATGGGCTCAACCGCTATGCCTATGTCAGGAACGCGCCAACCATGGGCGTCGACCCAACGGGGTTGGCTTGCTATTGCGGCACGTCGCAGGACGAAAGGCTTGTCGCCAGCGGTCTGGAACTTGGCCATGCCATTGCCCAATCCGAAACGGCGATGGCCGTTATGGATTTCGTCCCGCTCGTAGGCGATCTGAAAGGTCTTGCCGAATTTGAGCGGGAGCCAAGCCTGCTGGGAGGCGTGGCCCTTGTTGCCGGTATCGCGCCAGGCGGTAAGATCTTGGGGCCGGGCGTCAAGGGGCTGAAATCCACGCTGAGTGCTGCGGAAAGAATTGCCGGGAATGCATTACAGGGAAAGCGCTTTGAGGAAGTGGTGCGTGACGCCAATGGGCTGGTGAAGAACAGAAACAAGTTTGGTACAAGCCACGGCAAGACCATCCCGGACTCGCTCACCAATGACGCGGTGAGTGAAATCAAGTCCGGCAATTATGTGACGGACAGCGCGCAACTCCGGGCACAGCGTGAGCTGGCTCAAAATCGAAGTCAACCGCACAATGTCTATGTCCGGGAGGATGCCCAGGTCTCCCAGACCGTTCTACGCGACAGCGAAGTCTTGCGGTGCGGCAAAGATGGAAAGGCATGTTGAACATGGATACAGATTATTTAATGTCATTCGACACGGACAAGATATTCGATGATCCGGCCTTTGCCCGCGCCTTGCTGACGGAGTGGCTGGAGCGGCTGGATCCCGCCTTGCGGCCGGAACGCTATGGCTATGGCCAGCCGGTCCGCAAGCCGTTCGCGGACACGACTATGGAGGAACTGGTCCAGGCCTGGCTGCTCCGGTCGATGATGTTTGCCCGCAAGGCCAAGCCCAAAATGTCCGTCTCGTTCAACTGGCGCAAGACGAAGGGGTTGGACCCAAGACCTTTCCCCTGGGGGGGCGATTTATGGCTGGCGAAAAATGCCGGGGATCGTCGGGCCCTTGACTGTTTCGATTTCCTGATCCGGCATTTCGATCCGGCATTCGCCCATCTGACGACCCAGGCGGATAGCTGGCACAAGCATTATGTGAAGCTGCCCCATTATCATGCCGTGACCAAGGAAAGGGCCGGATCAATTGAAAGTTTTAAAGGCCACCATGTTCTCGGCACCATTCCCGGCATCTATTGGCAGAGTTTCCTCGGGCCGCCGTTGATCGAGCGGCTGGGCCGCGACCGCCTGCTGGCCTGTCCTGTCGGCCGGGTGCGCGAACTACCGAATGGCATCCTTGTCAGCGCCTATGAGGATTCAGCCCTGATTGGCACCGGCGAAGGCTGGGCTCTGGAGGAGCAGATCAAGGATCATCTCGGCCGGGCGCATTTTTTCGACAAGGCGGCCTTCATTCTGGCAGCGGAAAAGCCACGCCTGCATTGAGCCTTCACGACGAACCGACCCGAATTTCTTGATGACGGTATTCACCATCTATCTGGAAAATATTTGATTATATGTTCACGGATAAATTGTCATGACATCGGCCAAATCCTGCCCCCGCATCCAATACCTAATACCAAGAGCCTTAGGTTTTGACCCACGCCCAGTCTCTGGTTCCAATTGACATGATCCGGTTTGGATCGTTGCTGAT
>NZ_JBMDKE010000077.1:0-9762 GCF_057809555.1 Niveispirillum sp. FG156 | reverse complement strand
CTCGTCAGGCTCATAACCTGAAGGCCGCAGGTTCAAATCCTGCCCCCGCATCCAATTAAGCCCCGTAACCTCAATAGGTTACGGGGCTTTTTGCTGTCCGCGGTGCCGAAGCGGAAAGAGCGCGGAAGCACAGTGGAAGCGCGTGGGGCATGACGCTTGGTCACTTTTTCATCTGGTCAGCAACTCGGAGAGTTTCTTTCCGGTCTGAAGCTTGGCGAACGTCGTGTAGCGGGGGCTTTGCATCGCGCCTGACGGAGCGTCGCCGTAGGGAATGGGAGCAATGGGTTTTGCTTTGCCGGAAAATACCAGCTTGAACTTTCCTTCCTCTCCATAGGGTTCAATCCGGGAAACCGGTGCATAGTGCGTTATGGCCGAAACCGGATGGGTCTGATAGCCGGCGACATATTTGATGTTCTCCAGCATCCCACCGGAAATTCTGACAGCGTACCAACAATCCTCGCCCAGGAAGACCTTTTCGAAGCCGTCCTTCTGTGCCGGCACGATGATGGTGTCAGGCTTGGACCTGCTGCCTTGCGGCAGCAAGGCGGGGTCGGTGGCCCTTGGTTCCGCTACAGCTTTCGGTATCTCAAAGGCCCGTAGGCCGACCAGCGGCAGGATTTGCAGTACTTCCTTCAGAAAGGCGCGGGTGTCGGCCTTTTCCGCTTCGCTCAATGCCGGTTCCTGCGGGGCGTTACCATTGTCGAGATAGCAGCGCTTCGCCTCGTTCGCCCGTTTGACCAGGGCGTGTTCCAGCCAGGTGACATGGGCACGGTTCAGGCCGCCGCTGTTGGACACGAAGACTACGCCCCAATCCCAGAAATCCTTCTTCTGGTAATGGGTTTCAATCCGGTTGCGCACACCATCGGCCTGACCGATGTAGAGCGTGGGCAGATCATCATCCTGGTTGCCATAGCCGACCAGAATATAGACGCCCGCCCCGCGCAACTGCTCCCACCGTTGCCGAACCTCCGGCCATTTGCCGCGCGGGAACACGATGCCCAGCCCGGTCCAGTTCATCCGGTCAATGATTCGGACACCTTCCGGGTCGCCATCGGGCACATAGATGCGGATGGTGAAGGGATCGCTCATGCTGCTGTCATTGCCTTTGGCAGGATAAGTATGGTCTGTCGGATGTTCAGCAATGCCTATACCGGGCCAGCATTCCTTAGGCGCAGCAGCTCCTGCGCCGGGTCAAGGGGCATGCGCGGGGGCGCTGTTTCCCACATCAACTGCACCTCCTCCGGCGTCAGCCCATAGGCGGCATTCACCATGTCAGACAGACGCTGCTCCAGTCGCAGCAGTTCCGCCGCTGCTTCCCGCGCGGGCCGCACCGTCTCTCGGTATTCGCGCTGCAATTCCCCAACATCCGCCGCCGATAGTCGGCGCTTCTTCGGCAGGGCAGACTTTACGGATTGAACGAAACCATCTTCGTCCAGTTCATGAGGCGCTTCAAGAGCGCGGCCGGGCTTCTCTACGCCGAACTCGTGATGAAGCCAGCTTACAATTATTTCGTTATATTTTCTCAATATGTTGGTGGAATTGATGCATTGACTCACCTTCTGTTCTGCTCCTTGATCAATAATTGAGGTGAAATTTAGAGGAATTGGAAATTGCTCCAATTTATCCTTCTTAAGCCTAAGGGCTTCATCTTTGGCATGCACTGTGACAGCGGTCAATAGAAGCCAAGAGATTGGGGAATTCAGTATTGATAAAAGTACCCTGCTGCTTGATGGTATGCAGAAGGCGGTCATTTCAGGGACTTTTTTTGATATCAGTGAAAATCTGGAATGATAGGCGATGTCTTGGAAGCAAATATAATCTCCTGTGAATATCTGATAAGAGTCACTTGACCGCAGTTCCCACCAAAATCTTCCCTTGTCTTCACGCGACCGAAGTTTCTTCTCATGCTTTTTCATAATGGCGTACAGTTCGGGCATGTGGGATTGAAACAGGCGTTCGGCGTCGGCTTCGGAATTGCAGCCTGCCCACGGCCATGCATAGTTGCTGCTGGACTTTAGGGTAATAATATACTCACCAGAAGGCTTGTCAGCCCATCTGTGGATATGCGCGCCTCCCAAATAAGGAAGAATTATTCCTTCATAAGCAGGATTTCTACTTATTATGTCTTCGTAGCTTTCTTTTCCAATGAGGTACGCGTCGTTATATCCGGTCTTTATACCAGATAAGGGAGAGTTTCCGCAGAAGTCATCGAGCCTTATGGAGTTTCTTATGATCTTGTCAAACAACCGCATGGTTTTTGGTGGCTCAAGTATCCACAGGTCGCGACCTAATGATGATTGTGGTGTGGTAAATGTATGCGAAATAACGGCTTGACCTAAGCCTTTCTCCGGAATTTGATCTCTGGGAATTACACTAATATCTACTTCATGATTTAATTCGGCATCTCTCATTTTCTGAGCGATAGTGATCGAAGGAAAAGCGTCTGTGTTCTTGAAAAACCTCTTGGCATGACCAAAATTCGCGATAAATGATAGTCGGGTCCTAGTGTGAAATATATCTCTTATGTTCTCGGCGTATGTTGCCTTGAACCATTTATTTGCAGTTACAAATCCCAAATAGCCCCCTTTCTTAAGTAAACGAATGGCTTGTTCAAAAAAATACACGAAAAGATCAGCTTGGCTATCATATGCGCTATAGCCGAAATCTCTTTCATTATAGATTCCACTTCGGTTGGGGGAGAGGTTTGGCTTTATCTCAGACAGGAGATCAGACCTCACGAATGGCGGATTACCGATGATGGCATCGAAACCGCCATCTGGTGTGTTACTGGTCAGGTTGCGCCAGATATTGGGGAAGGCGATTTCCCAATGCAGAAACTGATGTCGGGCCGCTAGGTCGCGGGCCTGTCGCAGCAAATGGTCGGCGATCAGGCGATGACGGTCGCCGGCTCGCAAAGCCGGTTCCTCCCCGGCTTGCTCCGGCGGATAGGGGGGAAGGTCAGGCCATGCCTTGCGCAGTTTTGCCGATGCTAGTTCAGCCTTGCCGCTGGCTAAATCCACCGGGTCGCCGAACGCCCCGCTGAGGGCTGATTTCCAGGCGATGGCACGATCCCAAGCGCGATGGTCTGTGCGGGCCTTGTCGATGACCTTCTCTGCCTTGCCCGCCTTGCGCAGCATGGGGATGGGGGCAGGTTCCTTGGCTGGCACCCCGTCGAGCACACCGAGCATCCGTTCCGCCGTCAGCAGTGAGAAAAAGGCGACGACGGGGGCGGTATCCTGTTCCACACTGTCAAAGGCGCGTTCGGATGCCGCCACTTCCGACAGGTCGCTGTCATTGCTTTCTTCTACCCGCTTCATGCCTTCGGCGGCGCGTTCCACCTGTTGCATCAGGCCGGGTCGGAACAGGGCACCGCGATCCTGCACCAGTTTCAATACGGGCAGTGTCCAGGCCCCCACCACGCTGTCGCCCCAGCGTAGATGGTGATCCAGGAAGGACAGGGGTGCCCCGACCGTAAAGCTGTGCAGCCACAGCGACACCTTGGCCAGTTCCACGGCCATGCGGTTCTTATCCACCCCATGCACCACCCGCTTCAGGATCATGCGGCGGACGATATGGCGGTCGTCCAACTGGTCCTGTTTCAGGGGCCAGCCATGGCGGTCGGCATTATCGGCGATTTCCTGGCGGATGCCGGCGATGCGGGCCGCCAACGGTGAGGTATAGGCAGCCCAGTCCACCTGTGCCGTGGCCTCATCCATGGCGGCCAGCACCTCATCCGCCAGCCAATCGACCAGGGTCACCAGGAAATGGCCAGATCCCATGGCGGGGTCGCAGATTTTCAGGTCCAGCATGGCGCTGGCGGGGTCGGCGACGGCCAAGCGCGACAGACGGTCGGCGACCAATGCCTTGTCGGATTTCAACGCAACTGCGAGTTCCGTGAAACGGTCGCGCCGATCCTTGACCAGGGGGCCAACCGTCCGGTGAATGACCAGGGTCACCAAATCTTCGGGCGTGTAGTAGGAACCGCTATCCTTGCGGGCCGTGGGGTCGGCGTCAATGACGACGCTGCCATCATCGGCGACACGCAGGCCATGTTCCAACAGCCCCTCATAGACGGAACCTAACTGTTGCACCGACAGGTCGCGGTAATTGATGTATTTGGGCCGTTCCTCCCCAATATGCAGATGCGACAGGCGGAACAGCACGTCGGCCATCACGGCATCGGACAGGCGAGCGCGACCCAGGATGGGGGCGCGGTCGGCGGCGAACAGGCCGCCATTGTAAGGCGGAATGCCCAGTTCATCGTCGCCCTTGGCAATGGCGGTAAAAATATCTTCCAGCCGTCCCCAGATTTCGCGCGTCGCGGTCGGATAGGGGCGGCCCGATTGCCGCCGTTCGGCAATGGTCAGCCGCAACCGCGTCAACGCCACCTCTGCATAGGGGCCGCTTTCATCGGGTAGCAGGTTGCGGTCTTCCGCATACAGCACGAACAACAGGCGATAGAGCAGGATTAGGGCGTCATGGCGCAGGGCGTCCAGATAGGGCACATCCAATCCCGTTTCGGGCCGTTCCTTGTCCGCCTTGGCCAGCGCATTGACCAGTTGGGGGAACACCTCGTCAAAGACCGTCTTAGACAGGTTGCGGGCCACCCGTTCTTCCCAGAACCGGCCCTGTTCCAAGGCCAGATTATGGAAGGTGCGTCCGGCCTCCACCGGTTGGAAAGCAGCGCGCCCAAAGAACAGGATGAACAGGCGCAGGGCATGGGCGCGGGCCTGTTCAGGATCAGCGATGGCGAGGGATTGGCGGTCCACAAGGTCAAGGTCACGGAAGCCCAGCACGGCGGCCAGGTCGATTTCAAAGAAATCCTCTGCAACCGACACCGCACCCTGGAAATAGAGCCGCCACTGTCCGCCATTGGTCAGCACCCCCCAACGCAGTTTGCCTTGCCCCAGGTCTTCGACCCGGCGCAGATAGCGCAGCATCTGTGAGGAGGGGACGCCGGTGTCCCTGGCCCCGCCTTCACGGTCTAGCAGGCGACCCCAGCGCTTGGCCTCCACGATGCAGGCGCCATGTTGGAACCCTTGAGGGGGTCCTAGGCCTGCGGCTGTCCGTTCCGCAGCCTCGTCCGAGAACAGCAAGGCGTCGGGTACGTCGCTGCGGCCCTTGGCGGACAGGTTTGGTTGAGGCCAGATGAGGCGTCCGGTCCATCCAAGCGTTTCGAGCGTCGGCCAGATCAGATGCTTTTCGGTGTCGGCCTCCGTAGGCTGCTTCTTCGCCTGGATACCGGTAAACAGTTCCCGCAGTGTCTTCTCGACGGCGGCGACCGCGTCATTGTCCAGCGCCTTCCAGGCGTCGGTTTCCAGAATGCCTTCGGCCAGGAAATCCCGCGTGAACAGACCGCCTCGGATCATTATCCATCCCCATCGAACCAGATGGATCAGAATTAGGGGAATTCGCCTCTAGATGGAACTGATTCGGTGGGGATGGGATCATTTCGGGTCACGCCGCTGTCGGCGATGCCGGGTCAGCTTGTGGATTTTCAAGGAACAAGTAGCGTTTGGCCGCTCTTTCCCGGCTGGCCTCGAACCGGTCGCGGTTGATGCGGATATAGGTGCGGACCATGGCCGCCACGTCTGCTGCAATTGCGTCGGCGTCATCCGGTTCCAGTTCGGCGGCGATGGAATATGTCGCGGTCATGCCCTGTATATGTGCCGTCACTGTTTGCAAGGCCTGTTCCCGCTTCACGATCTTCACCACGCCCGGCTCCGCCCCCGTCATCATTTCGTGCAAATCGCTGGCGACCGTGTGCCGCACAGCCACCCACAACGGATGATCCGGCCAGCGGTGCCGCTCGCTGTCGGACAGGCTGGGGATCGTATAGCGGATATCCGCCAGTGCCCGGACGTAGAGGTCGCCCAGCTTGCTATCCAGGTCCGCCCATGTGCGGATACCCCAGCGATCTTTCAGGTGCGCTTTGCCGGCCCGCAATTCCAGCCGCCAGATGGTTTCATCCCCGGATAGCGGGGGCAGGTTTTGGCGGGTGCGGGCGGCGTTCCAATGCGCCCACCATTCGCGCTTCTGCTTCTGCCGCACCTCCCGTGATTTCTCGTATAGGATCACTTGGCGGCCCGGCATCTTTCCGCAGGTGACAGAGGTGTAGCGGCCCGAGACGCCATGCATGGACATGCCGCCATCATCGTCATGATCGGCGCGGCTAGTGTGGGAATGCATGACAAAGGCGGTTGGGTTCAGGATGAAGGTTTCCCCCGTCGCCGCTTCAATGTCCGATGCTAGGAAATCCAGGCAGTAATCCACGCGGGAGATGGACGCTTTCAGTACGTCGGCCCCGATGGCGTACAAGAACCGGTACATTTCTGCCCGCACACCGCCCAGCCCCATGGATGCCAGGGCGTTGGATTTGGCGGAGACGCGGATATTCCAGTTCTCGGGTTCCTGATTACGGCTGAAAAACCATGTCATGCCAGTGGGGCCGGTGTCGCAGCGGAAGGCATAGCCGCCCTTGGCCCCGCTTTCGCCCACATGCATCGGTTCATCCTGCCATTCCAGCAGGACGGCGGCCTTGGTGGTGATGGCTTCGGCCTTGGCTTCCTCCAGCCGATCCACCATGGCTTGGGGGATGCGGCCCTGAAAGGTGACGTCCAGACCGTCGAAATTCCAATAGAAGGGTTTCAGGCTCATGGGTCGGTGCCTTCATCTCTGCGGTTCTAGAGGGGGGTGCTACAAGGACCCCCCTCTTGGCCCAATGGCAGGCCTTGTTATCGGTTTGGTGCCCGCTGTCGCGGGCTGGCTTTGGGTTTGGCCCTGCGGGCCCGTGGCCGCTTTTGTTTTGGGGCCGGGGGGGGGCGTTCGGCCCCTCTGGCAACCTTGGTGCCCGTGGCGGGCGGGGCAGGGGGAGAGGTTGGGCGATATGGAAAAGGGGGCGGATGATCCCCGCCCCCTTTCCTCTTTTTGAGCCTTCCGGCCCCAAAACACCGTGCGGTGCGGCCAGCCCCGCACGGCGAAAACTCAGGATTGTGCGTGCCGATGGCGGGTCAGGCGGCCTTTGACATGTCAGAGGTGCTGGAAACCAGCAGCGCTTCAGCCCAGGCGATCAGGTCGCGGCGGCGATAGCGGATGGACCGGGCGGACACCTTCACAAAGCGGGGCCCGCCACCGCGCACCCGCCAGTTCTGCAAGGCGCGGACGGTATAGCCGATGAAGGATGCGGCTTCGATTTCGCCGATCAGGCGGTCGAGGTGGTCTTTGTCTTGGGTGGGGGTGGTTACGCTGTCCATGTCGTTCTCCCGTTCGGCGTTGCGATGGGGGAACTCTGGCGTATGTCGAAAACCCAAAAAACAACTCAAAATGGTCAGGGCTTTTTGAGTTTTGGGTCGTTGTCCAGTCCGTCGAAGTGAGTCTTCAGGATGCGTTGCATGCTGTTCTTGCTCAGGCCCGGTGTCCTTTCACTATAGCTCGGGTCGATTGTCTTCCGGATCAAATCGTAGTGTCTCGCACGCGGACGACTGCCGTCGATCTTCCCAGCAGCCCGCAGTTTCTCGAATGCGGCGATAACTTCAGGTTCACGCGAAGGCCGTCCTGGTGACGCGGCTTCCGCTGCCAATTTCAGCGGTGCTGTCAGCTGTGCTGGCGTTGCGACCACGGTTTTAACATGGGCCAGCCGGACGGCCTCCATCCTCAACCCATTGCCGCTAACAGTGCCTTTGCCCCAGTTCACCAGATGCGACCACATGTCATCGGGAACGGGTGCCGGTTTGTCGGTGGCGACACGGGGCATAGCATAACCAACGGCAACAAGATGGCCGTCCCGGATCAGTTGGACGCACCGGGCTTGAAGTTGTTGGGTAAGGTTCTGGAAGGCGCTGTTTGGACCGATGGCTGTTGGCAATGCGGCTGCAAGCGCATCCCACCGATTTTCGGAATCCATCGTCTGAAATTTTTCGCTTTTTACTACGCCATTCAACCGCTCCAGAACCGTAAGGACGGATGTCTCTTGTCTCAGAGCCTGCCAACGTTCCGCCAGTTCCTTCGGCGCGAAACGTATGTAGGCTTCCTGCAACGGAACCGCCTGCTTCCATGTCGCCAGATGATCCATACCGGTCATGTGTCAAACCTATATAGGGGTGACTGGTGCGGTGGAGGGGAGGCCCGGCTATATAGGGATGCAGCTATATAGCTATATAGGGTTGCGCCAGGGCCGGGTGCTGGCACCATCCCGTATGTACGTATGAACGCGCCTGCTTCCCT
The DNA here is from genome assembly GCF_057809555.1 of Niveispirillum sp. FG156. Lineage (NCBI taxonomy): Bacteria > Pseudomonadati > Pseudomonadota > Alphaproteobacteria > Rhodospirillales > Azospirillaceae > Niveispirillum > Niveispirillum sp. FG156. The sequence continues at coordinate 1,539 of NZ_JBMDKE010000077.1, read as the reverse complement.
ACATACATGCGGAACGCAGGGCGGGCCTCAACCCGCTGGCGGTCCCTTCATACGGGCGGCGAGCAAGGCCGATACCCGTTCCGACGATGCACGTAGGGGATCATCGGCCAAGTGGGCATAGCGCGCTGTTGTCTGCACCTGACTATGTCCCAGCAACTTCCCGATCATAGGCAGGCTTTCCCCTATGCCCACGGCTGCCGATGCAAAAGAATGGCGTAGGTCGTGGATGCGCAGGTCGGCCAGACCCGCCCGTTGCCGCAATCGACGCCATGGCTTTTGCAGGTCTTGCAGGTGCTGCCCTTCGACGGCCCCGCAGATCACATAGGGGTTGCCGGGCAGTCGGGGGACAGCTTCCAGCACCTCCATGGCCGCTTCCCCCAGATAGACCTTCTTCGCCCCCGTCTTGCTGTCGGGCAGAGCCAGATATCCGGGCTGTATGTAGGACCATTTCAAGGTCTGGATTTCCCCCAGCCGGCAACCAGTCAGGATCAGCAGCCGGATGGCGGCGATGAAATGCACCCCCTCGCTCCCGTCCCGTTCGGCATCGTTCAGGGCCTTGCTCAACCGGTTCAGTTCATCGGCGGACAGGAAGCGTTCCCGCTTCTCCTCCCGGTATTTCTTCACATGCCGGCAGGGGTTGGAACCATCGGGGCGCAGGTTCCAGACTTCCGCCAGATTGAACAGCTTGGATAGAACGCCCAAGGTGCGGTTGGCCTGATAGGGCGTGTCGCGGGCCTTGTGGTGCAGGCGGGCGATATCGGCCCTGGTCACGTCCTGCACCTTGTGCGATCCGATTTCGGGTTTGATGAACAGTTCCACAGCGCGGCGATATTCGCCTTGGGTGCTGGGTTTGCAGCGATGCTGGACATGCTCATCCATGAACCGTTCGCACAAGATCGCCATGGTCGGGGCAAGCCGCTGTGTGCGGGCTTCCTCCGATGGGTTCTCCCCCTTCTGGACGGACACCAGTAATTCACGGGCCTGCTTGCGGGCTTCGTCTGCTGTCATCACGCCATGCTGGGAAAAGCTGTAGCGCCGCGTCCGTCCACCGGCCCGATATTGGATCACATACGACTTCTTGCCCGTGCGCATGACGCGAAGCCCGAAGCCGGGGATTTCCTCATCCCAGATGAAATAATCGGTGTCTTTCGGCTCCGCGCTGTCGATAATCCGCTTGGTCAGTTTGGGCATGGGAACCGCCTGCTTCCATGGGGGTCGTGGAAGCACGGTGGAAGCAGAAGATGGCGAAAGCTAGCCCGGATTGGAGCAATCCAGCGGTCTATCCATGTCCTGAAACGCGCGGATTTCCTGGCTTTATGGCAGATTGTGACATTCCGACAGAGATCAGCGCAGACGGGGAGCCAAACTCATAACCTGAAGGCCGCAGGTTCAAATCCTGCCCCCGCATCCAACACTTAAGCCGCTGATCCTCAACAAGGATCAACGGCTTTTTGCTGTCCGCAAGAAACACCCCAAAACATCGCCTAGAGCGGGATGAATTTAGGTTGAATCGCAAGGGGATACCCAAGGGCTTGGAAA
>NZ_JBMDKE010000076.1:0-11680 GCF_057809555.1 Niveispirillum sp. FG156 | reverse complement strand
GCCGGGACCCAGCGTAGAGCGGCGTCCGCCGCGACATGAGTCATATCGGCGCTAAACGCGCCTCACGCTGGGTCCCGGCTTCCGCCGGGATGACGATAGGGGGTGCCTCCAGTCAACGTAAACCCGATCTAAACAGAGCCCCCCTCACCCGTACCGATGCGCCTTCAGCATGTCCATCAGCGCGTCATCCCATTCCGGTGGCGTGGGTTCCTGGCCGGTGATCCAGTTATAGAGGTCGGGGTCGGACATTTCCAACAGCACCTCGAACCGGTCGACCATCGCTTCGTCCATGGTGGCGATGTGCGTGCGCGCGAAGCTGCCCAGCAGCAGGTCCATTTCCTTGGTGCCGCGATGGTCGCTGCGGAAGATCAGGCGCTTGCGGCGGGGGGACAGGTCGGCGTCGGGAAGATCGATCATCATCTTGGTTCCGGTTTGATGCTGGGCTTTGATATAGAACCTGTGGGGCCGGCTGTCAGCCGTCCCCTGCCCCGTTCGTGTCAGATAGGGTCAGCCCTTGCGTCCCGCCATCCTGTTTCCCCTGTTCGCACCCGTGACCAGCCTGCCCGGCCTGGGCCCGCGCCTTGGCAAGCTGGCGGAAAAGCTGGCCGGCCCGCATGTGGTCGATCTGCTGTGGCATAAGCCCACGGGCGTGGTGGACCGTATCCAGGTGCCCAGCATCGCCGAAGCGCCCGACGGGCGGCATGTGGTGCTGACGGTGCGGGTGGATGGGCATGCCCCCTCGCTGTCGCCCAACCGCCCCTATCGCATCCGCTGCACCGACCATACGGGTGCCATGGATCTGGTCTATTTCCATATCAAGGGTGACTGGCTGGAGAACAAGCTGCCCGTGGGGACGAAGATCACCGTCTCCGGCAAGGCGGAGTATTATAACAATCACCTTCAGATCGCCCATCCCGACCATGCCGCCCCGGCGGATGAAGGCGCACCGCCGTCCGCGACGGAGCCCACCTATCCGCTGACCGGCGGGCTGAACCCCAAGCCGCTGCGCACCGCCATCCAGGCCGCATTGACCCGTGCGCCGGAGCTGCCGGAATGGCAGGACGCGGCCTGGCTGAAGGCGCGGGATTGGCCCGACTGGCATGGGGCCCTGACCCGCCTGCACAACCCGGTGGATGAGGCGGACATCAACCCGCTGGGGCCGGTGCGCCAACGGCTGGCCTTTGATGAGCTGCTGGCCAACCAGCTGGCCCTGGTACTGGTCCGCGCGCAGCAACGCAAATTGTCGGGACGGGTGACGAAGGGCGATGGGCGGCTGCGCGCCGCTGTGACGGCGGCCCTGCCCTACCGCCTGACGGGTGCGCAGGAACGGTCGCTGGCGGAGATTTTCGCCGATATGGAGGACCCGTCGCGCATGCTGCGCCTGTTGCAGGGCGATGTGGGCAGCGGCAAGACCATCGTCGCCCTGATGTGCATGCTGAACGCCGTGGAAACCGGCGCGCAGGCCGCCTTGATGGCACCGACCGAGATCCTGGCACGACAGCATGTCGAAACGCTTACCCCCCTGTGCGAAGCCGCCGGTGTTCGCCTTGCCGTCCTGACGGGGCGCGACAAGGGCAAGGCGCGGGCGGCACTGCTGGAACGGCTGGCGGCGGGGGAGATTGATATCCTGGTCGGTACCCACGCCCTGTTCCAGGAAGAGGTGGCCTTTGCCGATCTGGCGGTCGCCGTCATTGATGAACAGCATAAGTTCGGCGTGCATCAGCGCCTGCAACTGGCGGCCAAGGGGCGCGGCGTCGACACGCTGGTCATGACGGCCACGCCGATCCCCCGCACCCTGACCCTGACCGTCTATGGCGACATGGACGTATCGCGCCTGGATGAGAAGCCGCCGGGGCGGCAGCCCGTGAAAACGGTGGTCATGCATGCCGACCGGCTGGACGAGGTCGCGGGCGGCCTTGCCCGCGCCATCGCGTCGGGCCAGCGTATCTATTGGGTCTGCCCCCTGGTGGAGGAGAGTGAGCAGGTGGATCTGGCCGCCGCCACGCACCGCCATGCCACCCTGGTGGAACGGCTGGGCGACCGTGTCGGCCTGATCCATGGCAAGATGAAGGGGCCGGACAAGGACGCCGTCATGGCCGCCTTCGCGCAAGGGCGCCTGGACGTTCTGGTCGCCACGACCGTGATCGAGGTGGGCGTGAATGTGCCCGAGGCGACCATCATGGTGATCGAACATGCCGAGCGTTTCGGTCTGGCGCAGCTGCACCAGCTGCGTGGTCGCGTCGGGCGCGGCACGGGCGCCAGCACCTGCCTGCTGCTCTATTACCAGCCGCTGGGCGAGGTGGCGCGGCAGCGTCTGCAGGTGATGAAGGATACCGAGGATGGCTTCGTCATCGCGGAGAAGGACCTGGAACTGCGCGGTGCCGGCGAAATGCTGGGCACCAAACAGTCGGGCATCCCGGAATTCCGGCTGGCCGATGTCGCGGTCCATGGCGAATTGCTGGCCGTGGCCCGCGACGATGCCCGGTTGATCGTCAACCGCGACCCGGAACTGGAATCCGAACGCGGCAAAGCCCTGCGCACCCTGCTCTACCTGTTCGAGCGGGATGCGGCGGTCAAATATCTGCGGTCGGGGTAAGGACCTTAGAATCCAGCCGCCTGCTGTGTTGCCGTCCCTGGCTCGTTCTGCAAGCGGTCCAGTTGCGCGACGACGCGTTCGGACGCTTCCTCCACCAGGGCGATTTCCTTCATGGCCCCGTCCAGGTCGCCGGCATTGAACAGTTCGACGGCGCGGATGCCATGTTCATGCACCGACTTGTGCGGTGCTTCCAGGCCCGCGAAGGCCGGGTGCCCGCGAAGGGGCAGTGAGGCGGCGCCGTAGTACCATTTGCCCAGACGGCAGCCATCATGCCGGGCCAGTTCCTCGGCCTTCAGCGTCTGCAGGCCCACAACCATGTCGGCCAGCCGCTTCTTCCACATGATGTGGTCGACCTTGGCGATCTTCACGATCTTGTTGGGAATGTCCTGCTTCATCAGGTCGGACAGCTGCTTGCCCAGCAGCGACTCCACGCCCTTGGTGGCATCGACATTGCGCATGATGGCCTGGCTGTTGCGCGCGGCCCGGCTGGCAATGTCGGTCACGCCCTGGGCCACTTCCTGCGCCGCCGCCGTCTGCTGATGCAGGATGGCGGCGATTTCGGCCATGCGTTCGGTGGTGGTATCGACGCGGGTCGTCACATCATCGATCCGGGCCGAAACCTCGCGCATCTGGTCCTGGCCCGTGGCGACGGCGCGGGTGCCATCCTGCATCGACCCGACAATGGTGGCCATTTCCGCGCGCAGATGCGCCAGACGGGAACGAATATCCTCCGTCGCGCGACCTGTCTGGTTGGCCAGGCTTTTCACCTCTGACGCGACCACGGCAAAGCCCTTGCCTGCCTCGCCTGCGCGCGCCGCCTCAATTGTGGCGTTCAGGGCCAGGAGGTTGGTCTGGGCGGCAATCGCCTCGATGCTGGCCAGGATGTCCTGGATGCGGTCGGACGCTTCAGACAGTTCGGACACGCGCGCCGCGCTCTGCGCCACCGCATCGGCAATGGCATCCATGCCGCGCACGGCATAGGCAACCGCCTGACGCCCGCCCTCAGCCACGTCATGCGCCTCCGATGCCAGCCGGGCCACATCCTGGCTGCGGGCGGAGATTTCGTTGACGCCGGCAACAGTTTCTTCCGTCGCGGCGGCAATGGCCTGGGCCTGGCTGTCCACGGCCCGCAACTGCCCCACCATTTCTGCATTGGCAATAGAGGCATCATTGATGGCCGTGGCGACATCGACGGTGCGGTCCATCAGGCTGGCGATGAAGCCCGCCGTATCGGGTGCGGAGTGCCCGGCAACGGTCTTGACTGCGGCAACCGGTGACAGCAACACCGACAATGCATCGGCCAGAACCACGCCCAGTACCCGGACACCATCGACAGCCGCCGCCTGTTTCCAGCGGGAGGATGCGATCAGGGCCGCCGACAGATCGGCCTGGAAAGCCACAAAACCAGCCGCCAGCGCGGCAGGAGACTTGCCCGAAGCCCGGAAGGCGGCGGCCAGTTCCGCCTGTTTGTCTGCCAGCAGGCTGCCATCAATCAGGGAACGCAGGCCGGAAGCGGTCAATCCGTCGATATCCAGGCGGCGCTGCAAAGCATTTACGGCGCCATCCACAGCATTGCCAATACGTGCGAATACTGCACGGACTTCATCATTCCGCATCCCAACCAGTCCCCCCAAGAACATACGTATCTTTGTTGGCGACAGCTTGTATCAGGTTTGGCGACAACTGGAAATGCCACCTGAAATTTTGCGCAATGCGGAATGAAATGCTTCAGCGCAGCAAATCAAGGAACCGGACAGTGTGGGCCAGATCGGCGCGCTGCACCGCGCGGCGGTCGGCGGCTTCCCAATCCTCGCCCCATTTCTCGATCTGGTAATTCTCATCCAGCTGGGCCAGATCGAAGGCCTGTTCCGCATTGATATGGTGGTCGATCAGGGCCAGGGACACCAGCAGCGAACCCGTGATGCCGATGGTGTTCTGCAGCGCTGTCAGTTGCCATTCATCCAGCTGGTCCACGGCGGCGCGCAGGGCCTTCAGGGCACCTTCCGGCTGCGGCTTATGGATGATGCCGGTGGCAATCAGCAGGTGCGCGTCATAGCGGCGGGCGGCCCAATCCAGCAGCGGGTTCCACAAGGTCGCCTGCCGCTCCACAAGCTCCTCCGGCTCGTCCGCGCGGTAACAGACCAGTTCGCTTTCGCCATAGACGGCGGATGCTTCGGCCACAGCCTCCAGACGGCCGCGCACGCCATCGATGCTGGTACTGGCCAGCTGGGTCAGCGGCATGGTGGCGGGCTTCACCTCCTCCCCTTGCGCTGCCCATTCGGCGGCAATCGCCTCGGCCAGGGCCTGGGTCGGCACCACCAGCGGCAGCTTGGCAGGCGTGCGCACCGGCTTGCCATCCAGGGTCAGGGTGAAGCCACCCTCGGCGGCGATGGTTTCCACCTGCTTATAGAAGCGCTTCATGATCCTCAATCCTTGACCAACAGGCCCGTCACCGCACCGGGCAGGGCCGAATATTCATGCACCAGAAGGTCCGCACCCGCCGCCAGCAGTTCCGCCCCCTCGTGATAACCCCAGGACACGCCGATGGACCGGACGCGGGCATTGCGGGCCATCAGGATGTCAAAGCTGGTATCGCCGATGACGACCGTATCCGCCGCATCCACCCCGCTTTCGGCCAGGGCCGCGAACACCATGTCGGGACTGGGCTTGCCCGCCACCCGGTCGCTGGTCTGCAACGTAACGAAACGATGCGCCAAGCCATGATGGGCCAGCGTGGCATCCAGACCGCGCCGGCTTTTGCCCGTGGCGATGCCGAGAACGAACCCGGCCGCCTCCAGCGCGTCCAAGGCCTCGATCACCCCGTCGAACAGCGGTTCCGGGTGGGTGCCGGCCAGGCGGTTGCGGTAAAAGGCGGCCTTGTACGCCTCCGCTATCGCCTCATGCGCGTCGGCTGTCAGATCGGGCGACAGGGTGGCGACCGCCTGTACCAGCGGCAGGCCGACAACGCGACGCACATCGCGGGCCGGTGGCGGTACCAGACCATGGGCTGCAAACCCCGCCTCCATGGCGGCGACGATGGCATGCTGGCTGTCCACCAGGGTGCCGTCGCAATCGAACAGGGCAAGTCTCAGGGGCATAACATCTCAAGGCATCAGGTCGGGCCAGCCCCTTGCTACCCCGCACCACCGCCGCTGTCGAGTGGGGGCGCGGCATGCACGGCATGCCACAGGCATGAGCCAAAGGGATAGGTGATGATAGCTGTCCATCGGTATCAAACCCCGGATATAGATGGCACGATTAGGCTTTAACCGGGAATCATACGTTCGAATGCGGTTGTTCTACGCCTTGATGATTGTCCTTAGTTTCCTGCCCGCACCATTGGCGCGCGCTTCGGATGATTACGGCGTCATCTACAGCGGTCAGAAGGACGATCAGGTCTATAATTCGCTTGTCGTTGCCGCCACCGAACGGTTCGAGGCAGAAAGAGGCATCCGGTTTCGTCAGCGCGTGATCAACAGTGAACAGGACAGTGCCGAGGCCATCCGCGCCTTTGTGGATCGGGGCATAACTACGCTGCTGCTGGTCGGCTATGTCCATGACAAGGCCCTGGCCCATCTGGCGCCCATCTATCCGCACGCACGCTTTACCATCATCGATAGTGCCGTCACGGCGCCCAATGTCCGGTCCATCCGGTTCCGGGAGCAGGAGGCGGGGTTCCTGGCCGGCATGGCGGCGGGCTTTGCCAGCAAGTCGGCGAAGCTGGCCTTTATCGGTGCCGTCGCGACGCCACCGGTACAACGATTTGGATGCGGCTTTGTCCAGGGCGCGCGGGAAACGGGGCGTCCCCTCTCGGTGATCACCCGCTACATGACCAAGGATATGGAGGGGTTTCGCGACCGGCGTCTGGCCCGTGTCGTGGCAGAAGAACTGATCAATGAGGGGGCGGATATATTGTTCCCTGCCGCCGGCGTGGCCAGCCGCGATGCGCTGCTGACGGCGGCACAGGCGGGACAGATGGGCATCGGCGTGGATAGCGACCAGGAAACGCTGGCCCCTGGCCATATCGTCACCACCGCCCTGAAACGTGTCGATGTGGCCGTCTATGATGCGCTGCGTGATCTTGTGGACGGACACTGGTCAGCCGGCAGCCAGGAACTGGGTATTGCCGATGGTGGCGTTGACTGGGTGCGTCAGGGGGCTGACCGCTTTCTGACCCCTGGCCAGATACACGCCATCGAAAATGCCAAACAGCGCATCAGAACCGGCCACCTGACCGTGCGTCAGACCGACACTGTCTGCGAACAGCCGGAATTGCGGCTGGCGGCGCAGGACGCACCGCCAGCACATCACCTGCAATAGGGGTCAGTCCAGTGCCGCGAACGGGTCTTCCTTCAGATTGGCGCTGAACCCGAAATAGTCCCACGCGCCTTTCATATGGTCCGGCAACGGTGCGGTCACATCGACCGTGCCGCCGCGCGGATGCGGGATGATGATGCGGCGCGCATGCAGATGCATCTGCCGCTTCATGTCCGCCCCATCAATAAAGGCCTTCTGGCCTGCATATTTGCCATCACCCAGGATGGGCGTGCCGATGGCGTTCATATGCACGCGCAACTGATGCGTGCGGCCCGTGCGCGGCCACAGGGCCACGAAGGCCGCCTTGCGGTGGGCATGTTCCAGGACGGTGTAATAGGATTGCGCACGCTGGCCGTTGCGTTCATCGACCATCATCCGCTCGCCCCCCGCCGACATTTCCTTGGCGATGGACAGGTCGATGCGGCCCTGGTGCGGTTCCGGCACGCCGACCGTGATGGCCCAATAGATCTTGCGCGCATCGCGGCCCCGGAAACTTTCCGTCAGACGCGTGGCGGCAAAGGCATTACGGGCCAGGACCAGACAGCCGCTGGTATCCTTGTCCAGACGGTGAACCAGCTTGGGCCGACCGGGTGCGTCGAACTTCAACAGGTCCAGCATGGCATCCAGATGCTTGGCCTGCCCCGTCCCGCCCTGCACGGCCATGCCGGCGGGCTTGTCCAGCACGATGACATCGGCATCGCGATAAAGGACGCAGGCCCGCAGGGCCGCCACTTCCTTGTCGCTGAACAGCGGCTTGGCCGACTTTGCCGCCGTCTCCTGCCCCTCTGCCGGGGCGGGTGCCGCATCAGGCAGGGGCGGGATGCGCACGGACTGGCCCGCCATCAGGCGGGTATTGGCGTCGGCGCGCTTGCCATCCACCCGCACCTGTCCCGTGCGCAGCAGCTTTTGCAGCACGCCATGGCCCACCTGCGGGTAATGCCGCTTGAACCAGCGGTCCAGGCGGATATCGGCCTCATCCTCGGCCACCAGCTTTGTTTCGACGATCTTTGCGGGACCGCGCGCTTCACCGGCATCGCTCATGCCGTCACCATCCGTACCAGATAAAGCCCGGCGAACAACCCGCCGATGCCGACAATCAACGACGACAGCACATAGGCCGCCGCCAAACCAATATCCCCCCGTTCCAGCATGACCGCCACATCCAGGGAGAAGGTGGAAAAGGTCGTGAACCCGCCCAGAATGCCGACCGTCAGAAAGGCGCGAACCTCCGCCGGTGGCGACCAGGCCTGGGCCATCAGGGCGACCAGCAATCCCATGACGAAGGAACCGACGATATTCACCGTCAGCGTCGCCCAGGGAAAGCCCGTGCCGAACAGCCGACCGAACCACAGCCCTGTCAGATACCGCGCCACGGAGCCGAACGCACCACCGATTGCGACATAGAACACCATCTTCATGCGCCGACCCCGAATATCCAGCCCTCACGCCGGGCAATGTCGGGCGTCAGGCCGGCGGGGTTCCAGGCCGATGCCTTGCCCGCCAGCCGCGACAGCCCAGCCGCCGTGATGATGGCATCGCCGATGTGATCGTCAAACTGTTCTGGCAGCTCGGGCGATAGGGTACAGCCGAAATGCGCCACCGCCCCCTCCATCGCCGCCCGTCCCGTGATCTTGCGCACGCCCCCCAGCGCCTGCTTGCGGAACAGGGTGGGATAGATTTCCATCGCCACGCTTTGCCCCGGCCCCGGTTGTTCCACCGGCCAGATCGCGAGATTGTCACCCGTCAGGCCGCGCAACCGTTTCAGGGTGCGCATCCCGGCCAGCGACGCCTTGCCCACCTGCTTGGCCGCCGCCGCCAGCTTGAACAGCGACACGGGCGTGCCCGCCCCCGTCTCTGCCGCCACAACCTCCACCCGCCGCCGCTTGGTGGAGCCATCGCCCCAATGCGCGGGCGTGGGGCCGTTGATCCAGAAGCTGGGGAACAGGCGTGGGTCATGGACGGCGGCACCGGCGAAATCATCCTCCGCCCCGTCACTGGCCTGATCGATCAGGTCCCAAAGGGCGAACATGTCGGTCACATCCGGCACACGGCCATCCAGATAGCCGACACCATCGACCCAGGGCATGGCGAATCCGAAATCGAACCCGGCCAGGATGCGGCGGCCCGACGCGACCTGTTCCGCGATCCAGTCGGCCACCTCCTGCCGCCGCCAATGGCGGTCACGGGGCCAGACGGGGCGGACCATACCGGATTGATCACAGGCGGCCACGGCCACCGCGCGGGCCGGCTGTGCCCCTGTCCAGTCGATGCCCACGAAAAGATCGAATTCCATCCCTGCCCCGCATTGCCAATTGCCCCCCGCCCGTCGCATCATCGCGCACGATCAACGGGGAGTGTGTCCATGACCAGCATCTATGACTTCAGCGCCAAGACACTTGATGCCAAGGATGTGTCACTGGGTGACTGGCGCGGCAAGGTCATGCTGATCGTGAACACCGCGTCGAAATGCGGTTTCACCTATCAGTATGAGGGGCTGGAGGCGCTGCACCGCGATTATGCGGCGCGCGGTCTGGCGATCTTGGGCTTTCCCTGCAACCAGTTCGGCAAGCAGGAACCGGGCGACGCGGCGGAAATCGCCAATTTCTGCTCGCTCACCTATGACGTCACCTTCCCCATGTTCGCCAAGATCGACGTGAATGGCGACAATGCCCATCCGCTGTACAAATGGATCACCAAGGAAAAGCGCGGCTTCCTGGGCAGCAGCCGCATCAAATGGAACTTCACCAAGTTCCTGGTGGACCGGTCGGGCAAGGTGGTGGGCCGGTTCGGGCCGACGGTGAAGCCGGAAGCGCTGAAGGCAGCGATTGAGGGGTTGTTATAACCCCTCACCCCGCGATCAACTGCGCCTGCCGGATGGCGAAGCGGTCGGTCATGCCGGCGATGTAATCCATCAGCGACCGGGTCCAGCCGGCCCGGTCATAGGGGATTTGCCGGATGCCCGGTACGGTTTCCAGCAGTGAGGCGAAGCGGCGGGGCAGGTCGGCACCCGGCCCCGCCTTTTCCCGCGCCAGCAACGCCTCGGCATAAGCATCCAGCAGGGTGGTGACGGTACGGGCCGCGATGATGTCGGTTTCGCAGCGCTGATGCCCGCGATAGATCTGGGTGTAGGAGACGTCGGAGATGTCCTTCAGCGCGTCGGTGCGCGCGATCATCTTCAACAGCGGGCCGACCGGCTTGCCCTCCATGATGTCGGGCAGCTTGTCCAGAAAGGCGGCGGCCGCATCGGTGACCAGCCGGTCGATGGCGCGGGCGCGCAGATAGATCAGGCGGCGATCCTCATCCTCGATCCCCTCATACTCCGCCCGGTCCCAATCGATCAGCGGTTCCAGCAGTTCCTCCGCATCGGCGAAGGACAGCATGCGCATCTTCACCGCATCCTCGATATCCACGATGGAGTAACAGGCATCGTCCGCCGCCTCCACCAGATAGGCCAGCGGATGCCGGCACCACGCATCGCGGCCAATGGGGATCAGACCCAGCTCGTCCGCCACCTCTGCCATCAGGTCGGTCTCGCTGCCCAGGAAGCCATATTTGCGCTTATGCGGGCGTTCTTCGCCAGGACTGGCGGGGGCAGCCCAGGGATATTTGCCATAGGTGCCCAGCGTGGCCGCCGTCAGCTGCAAGCCACCCTGCGCGCGCCAACCCTGCAGGCGGGTCAGCACCCGGAACCCCTGGGCATTGCCTTCGAAGTTGGACAGTTCAGCGGCCTGCTGCCCATCCACACCCGACAGGATTTCGCGGCCCAGGGTAGTGCCCGCGAACCAATCGGAAATCACATCCTCCCCCGTATGGGCAAAACACGGCGTGCCCAGGTCGTGAGCCAGCGCGCCCGCACCCACCACGTCGCCGATATCGGCGGCGCTGGCCGACACGGCATCCTGGCCGTAGCGGGCGATGATCTCCGCCCCTGCCCAACTGCCCAACGACCGGCCAACCCGCGCCGCCTCCATCGAATGGGTCAGGCGGGAACGCACATAATCCGACCCGCCGATGCCATGCACCTGCTGCTTGTCCGACAGGCGCCGGAAGCTGGTGGAAAAGGTGATGCGGTCGATATCGATCTCAAACGCGCTGCGATAGGGCAGTTCCGGGGCCAAACCGTCCTTTGCCAGACGCTTGCGGGACAACAGGGACTGCCAACGCATCATCATGCTATCTCCAGCGCATGCCATGCCCACCTTTGACGGACACGCCTTCGCCGCTTACATAGGGTGTAAGCGTTTGTCCAGTCGTTAGCAGACAGGAACCATTCAATGACCATCACATCGGCCCGTACCGGCGACGCCGGCACCCCGCCGCCCGGCGCCAGGGCCATGACCCTGTCCGACAGTGCCGCCCGCCGCATCACCAAGCTGGCGATGCTGGAGGGCAATCCCGACCAGATGCTGCGCCTGACCGTCTCGGGTGGCGGCTGCTCCGGCTTTCAGTACGGCTTCTCCTTCGACACGGTCACCAACGAGGATGACCATGTGTTCGCCAAGGACGCAGCCAAGCTGGTGGTGGATGATGTCTCGCTCGACCTGCTGGCCGGTGCGGAGCTGGATTTCGTGGAAGACCTGATGGGCAGCTATTTCAAGGTCGTCAACCCCAACGCCGCGTCGTCCTGCGGCTGCGGCACGTCGTTTTCGGTTTAATGCCCGTCTGGTTTAACTTGAGGCGCACCCCACTTCGTCATCCCGGCGAAAGCCGGGACCCAGCAAGAGCAGCGATAGCTGCGACATGACTCATATCGGCGCTAACCGCGCC
>NZ_JBMDKE010000075.1:0-12871 GCF_057809555.1 Niveispirillum sp. FG156 | reverse complement strand
GCCTGCCACCGTGAGCAGTGCTGGCCCTCATTGTCCAATACCAGCCGCACCGCGCCCAAATCATGCGGCAATGGCCCAGCACCAGGGAGAACAGCCAGACCACCCTCTCCGCGCCAGGTTCGTCGGTGAACTCGGTTTTGAAATAGGCGAAATCCACCTGGGCCTGTTTGCCCGGCGGCGTCTCAAACCGGCGCTCGAAACGCCTGGCCGGTGCCGGCCGCACGGACCGGACAAAGACCTTCACCAGAGTGTAGCCGCCCTTATAGCCCTGCTCTTTGATTTCCCGGTGCAGGCGTCTGGCCGTTAATTCCGGCACGGCGGCCAGACGTTCGCGCAGGAAAGGCTCATAGGGGTGCCGACACGAAAGTGCATTTTACGTACCGCTCGTGAGAACGAATAATGAACTATGCTGCGAGAATGGAAATAGGCCGTCGCAGTGGGCGCAATCCGTTTTCCGGTAGTGGATCAGCCCCCCAAACATAGTCACCTGTGAGACCGATATGTTCCCAGCCAAGTGGAGCGACATGGCGGATCAGTTCCGACTTCGTGTCGGTGCCTGTTATCCGGCGTGGAAAAGTGACCCGTATATCGGGATTATAGGCGTCGAACTTTGACCCTGCTGTTCATGGCTGTTGGACTGCCTGGATCGAGAACCGATCTGGGCGGGCTGGGGGATGCTGATCGTGGAAACCATTGGGCGGATCCGCCGTGAGTCCTTGGTCAAGGGGAAGGGTATCCGGGAGATCGCCCGCAACCTTGGCGTATCTCGGAACACGGTACGGAAGGTTCTGCGATCTGGGGCGACGGCCTTTGATTATGAGCGGACGGTGCAGCCCCGACCGCAGTTGGGGCAATGGACCGGTGAGCTGGACCGCATGCTGTTGGCGAACGAGGCCAAGGCGGCACGGGAACGGCTGACACTGATCCGGATCCATGAGGAGCTGGTAGCGCTTGGTTACGCTGGCAGCTACGACGCGGTGCGCCGCTATGCTCGCCAATGGCGGCAGGGTCGGGTTTCCAGCAGCGTCGATGCCTATGTACCGCTGAATTTCGCACCGGGTGAGGCCTACCAGTTCGACTGGAGCCACGAGATCGTGGTGCTGAACGGGGCAACGACGACGGTCAAGGTAGCGCATGTGCGCCTGTGCCATAGCCGGATATTCTTTGTGCGGGCCTATCCGCGCGAGACGCAGGAGATGGTGTTTGATGCCCATGACCGGGCTTTCGCCTTTTTCCGGGGAACCTGCACGCGCGGCATCTACGACAATATGCGCACGGCGGTGGATACGGTGTTCCTGGGCAGGGAGCGGGCGTTCAACCGACGTTTTGCCCAGATGTGCGCGCATTATCTGGTGGAGCCGGTCGCCTGCACGCCAGCGGCGGGCTGGGAGAAAGGCCAGGTGGAGAACCAGGTCGGCCTGGTGCGGGAACGGTTCTTTACGCCGCGGCTGCGGTTCAAGACCTATGCGGAGATGAATGCCTGGCTGCTGGACCGCTGCGTTTCCCACGCCCGGGCGCATCGCCATCCGGAACAGGGTGACCGGACAGTGTGGGAGATGTTCGAGGCCGAGCGGCCGCACCTGGTGGCCTATGCCGGGCCGTTCGACGGGTTCCACAGCAATCCGGCCTCTGTATCGCGAACCTGTCTGGTCCGGTTCGACAACAACAAATATTCCGTCCAGGCGCGCGCCGTCGGCCGACCGGTATAGGTCCATGCGTATGCCGAACGGATCCTGATCCGACAGGATGGCGACCTGGTGGCCGATCACCCGAGGCAGTTCGGCCGGGGCGGGACGGTCTACGATCCCTGGCATTATGTGCCTGTGCTGGCCCGCAAGCCGGGCGCGCTGCGCAACGGGGCGCCGTTCAAGGACTGGGCCTTGCCCGGCAGCCTGGGCCGTATCCGGGCCAGGCTGGCTGGCTCAGCCGATGGCGACCGGCAAATGGTGGATATCCTGGCTGCCGTGCTGACCGACGGGCTGGCCGCCGTGGAGGCGGCCTGTGCCGAGGCCCTGCACAACGGAGTGCATTCCAGCGACGTGGTGCTGAACATTCTGTCCCGGCATCGGGAGCCACCCACCCCCGTCAGCATCCTCACCCCCGCCGCCCTGACACTCCGGCATACGCCGGTGGCCGATTGCGGGCGGTACGACAGCCTGCGGAGAACGGTCAATGGAGCGTCATGAAATCCTGGAGATCATGGGCACGCTGAAGCTCACCGGCATGCGTGCCGCCTTTGACGAGGTGATCGCCGATGGGCTCAAGCGGCAATATCCCGTGCCCCGCATCATCGGCGAACTGCTGAAGGCCGAGATCGCCGAGAAGGAGGCGCGGTCGATCAAGTACCAGATGACCATCGCCCGCCTGCCGCTGGCCAAGGACCTGGCCCAATTCGATTTCTCTGGCACGCCGATCAACGAGGCATTGATCCGTGATCTGGCCACCGGATCGTTCCTGGCCGAGCAGCGCAACGCCGTGCTGGTGGGCGGAACAGGCACCGGCAAGAGCCATCTGGCCATCGCCATCGCCCGGTCCTGCATCCGCAGCGGCGCCAGGGTCCGGTTCTACACTGTCGTCGATCTGGTCAACCGTCTTGATGCCGAGGCACGGGGCGGACGGCAGGGGCGCACCGCCGACCATCTCGCCAGGCTCGACCTCGTCGTGCTGGATGAACTGGGCTATCTGCCATTCGCCCAATCCGGTGGCCAGTTGCTGTTCCACCTGATCAGCCGGCTCTATGAGCAGACTTCCATCCTGGTCACCACCAACCTGGCATTCGGCGAATGGCCCAACGTGTTCGGGGACGCCAAAATGACCACGGCCCTGCTCGACCGGCTCACCCATCATTGCGACATCGTCGAAACCGGCAATGACAGCTGGCGGTTCAAGAACCGAGCTTGATCCCCGCCCCCGGACCCCCACCCCTGGCGGATCGTTCAGGTGGGTCCACAGGTTCCTCCCGCGCGCGACGCCGCGTCAGCCTCGTGGGGGCACGCCGCGCCGCGCGCGGGGCCCTCCTATGGACTACCTGCACGACCGCCAAACACAAACCAAAGCTGGGTCAACTTTCGACGCCGATACAGGGTCAAACTTCTATGCCGATTGACAAATAAGGGCCAACCAAGCTTACCAAACTGTCTCCTCACCGGGGACCAGCTCTGAAATCCCGGTTCAGTTCCGCGTGTAAATTAATAATCAGCTGGCGGTCAGGGACAACTTACATTGTGTGATCAGTGTACGAACCTGCGTCAACATATCCGTACAATCGACGAAATACCCCGGGATGCCTGCCGCAGTTGCGGCCTGGACATCGCTTTCTTTGTCCCCCAGGAGGAAGCTACCCTTCAACTTAACGGGCCATTCCTTCATTAAATCCTGAAGCATCCCTGGCTCCGGCTTGCGCCAAGGATGATTTCTACGATATTCTGAAATTACACCTTCAGGGTGATAGGGGCAGTAGCGCCAATCATCAACATGGGCTCCGATTTCGGCTAGATTCGTCTGCATCCAAGCATGCAAACTACACACTGCTTCTTCATTATAATAGCCTCGAGCCACACCAGCCTGGTTTGTGACAACAAATACGAAATAACCTTGATCATTTAGGTAGCGGATCATTTCACGGCCTCCCGGCAACCACTTAATCTGATCTGGACGATGCGCATACCCGATATCAGCATTCAGAACCCCATCCCGATCCAAAAATGCGGCAGGGCGCCAGTGCCAGAGTGGAATTTCTATCTGTGCGCGGTTGAAATCCTCTGATACTCCAATATCAATAAAATAACTATCGAACACGCCACCGCTTAACTTACCTTTGCGCGCAAGAGCTGGAAGAATATCACGTTCTAGTGAGCATGGCAGTGTATTGATCATGCTCAGGACTGCATGATCCAACCAGTAAATTCCTCCATTAATGACGGCAGAACCAAGTCGGCTTGGTTTTTCAGCGAAGCTGGTGATACGGCCGCCAGTATGCTCCACCACACCGTAGCGGCTGCCGTCCGATACCGTACGGAGGGCTACACGCCCCCAGTCACCTTCCTTCCAGCCATCCCCAACCGTCAGCGCTAGATAATTAATATCCAGCAGAGAATCGCCGTTAAGTAGCAGAAACTTTTCATCCAGCAGGTGGCGGGCATATATCAGCGCTCCACCGGTCCCGGCTGGTTCGGGCTCAACTATGCATGTGATTTCCACACCCAGGTCGGGTGCTCGATCAACCAACGTCTGCATCTGTTCAGCTAAGTATCCGGCCAATAGTACGATGCGACGGAAGCCATGTCGGGCCAAATTGGCTACCAAATGTTCCAAGAATGGCTTGCCACCAACATATAGTAATGGCTTCGGTATATGGTCAGTTAGAGGACCTAACCGTGTTCCTCGACCGCCAACCAGAATGACCGCCTGCTTTCCACATGCGATTTGAGTCTGAGCAGCAAGTCTAGCTTGCAGTGTAGTCAAATCGCCATCCTCCTTCTGAACTGCGCCGGGATTGTCGGCGGCAAAGGTTCGTGAGTCACGCGGCCATTTGCTGAGTGCTCACGGTATCATGATAGCGTTGTTCCGCCTCGGCTGGTGGAATATTTCCGCTAGGCTCGAGGAGGCGCCGGTTGTTGAACCAGTTGAACTGATGGTGTGGATGCCCCCTTCACCTGGGGATGGTTGGTTTCCAGATTTTGGTTTCCGACCTACCTTACACTGGAGGTCATGATGGAGGCGACATATCTGCTGGCAATCGACCTGGGCAGGCGGCATTTCCAGGTCTGCGGGACGGACGTTAGCGGCAAGGTGCTGTTCAATCGGCCTTTGTCGCGACTGAAGCTGATGGAGTTTCTGGCAGGACATCCCCGCTGCATCGTTGCGATGGAGGCCTGTTCGATCAGCAATCATTGGGGTCGCGTCGCCCAGGGTGCAGGGAATGAGGTGCGGCTGATCCTGCCGATCTATGTGAAGACGTTCGTCAAGCGGCAAAAGAATGACGCGGCGGATGCTGATGCCATCGCGGAGGCGGCCCGTCGACCAAACCTGCATTTCGTGGCCGTGAACGATGCAGAGCATCAGGCGCGGGTGACCCGCGCCTGAATTGTCGGCGGCTCCAACTCCTGAGATGATGGTCTACCATGAACAAGACAACGAACAAGTTTTCAGCCGAGGTCTGCGATCGGGCTGTTCGGCTGGTCCTGGACCTCGAGAAGGATCATCCGTCGCGATGGGCGGCGGTGTCGTCCGTGGCTTCCAAGATTGGCTGCTCGGCGCACACACTGAACGAGTGGGTCAAGAAGGCCGAGGTGGAAAGCGGCAGCAGGGCTGGCGTTCCGCTGGATATGCTGGAGAAGCTGAAGGCGCAGGAGCGGGAGATCCGGGAACTGCGCCAAGCGAACGAGATTCTGCGCAAGGCATCGGCTTATTTCGCGATGGCGGAGCTCGACCGCCGACCGAAATGACGCTGGGCTTCATTGATGCCCACCGCCAGAAATACGGGGTCGAGCCGATCTGCCGGGTTCTGCTGATCGCCCCGTCGACTGTGCGTCGGCGTGTGGCCCGCAAGGCTGATCCGGCCAAGCTCCCGGCGCGGGCGCAACGCGATGCGGGCCTGATAACCGATATCCGGCGGGTGTTCGATGAGAATTTCCAGGTTTATGGAGTGCGCAAGGTGTGGCGGCAGTTGCAGCGCGAGGGCATCCAGGTTGCGCGGCTGATGCGGGAGATGGGCCTGCGCGGCGCGATCCGCGGCCAGCCGGTGAAAATTACCATTGCCGACAAGGCCTTGCCCTGTCCGCTGGATCAGGTGAATCGGCAGTTCCGGGCTGACAGGCCCGATCAACTATGGCTGTCTGATTTCACCTATGTATCCACCTGGAACGGCTTTCTTGGTGTATGTGGCTTTCATCATCGACGCCTTTGCCCGGCGGATCGTCGGCTGGCGGATATCCCGGACGGCCGACGCCGGCTTTGTCCTGGATGCCCTGGAGCAAGCCCTGCACCAGCGTCGACCAGCCGGGAAATCTGGCCTGGTCCATCATTTGGACAGGGGCAACCAATATCTGTCCATCCGATGTACCGAGCGGCTGGGCCTAGCCGGCATCGAGCCGTCGGTCGGCAGTGTTGGCGATTCATATGACAATGCTTTGGCCGAGACAGTCAACGGCCTCTACAAGGCGGAACTGATCCACAGGCGAGGACCGTGGAAATCCTTTGAAGCCGTTGAATACGCAACCCTCGAATGGGTTGACTGGTTCAACAACCACCGTCTGCTCGAGCCCATCGGAAATATCACGCCTGCCGAGGCCGAAAAACGCTATCATGACGCTGCGAGCGCTCAGCAAATGGCAGCGTGACTCACGAACCCGCATAAAGTA
This sequence comes from Niveispirillum sp. FG156, assembly GCF_057809555.1. NCBI lineage: Bacteria > Pseudomonadati > Pseudomonadota > Alphaproteobacteria > Rhodospirillales > Azospirillaceae > Niveispirillum > Niveispirillum sp. FG156. Next base: position 6,509 of record NZ_JBMDKE010000075.1, on the reverse strand, counting down.
CGACGGCGTCAGGCGTATATGGGGCAGGCTATGGAAGTGGGAGTGACAAGTAACCGGTTTATCATCATTTGCGCCGCCAGAACCGGTAGCACCATGCTTCGCAACATGCTCAACAGCCATTCACGCATCTGCTGCCACGGGGAGGTCATTACCCCAAATCCTGCGAGCGCGAGACGCCTACTGGGGGCGGGCAGAGACGAAATATCCAATATTGCCGATCTATTGATTGATCAAAGGGAGAAAAGCCCTGAGTATTTCTTGGATAGGATTGTATTATACCCAGGAAAATTCAGATCTGTTGGGGTGAAGTTTTTATACAATTACCTTCTGGACGGAAGTTTAAAGGAAGTTTTTGATTATCTGCGCACTGACAATTCCGTAAAGATCATTCATTTGAAAAGGGCGAATCGTCTAAGGCGCCTTATTTCTCTCAAGCTTTTGTACCAAAGTGGTGTGGCGAATGTTTTTGATGGAAACAAGCTGCCTTCCTACGAGGCGGTCACCCTCAGCGCCTCGGAATGCGTTAAGGATTTCGAGGAAATAGCCGGCCAAGAACTTTATTTCGATACGATATTCTCAAATCACGAAAAGATAGACATTTCTTATGAAGAATTAATCGATGAAACAGACAATGTCATCAATAACGTATTGAGATTTCTGGCGGTCGACCCTGAAACCCTGTTGATCAGAACAGCCAAATTAAGTTCGGGAAATGTAGAGAACATCATTGAAAATTATCGAGAGCTGAAGGAGGCTTTAAAGGCTTCTCCTTATTTGGAATTCTTCGACGGAGAGCCAGGGCAGCCTGTTTAGCAGGCCAGATGCAGCCATGCGATTTCCTGCGGATGGTGCATACTGACTCCATCAATGTCCCTCCGGTCCCATTAAGATTTAGCGGAGCCTCCTTTCAGCCATGTTCAAGGTCATCGCACATCGAAACTCCGACATTTCCAACCTGACTTATCGTACCGAAGACATCCGTTTCTCACCATCGGGGCTCCGCTTGGCGGTGGCGGCCACCGATGGGTGCATCCTTTTGTATTCCATCGACATCATGACACGGCCGATTACAGTCGATTTTGAAGTGGAGATTCGGTCTCCCAGCATATCGGTACCGCACGGGGTAGAGTTTTTGAACGACAATATTCTGGTTGTCGCCAATCGCAACGGCAAACTGGCCTTCTTTCGTATACCGCCCTCTACTGACTGGGGCGGCCCATGTGTCCTCAGCCCCCTGGCGGAGGTAACATCGCCGCTTTTCGGCGCATCCGGCGAGATGCGGGACCTGAGAGGTCGAGGCCTTTTCTGCGGCCCAGGATCAGTCAGGTATCTGGATGGCGTCCTTTTTGTCTCCTGCAATCGCTTCAATACCGTTTCCACGTTTCGGTGCCATCTGGACCAGGAAACGGTAACTGTCGAGCCGGGGGTGACCGTCGCGCAGGAAGGGCTTGAGGTGATCGACGGCATTGCGCTGTCACGAACAGGCGCTTTGCTGGCGCTCAGCGACCATGATCATCACCGGGTGGTCGTCTATCGACGACTGGTCGGCGCTCCAGACACATCACGCGAACGCCCCTGCTATGTGCCAGTCTGCTGCCTTACCGATGAAGACATGCATTATGCACATGGCTTGCAGTTTGATCTGGAAGGACGTCGGCTCTACGTGGCAGACGCCGGCGGCCGCTATCTCCATGTTTTCGAAACCGTCGACGGCTGGCAGTCGGACATAGCAGCCTCTTCCTTCAAGACGGAGGGGGTCGACCAGCAAGCTTTCGACAAATCGCGCGAACCCGTCCCGGAAGAGCACCGCCCCCTTGAGGGTGGAGCCAAGGGACTAGACATTTCTCCTGGAGGGGCCATCCTGGCTGCCACATGCCGAAACCAGATCCTTCGCTTCTTCGAGATCGAACCTGTACACAACACAGCGCCGTTGCCCGGGATCGCTTATTGCTCCGGCTCCCTGCGCCCGGAAGAGTCCGTCGTCCTCTCTTGCGTGCTCGACGACGTTCCGTCCATATGGAACAGCATCATCCCCTGGCTGGCGACGGCCACGACGTTGGCAGGCGTCGATGCCGATCGCCTGCACATTCACCACGTTTGCGCTCTGCCCTCGAGATTGTCGGGGCTGTTCCGGGAACTTGGTGTGCAGACACATGAGATCAAACCCTTTTCAGGCAGATATCCCCATGCCAACAAGATCATGCAATGTGCTACTTCATTCGGCACGGACCGAACAACAGTAGTACTGACCGATACCGACATGGTCTTCACCGGCAAGCCGCCTTTTAAGGAATTGTCCGGTCTCGTGGCCGGCAAGCTCGTGGACAAACCAAACCCACCTTTGTCCGTCCTGGACAAGATTTTTGCCGCTGCCAATGTCGCCATTCCAGGCATCTGCACCGGTCAATTTCGCAACGCGGCGACTGGCATTTCATTTGAAACATATATTGGCAACTTCAACGGCGGCCTATATTCCCTGCCTCGCAGTGAGTTGGCTCGTCTAGGCAGGAGGTGGGTCTACTGGGCCTATTGGTTGAACGATCACATCAGCCTGATGGATCAATGGAGCATTCACCTGGATCAGGTCGCCTTCTGCCTCGCAGTCAGTGAGCTGCGCCTACCGTTGCGCATGCTCGACAACCGATGGAATTTCCCAGCTCACATCGATCTGCCACCCCTGTTGGCTGAGCCCTGGATAGTGCATCATCATGCCCTGTTCGATGATCGATTGCAGCTCATGCCGGTGGCAGATCCAATGGCGCAAGCGTCGATAGATCGAGTAAATCGTGTGATCGCTTCATTTATTGACGAACACGAACTTAGTACTACATTTGCGTTTGCCGGTTTGCCGTGATTATTTTTGCCTTCGGGATATAGAGGCTGAGGCATGGGAGTGTCGGACTGGTCTGGACCGTTGTTGGCGTGGGACGAGGCGTTGTCTGTCAATCAGCATTGAAGTTTGGCTCTGACGCTGTTATCCGCCGCGGCTCAATGACCGCCCGCCGGGGCCGACCTGGAGGTCGGCGTAGGCTGCCGGAGGGTCTGCCCCGGCGATAGCGCTCCTACATCACACAAAAGGACGTGATCTCCGGCAAACTCAGAACGGTTCAACCAACTCTATCCCGACGCAGTTCACCTAATGCATGTCGCTAAATCGATGACTTCCCTCATCCGGCGCTCAGTTACTGAACTTGAGTATTCTCGTTCCACGAAGCCCATCCCAGCCAAAGACAGCCGCTGCCATAGAGCCTCGTTTCTATAGGTGGCCAGAATGGTTTCAGCCATGTTCACCGGATCATCAGCTACCAGCACTTCGGTGCCAATCGCCAGTCCCATTCCCTCTACGGCTATGCTTGTTGCAATGCAGGGGACACCATGCGATAGGCTCTGCCCGACCTTGCCTTTGATTCCAGCACCGTATCGCAGTGGGGCAATGGACAGGCGAACGGCTTCGAACCAAGGTGCCAATTCCTCAACAAAGCCAATTACGTTGATGTTGTTCACGTCATGCAAAGCCAATATTTCAGGTGGGGCATCCGCGCCAATTACATTAAATACGATGTCCGGATTGCGGGCATGAATCAAAGGCCAGACTTCCTGAGAGAAATAGAGAACCGCATCTAAGTTAGGTTGATGACGGAATCCGCCGAGGAACATAATACCGCGACGCTCAGTGAATCTCGTCTTGCAGCCGACTACATCCATAATCAAAGGGAAAACGTAGGTTTCCAACGACGGCAACTCTTGCTTTAGTATCTCCTTCTCCGCGATGCTGTGGACAATTGAAATGTCTGCAGCTGCGATCTGGCGTAACTCGATATCACGCCTATTCTGTGCCTGGATGAATTTTTCCTCCGCTGCCTCCAATTGGGCCTCGCGCATCTCGCGTATGTAATGCAAGTCGATCGTATGAAAAATAATCCTGCTGTCCGGCGCTAACCTCCTGATTATTGGTATTGTTCGTTGTGCTTGGTTGATACGAAACACCAATGCAAGATCGAGTAGGCCGCCATAGACTTCCAGATAGAGGTCGATGGTAGGGTAATCAGGCCCATAGATTGCCTCAACGCCCATACGCTGCAAACGACGCGTCTGGACCGGCAAGAAGGCAAAGTTAGTTTCCGGAATGAAGCTTACTTTATACCCTAGTTTTTGAAGCGACTGTATCATTCCCAGGCAGGTGACCGATCCGGCATCGCGGTCCGGCTCAGGTGAGATGTGGTCGATGACCAACACCCGCTTCTTGATCTGCCGCTCCTTTTCTAGTTCTGGTGCCTCGCCATTCGGACGATGGGAGGCCAGAACATCTTTCCACCGCTCGAAAAAGCGCTTGGTGTTCGATACCTGATACGCTTTGGGGCCCTGCGCAGTGTCCGTGCCTGAGGTGACGCCCTCGAAGTGGATAAGCATCGACAACGCCTGAAAGACCGTGCGCTTACCGGTAGCCCGAACGCGGAATGCCAGATCGGAATCTTCGCAGTAAGCGAACTCATAGTAGGTGTCGAACCCTCCCAGTTCGTCCCACAGCGTCTTGGACAGCGCAATGGAAGCACCGGAACAGTAATCAACATCCCGCATGTAACAATATTCAGGTCGACGCGGATTACCAGATCGGCCGAAATTCCAGGCTGAGCCATCTTGCCAGATGATGCCACCGGCCTCTTGCAGCGTGCCATCTGCAAATAAGAGCTTGGACCCGACAAGGCCGATGTCTGGGTTATCCTTCAGCGTGTCGATTAACTCATCCAGCCAACCAGGCATCACCAGTGTATCATTGTTCAGCAGCAATACATATGATCCCTTGGCGATTCTTCCTGCTGCGTTGCAATTGCCGATAAAGCCCAAATTGGAGAGGTTACGCATATATCGCACGCAATGGACACCAAGCGCGCCCAGAACCTGCTGAGTGGCATCGGAAGAGCAGTCGTCGCCGATGATAATCTCGAAACTGTAGCGGGTCTTCTGCGCCAGAACAGCTGCCAAGCACGACAGCGTGTAGCGGATATGATTATACACCGGCACAATAATGCTGATGTCCGGCGTATCAGTCTCCGGGAACCGCTGGCCCAACGTCTGGATCTTTTGGATAAAAGTGTTGATCTCTTGCTCAAACGGAGCTGGTGGATGCTGTGAGGTTGGTACGAACGGCATTTGAAATTGGCGCATGTGCTCAACGATGGCAGCGGCTTCCTCCGGGAACTCCTCGCGCAGGAAATTCAGAAGATTGGGCTGAGGCTCGCCTTGCGACCAAGTTTGGGGAGGCCCTTGCTCGGGTGGCGGATCTACGGCCTTCACAGAATCGGCATAAGGAATCATGGCCTGAGGGGGTGTCGGCAACCTGCCCTCGGCGCGACCATCCCGGATATAATGGAATAACGGATTAAACCCTGCCTGAGCGACATCCCTATTCTCCATAAGGTAGAATTTCGTATGGAAATATGGCCCTGGATTTCTGTGCAACAGCACCCCAAAGGCAAGGTAATGATCGATGGGATTCATACCAGTCATGGCAACATCAGGATATTCCTCAGTGTACCAAGCCTGGTCGAAAAGCTCAGATCCAACAATAGCACTCATGGCTTCTGCGGTGGCCCCGCTATACCAAGAAGGCGCAGTACTATCGAACAAGTTACGACTTTCTCCAGCGCCGTGCCATATATAATGGCGCAGTGGGTCCATCTGCTCCTCTGCTACGTCCCCATATTTTTTTGTGTACCAGTTAGCGTCGAATATACCAGATTCAATGATAGCTGCGGTGATATCTGATTCTTGGGCTATAGAGGCAATTGTCACCAACTTGCTGATCAACCTATTCGATGCAGATAGTATGAACAACTTTTTATGATTTACTTCATTCCTCAGTGCCTGCGTGAGACTGACGACGTCGATGACCGCTCTGTTCAGCTTCTCGGAAAGCCGGTCTGATTGCTCTTGCAAGCGCCTTTCAAGGGCTTCCAGATGTTGCTTAGCTTCAGAGCGCTCAAAATTGAAACGTTCCGTGCGGACTGATTCCTCTACAAGTTGAGCCGATACGCGCTCGAGCTCAGCCTGCGTTTCCTGGGCTTTTTCTCGGATGACCTGGACTTCTTCCTGCCGTGCAATGAGGGCAGATTGGATGTTATCAAACTGTCCGCGCAGTGCGTTGATCTCGGCGGCAGCCTGTTCAAGGTCATGATGGTGAGCCTTGGAAACCCGCTCAACTTCCAACTGAGCCGCTTTGAGGGACTCTTGGGCCTCAGTCCGTTGCTCCAAAAGAGCAGCCTGGAGGGTATCAAGCTGTACACGGAGTGCTTCAATCTCAACCGCAGCCTCAGCCTTCAGCGCGGCTTCGACCGCGGCAGCCTGTTCAAGGTCATGATGGTGAGCCTTGGAAACCCGCTCAACTTCCAACTGAGCCGCTTTGAGGGACTCTTGGGCCTCAGTCCGTTGCTCCAAAAGAGCAGCCTGGAGGGTATCAAGCTGTACACGGAGTGCTTCAATCTCAACCGCAGCCTCAGCCTTCAGCGCGG
>NZ_JBMDKE010000074.1:0-14691 GCF_057809555.1 Niveispirillum sp. FG156 | reverse complement strand
CGGCGGGGGCGAACTATACGCTGAGCTTCACGGGTGGGACGCTGACCATCACGCCTGCCGCCCTGACCGTGACGGCGGGGTCGGGGACCAAGATCTATGGTGATGCCGATCCGGCCCTGGGTTTCACAGCCGCCGGCCTGGTGGCGGGCGACAGCCTGACCGGGGAGATCAAACGCGCAGCGGGGGAGAATGCTGGCACCTATGCGGTGGAACAGGGCAGCCTGTCGGCGGGGGCCAATTACACGCTGAGCTTCAATGGCGGCACCCTGACCATCACGCCAGCGGCCCTGTCGGTCACAGCCAATGCCGTCAGCCGGATTTACATGGATGAGGACCCGGCGCTGACCTTTACCGTCAATGGCCTGAAGCGCGGGGACAGTGCGGCATCGGCCCTGTCGGGGGCGTTGGGCCGGGCGGCGGGAGAGGATGTCGGCACCTATGCCATCGCTAAAGGCAGCCTGACGGCCAATGCCAACTATACGCTGAGCTTTACGGGCGCGGATTTCGCGATCCGGCCCGCCAACCTGACCCTGGCCGTGGTGGCGGCCAACCTGTCCAAGATCTATGGCGATGCCGATCCAGCCCTGACCTATGCGGCCACAGGCCTGCGCGGCAAGGACAGTCTGGACAAGGTGTTGGCCGGTGCCTTGAGCCGGGCGGGCGGCGAGGATGTCGGCAGTTACGCCATCAATCAGGGCAGTCTGGTCAGCATCAGTCCGAACTATACCATCAGCTTCACCCCCGGCACCCTGACCATCAGCCCGGCCAACCTCTCGGTGGCGGCGGCCATGGTGACGCGCACCTATGGCGATGGTGACCCGACACTGACCTATGCCGTTTCCGGCCTGAAGCGCGGGGACAGCGCGGGGACGGTGCTGTCGGGCAGCCTCGGTCGGGCGGCGGGGGAGGATGCTGGGACCTATGCCATCAACCAGGGCAGCCTGGGTCTGACGTCGCGGAACTATACCCTGTCCTTCACGGGCGCGCAGATGGTGATCAACCCGGCCCTGCTGACCGTGGCCGCCAATGCCGTGTCCCGGATGTATGGTGCCAACGATCCGGCCCTGACCTTTGCGGTGTCGGGATTGAAGCGGGATGACAGTGCGGCGGGTGTTCTGAGCGGCGGGTTGGTGCGGGCCGGCGGCGGCAATGCCGGACGCTATGCCATTACCCAGGGCAGCCTGACGGCCAATGGCAATTATCGGGTCAGCTTCACCGGTGCCGATTTCGTCATAACGCCAGCGCCGCTATCGGTGCTGGTCGATAATGCCACGCGACAGGCGGGGGCGGGGAACCCGGTCTTTACCGCGCGCTTCCAGGGCTTGGTGAATGGCGATGGGGCGGCGGTGCTGACGGGGCTGCGGTTCCAGACGCTGGCCGATGCGGCGTCGCCCGCCGGCACCTATGCCATCAATGCCGACGGTATCGGCAATGGCAATTACCAGATCACCTATGTTGACGGTCTGCTGACCGTGACCGGTGGCGGTGTTCTGCCGCCTGTCGTGGCCGAAGCCGTACCCGTGACGACCATTACCAAGCCGGTGACGGCCCCGGTGGTGCCCGTGGTCGCGGCCCCCGCGGCGGTGGCGAGCCCCGTTGTGACGCCGCCGCCGGCCCCGGTGGCCGCCGCCCCGACGCCAGCCGGCGATGGCGGGTCGGCGGCGCTGGCGGCGGTGAACCAGAGCGTGCAATCGGCCAGCGGGTCGGCGGCGGATGATGACAGCGCGGCGGAGGAGATGATCCCCGGCCTGCTGTCGCAGCAGCGCCGCCTGCCCGGTGAGACGCCGGACGGCACGCCGGGCCTGGAACAGCAATTCCCCAACCTGGGACGGGTGTGGTGATGGGCCGGCTGCCGCTTGCGATCCTGTCCCTGCTGCTGCTGTCCGCCTGTGCGGGCAAAGGGCCGGTGGCGGCAACCAAAGGGCCTGAGGGGCCAATCCCCCTGGGCCGCAATGCCATTGGCGAGGAATGCCGCGCCATCCCCATGGAAGCCGCCGAGGGCAAGGCCTTCGCGCTTTATTGCGGGGATTGGGAACAGGCCAGCGGGTCCATCGCGGTCACCGACCTGTATGATCCGCTGCCCGAGGGGCCAGAGGCGCGGGCCCGGCAATTGGCGGTGGAGGCGAACCGCACCGCCTGGGCCGGCAGCCTGGCGCAGAAGGCCATTTGCCAGGCTGCGCAACCGTTGCGGGGCGGGGCGGGGCTGCTGGCCCAGTGCCAGCTGCGCGAGGGGGGCTGGCCCTATGTCGGGGTGACGCAAGTCGACGGGCGGCGGATGGTGCAGGCCGATGGCATTCCCGCCGTCGCAAGCCTGCTGATGGACGCGCCAAGACTGCTGGAGGCGCGACCGGTCACGAATGGGGCAGATGTGACAGCCCTGCTGCGCGCCGCATTGGGGGATGAGGCGCTGCGGTTCGGGCGAGGGGATCTGAACAGTTTTGAGCGATTGGCGGAGGTGGGGCGCCTGTCCAATTCCGTGGAGGATTATGCAGGGGCGGAGGCCGCCTATCGCCGGGCGCTGGACATCCAGGGCAAGGCGCTGGGCGCCGACAGTCCGGGGGCGGGTGACACACTGATGGCGCTGGCCCTGGAAGTGTCGAACCAGGGACGGGGGCCGGAGGCGGACGCCCTGTTCCGCCGCGCCGATGCGCTGTTGCAGAAGAGTTTCGACAAGGCAGCGCGGGCGCGGTTGGGCAGTTACATGGCGTTCCATGCCGCCAATAGTGGTGATGCGCGGCGTGCCCTGTCGCTGGGCCGGGACAGCAGCGCCATCCGCCGCGCCATCGTCGATGATCTGGAGGAACAGGCGGGCGGCGGGGCCAATCGCGCCGTTCTGGGCAGTCTGGTGGCGGCCAGGGGCGACCTGATCCATTCGCTGCTGCTGGAGGCGACCGTGTCGTTGCGGTTGCAGCAATATGGGCTGGCCGAGGCGGCGACCATGGAGGCGGCCAACCTGTTCAGCCGCACGCGCGGCCTGCCGCCCTGGTGGCATGCGCGCATCCTGGGCATCCAGGGGCTGGCCAAGGCTGGCAAGGGCGATGCGGCGGGTGGTGCCGCCCTGATGTCCAAGGCCGTGGGGTCCAACAAGCAGCTGTTCGGGGCGGGCTGGCCCGTGGCGTCCAGCATGCTGGAGCTGGGCCGTGTCTATGCCCAGGCCGGCATGGATGCCGAAGCGCTGGCCATTTACCGCGAGGCGCTGTCCATGCTGGCGGCGCTGGATACCGAACGCGGGCAATTGCCCTTGGACCGGCTGGCCCCGTTCCTGGATGTGCTGTACCGGCAGGGGCAGGCGGATGCAGGCCAGCGCGCGGCCCTGCATGCGGAGATGTTTGCGGCCCTGCAGATGGTGCGCGAAGGCGTGGTGGGTCAGACCATCACGCGGGCCGCCGCCCGTTTCGCCAGCAGCGACCCCGCGGTTGCCGACCTGATCCGCCGACAGCAGGATGCGGTACGCAACCGTGACCGGTTGCGGATCGAGGCGGCGGCGGAAACCGCGAAGCCCGATGCGCAGCGGGACAAGGCGCGTGAAGCCGATCTGTTAAAGCAGTTGCAGGCATCGACGGCAGACGCCCAGGGGCTGGAGCGGCAGTTGCAGGCCGCCTTTCCCGATTATGCACGGCTGACCAAGCCGGCCCCCGTCACTGCCACCGCCCTGTCGGCACGGCTGGGGGAGGGGCAGGCGCTGGTGCAGTTTGCCTTTGCGGCCAGCGGGTCCTATGGGTTCATTCTCACCAAATCCGGTATCCTGGCATATCCGGTTACGGCCACGCGTGCCGATTTGCAGGAGAAGGTGGGGGAGCTGCGCCGGTCCATCACGCCGCGTGCGGGTGTGCTGCCGCCGTTTGACCTGGACCTGTCGCATGATCTCTATGTCCGGCTGTTCGGCGGGGCGGGGGAGGTGCTGGCGGGGGTGAAGCATCTGGTGCTGGTGCCCTCTGCCGCCCTGTCCAGCCTGCCGCCTTCCCTGCTGGTGCGGGAAAAGGCGGTGGGTCGCGATTATGCCAAGGCGGCCTGGATGGTGCGGGATATGGCCCTGTCGGTGGTGCCGTCGGTGCCTTCCTTCCTGGCGCTGAACGCCGGACAGGTGCGCCCGGCGGCGGCCAAACCTTTTATCGGCTTTGCCGCGCCGCCGTTTCAGGGCGGGCAAGCGGGTGGGTTGAAGGCGCTGGGCGAGGAATGCCGCACCGATGCGCCGCTGGACCCCACGCTACTACGCGCCCTGGCCCCCTTGCCGGAAACAGCGGACGAGATAAGGGCCATTGGCGGGCGGCTGGGGGCAGCGTCGGGCGACCTGATCACGGGGCCGTCGGTGACTAAGGCGGCGGTGCGCGGGGCGGGGCTGGACCAGTACCGCATCGTCTATTTCGCCACGCACGGGTTGCTGCCCGGTGAGTTGCGCTGTCAGGCGCAGCCGGGGCTGGCGCTGGCCCCGCCGGACCGTCCGCCGGCCAGTGCCGCCGATGACGGGTTGCTGACCGCGTCCGATATCGCGCTTTTGCGCCTGAACGCCGATCTGGTGGTGCTGTCGGCCTGCAACACGGCGGGCGGGGATGCGCGGTTGGGTGGTGAGGCGCTGTCGGGTCTGGCGGAGAGCTTCTTCTTTGCGGGCGCCCGCTCGCTGCTGGTCAGCCATTGGCAGGTGCCGTCGGCACCGACGGTGCGGCTGATGACGGGGCTGTTCGCCAGTGGGGGCGACGCCGCCCAGGCGCTGGCGCGGGCGCAAAGGCTTCTGGCGTCCGATCCCGCGACGGCGCATCCTTTCAATTGGGCGGCCTTCACCCTGGTCGGTGCCGCCCCACAATCCGGTCAAGGAGTTTGATCCATGCTTCGTTCTGCCCCGCTTCTGGCGCTTGCCCTGCTGCTGGCCGGTCCTGTCCAGGCGGCACCCCTGGTGGTGGTGGAGGCCAAGGGCAGCGATCTGGCGCCCGGCGCCACCATTGATGACAAGGCGCCGCTGACCCTGGCCGATGGGGCGCGCGTCGTCCTGATCGGGGAGGATGGGGCGCAGGTGACCCTGCGTGGGCCGTTCAAGGGAACACCGGCCAGCGCGGGCCAAGGGGCGACGCAGCAGCTGGCGGGGCTGCTGTCGGCACGCGGGGCCGATACGACCAGCCTGGGTGCCGTGCGCGATGCGGGTGCGCCGGGACCGTTGCCCGAGGCCTGGGTCGTGGACCCGGCGGTGTCGGGGGCGGCGTGCGTGAAGCCGGGGCAGGAACTGGTGCTGTGGCGGGCCGATGCGACCAAGCCCGCTAGCCTGACCCTGATGCCCGCCGACCGCGCCTGGACCGCCAATGCCGAATGGCCGGCGGGGGAGGGGCGGCTTGCCCTGCCGGAACTGCCCATCGCCGATGGCGGGACCTTGCTGTTCGAACTGAACGGGGCGGCGTCGGCAGTGACGTTCCATATGCTGCCGGCCAGCGTGACGGCGCCGAAAATGGCGGCGGGCTGGATGGCGGCCAAACAATGCGACCGGCAGGCGCGGGCGTTGCTGGCGGGGGGGTGAGGGTGGTGCCTGTGGCTGAGCGATTTGCCCTCACCCTCCCAAGCCTTGACAGGCTTGGGCCCCTCCCTCTCCCACGTTCGTGGGCGAGGGGTGGAAATTTTGCCCCTCGCCCGCTTGCGGGAGAGGGAGGGGCCCGCCCGCGTTGGCGGGTGGGAGGGTGAGGGAGCGAGCCATGCCGATCCGCCGCCTTCTGACCTTTGCTGCGATCCTGCTGCTGGCGGGGCTGGCGCCGGTGTTGCTGGTGCGGGCCGCGCCGTTTCTGCAGGGGATTGAGAATTGGGTGGCGGATTACCGGGTGGCGACGATGACGCCGGCCCAGCCGCAGCAGCCCGACATCGTCATCGTCGCCATCAATGAGGATACGCTGGCGCGGTTCCCCTATCGCTCCCCCGTTGACCGGGCGTTTCTGGCGGGCGTGCTGCGAGCGGTAGAGGCCAAGGGCGCGAGGGCGGTGCTGCTGGACGTGCTGCTGGATCAGCCGACGGAGCCGGAGAAGGATCAGGCGCTGGCCGATGCCATCCGGGCGCTGAAAATCCCCCTGGTGGTCAGCCATGGCGGTGCCGAGGAGGGGCTGACCGAGGGGCAGGTGGCGTATCTGAACGCGTTTGTGCCGGCAGATAAGCGCGGTTGGGCCAATCTGGTGAAGGATAATCTGGACGGCACGGTACGCTGGATATTTCCCGGCAAGAACGGGGCGGATGGGCATTGGCAGGCGGGTGTGGTGCCGGCCCTGGCGGCGCATCTGGGCCTGAACCCGCCGCGCGCGCTGACACCCATCGCTTGGCGCGGGCGGCCGGATGCGCAGACGGCGGCCTTCCGGCAGTTCCCGGCCCATGCCGTGGCGGTGCTGCCACCCGCCTGGTTCAAGGACAAGATCGTGCTGGTGGGGGCCGACCTGTCGGATCGCGATCGGCATATCACGCCGTTTCGTACGGCCTTTACCGGTAATGCCGGGGTGCTGCCGGGCATCACCATCCATGCCCATGCCCTGTCGCAACTGCTGGAGGGAAGGGTGGCACCGGCGCAGGGGGTGGGGCTGGCGCTTGGTGTCGGGCTAATCGCGGCGGGGCTGGGTCTGGTGCTGGGGTTGGTGGAGATATCGCTGTGGCTGCGGGCGCTGCTGGGCCTGGGGCTGGTGGCGGGTATCTGGCTGCTGGCGGGGCCGGCCTTTGCCAGGGGCAATATCCTGCTGCCGCAAATCGGGCCGTCCTTGTCGGTGATGCTGGGCCTGTGGCTGACCGATATCTGGCGCGGGCGGCGGGACCGGGACCAGAAGCGGTTCGTGCAGGCGGCCTTTGCCAAGTATCTGTCGCCGGCCCTGCTGGACGATATCCTGAAGGACCCGTCCAAGCTGTCCATCGATCCCAAGCGGCGCGACATGTCCTATGTCTTCACCGATGTGGCGGGGTTCACCACCATATCGGAGGGGATGGACGCCACCACGCTGGCCGATGTCATGAACCGCTATCTGGACGGCATGGTGAAGGTGGTGTTCGCCCATGGCGGCACCGTCGACAAGTTTATCGGCGATGCCGTCTTCGCCCTGTTCGGGGCGCCGCGCGACATGGCGGACCATGCGGCCCGTGCGGCGGCTTGTGCCCTGGAACTGGACCGGTTCGCGCAAGGTTTTCTGGCCGCGGAGACGGAGGCGGGGCGGCCCTTCGGCATGACGCGCATCGGTGTGCATTCAGGTCCGGCCAGCGTGGGCAATTTCGGATCGGATGCGCGGTTTGAATATACGGCCCTCGGCGATGCCGTGAATACGGCGGCGCGCCTGGAAGGGCTGAATAAATATTTCGGCACGCGGGTGGCGATGAGCGGGGCGACGGCGGAACGCTGCCCCGACATTCCGCGCCGTGCCATCGGGCGCATCGTCCTGAAGGGCAAGACCGAACCCATTGCGGTATTCCAGCCCCTGACGGGGGAAGAGGCGGCGGGCGGGTTCATGCAGCGCTACACCCAGGCCTACGCCGCCATGGCGGCGGGGCAGGCCGAGGCGATGGCCCTGTTCCAGGCGCTGGCGGCGGAACGGCCCGAGGATGGGCCGGTGGCCCTGCATCTGGAGCGGCTGGGCAAGGGCGGTAGCGACGATCTGGTCGTCATGTCGGATAAGTAATCCGCTTGCCAAGGGGGCGCTGCGGGACCGATAACACGCCATCGCATTCAGAAGGGGCTGGTCATGGCCGAGGGCATTCTTAACCGCAAATTCGTGCCGGCCGGCAAGCAGCTGTTCCTGACGGGCGAACGTGGCGAGCATATGTATCTGGTGCAGTCCGGTCGCATCCGCATCTGGCGCGGGGAGCCGGAACATCCGGTCGTGCTGGCCGAGGTCGGGCCGAACTGCCTGTTCGGGGAAATGGCCCTGATCGATGAGGGCACGCGGTCGGCCTGTGCCCATGCGGTTGAGGATACGACCCTGATCGTGATTTCCGGCGAGAAGGTGCGCCAGCGCCTGACCGAGGCGGACCCGTTCGTGGCCAGCATTGTGCGCATCCTGGCCCGCAACCTGCGCGCCGCCAATGACCAGCTGGAAGGGCTGATGGGTCAGGTTTTGGCCGTCAGCGCCATCAAGGCCCGCGAAATCGCGCCCAACAGCGATACGCAGACGTTGGCGGATGAGGGGTGACGGGGGCGTTGATCCCTCACCCTCCCATTGACTGGCGTCAATGGGCCCCTCCCTCTCCCACCTTCGTGGGCGAGGGAAGAAGTTTTCGCCCCTCGCCCGCTTGCGGGAGAGGGAGGGGCCCAAGCCGGTCAAGGCTTGGGAGGGTGAGGGGGCAAGGTGAGAAGAATCAACAGCGTTTGGATCAACCCCGCCGCCGCGTCGAACCCCTGACCACCAGTTTCGCCGGGATGATGGTGCGGTCCAGCAATTGGTCGTTCATCAGGCGCAGCAGGTTTTCCACCAGCAATTCGCCCGCCGCCACCGTGTCCTGACGCACCGTCGTCAAGGGCGGGTTGGTGTAGCTGGCGGCCTGGATATCGTCAAAACCGATCACCGAGACATCGCCCGGCACCGACAGGCCCCGGTCGCGCAGGGCGTGCAGGGCGCCGATGGCTACCAGATCACAGGCGGCGACGACGGCATCGAAGTTCTGGCCGCTGCCCAGCAGGCGCATGGCGGCGGCGTGGCCCGCCTCTTCGGAGGTCTGGCTGTCCAGACGCAGGGCGGGGTCGGCGGACAGGCCGGCAGCGGCCAATGCCTTCAGATAGCCCTGGTGCCGGTCACGGTATTCGGGGCAGTTTTCCGAGATATCGCCCAGGAAAGCTATGCGGCGATGACCCATGGCGATCAGGTGGCTGACCGCGTCGGCCATGCCCTGCACATTGTCCGACCCGATGAAGTGGCCCGGCTGTCCGGGCAGAACGGGCCCCCAGGTGATGTACTGAATGCCTGCTTCGTCCAGCGACGATATCTTGTCCAGGTATGAAGTGTAATCGCCATATCCCAGAAAGATGATGCCGTCCGCCCGCTTGGACGCCGCGTAATCGGCGTGCCAGTCGTTGGAGGATTGCTGAAACGAGATCAGCAGATCATAGCCGCGCTTGGCACAGGCTCGGGTCACACTGCCCAGGATGGACAGGAAGAAGGGGTTGATCAGCGATTCAGAGGTGCCCGGATCCTCATACAGCAGCAGGGCCAGCGTGTTGGTGCGCTGGGACCGCAGGTTGCGGGCATTCACATCGACTTTGTAGTTCAGCGCGCGGGCGGCCTGTTCGACCTTCAGGCGCGTATCCTCACTGACCATGCTGTCCCGGCGCAGGGCGCGCGAGACCGTGGATTGTGAGACGCCCGCCAGTTCGGCGATATCAAATGACGTCGGCCTTTTCGCCCGCATCGTTATCCCGGCTTCTGCCTGGTTGTTCCCTGGTTGCACCATATAGAGGGGGTATGCCGTCTGGCAATCGGGCGAAAGGGTAGGACGGGTGCTTCGCGGCACCTTTGTTGCCCTTTCGCCGTTATCTGTTCCCTTAAACGCCGGGCGGGCGCGTCCGCGCCCTGTTAGCCGAAATAGTCCCAGTCGATGCCGGCCAGCCGCCCCTCGGCCTGACCATAGGCCAGGAAATGTTTCACGGCATTCACGCCCGCCGCCGCGACATCGGGATTGAGGCGCAGATATTCCTGGGCGTTGAAATAAGGGCTGGCCTGTCGCCCTTCATTCAGACCATAGGTCAGGTAATGGTCCAGCGCCCCGATGGCACCCGCCCGCACGGCCCCAGCCACGTCCGGGTTTTTTTCCAGATAATAGGCGGTGTCGAAATAGAGCGAGGCGGCCCGGCCTTCCGCCTGACCATATTTCAGGAAATGGGCATAGCCGCTTTCCAGTGCGCCATTGCGCACGGCGGCGGAAATGTCGGGATAGCGGTCCAGATAGAAGCCTTCGTTGAACAGGGTAAAGCCGGTGGCGCCGGGCCGCCCCTCAATCCGGCCATAGGCGTCGTAATGCGACTGGCCCGACACGAAAAGCCCCGCCCGTACTGCCGCGGCCACGTCGGGGTTGGCAGCCAGATATCCCGCCTCATTGAACAGCGACCCGCCGGCCCCGCCCAGGAACAGGGCACCACGGTTGAAGACGGCGATTTCCACACCGGTCAGGAAATCCCGCCCATCCGGCCCCGACAGCAGGACGCCGTCGCCATCCCGCGTCAGGGTGAAGGCCGACCGTTCGCCCCCGAACAGGGCGATATCGATGCCGCCGCCGCCGTTCAGCCGGTCATCACCCGCCCCGCCGACCAGAATGTCGAAGCCCGACCCGCCGGTCAGCGTGTCAGCCCCGCGCCCGCCATTGAGATAGGTATCCAGGCTGCTGGCCTTCAGGCTGTCGTTCGCGTCGCCGCCATAGGCGCGTTCGATCTCCCCCGCCCGGAACAGGAGATTGCTGTTGCCATCCAGGCCACCGCGTCCGGTTTCCAGGTCGATCAGCAGCGCGCGGGTGAGGGCGCCACCGTTCAGGGTATCCACGCCGCCGGGCCGGTCGTTTAGCCGGTTGTCGCTGTTCAGCAGATCGTTGATCAGGAACAGATCATCATTGCCCCGATCCTCCCCGAACACGCGCAGGGTCCAGGATTTCACCTCCCCCACATTGCCATTCTGGCCGCCGGTGACCTTCAGGGTCCAGTCGCCCTGCGCCTGCTGCCCCATCAGGGCGGCGCTGGAGAAGGTGAAGCGGATATCCTGCTGTGATGAGCCGTGAACGGAGATCAGGCCCGATCCGGGGCGTTCCAGAAGGGTGGCGATGGCACCGGTCGGGCTGACCAGCTGGATCGTCAGGTCGCCGATCCAGGTATGGTTAATCGCCACGTCCACTTCGACATGTTCGATGGAGAGGTTGTTGGAGAGCGTGACCGCGGAGGTGCTGAAACCACCGCTGGTCAGGATCGGCAGGCCGATATCGGGCTGGTAGCTGGCCGTCAGGCTTTGTTCGTTGGCCAGCGTGCGCTGCCCCTGCCAGGTTTCCGCCAGACGCACGGCGGTGCGGGCATCGACGATGCCGAATCCCTTTTGCGTGTCGTGCAGCAGTTTCATGCCGTTCCAGCCGAAAACACCCGGCATGGCAGAATCGTATGACCGTTTATTGCCGCTGGCGGCCAGGATCATCTGCACATCGCGGTAGCCCAGGTCCGGATTGGCCTCCAGCATCAGCGCCACCACACCGGAAATGCCGGGGGCGGCGAAGCTGGTGCCGGATTTGGTCGTGCTGTCGCCCGTCTCATACCCGACGCTGCCGGCCCGGTCGGTGGTCACGATTTCGACGCCGGGGGCCGCCACCAGCACCGATGTGCCCGGTGTCGAGAAGCCGGCGATAGAGCCCTGATTGTTGGTGGCGGCGACGGCGATGGTGAAGCGGCTGTTCTGGAAATTATGCAGATTGCCGTTATCGCCGAATTCCCCGCTATTGCCGGCGGATTGCACCACCACGGTGCCCAAGCCCTCGCGGCCTTCGGCCACCAGCCGGCGCAGGGCGGCGCCACTGGCCGTCATGGTGGTACCGAAATCATCAATAAAGGCGCTGTCGGGGGAATACTGAAAAGCGTTGCCCAGGCCCCAGCTGTTGTTCAGTACGTCCACCTTGCCCAGCGCATGGGTGAAGGCGGCGGCGAGAACCGTATCCAGGGTGGTGGACGAACTGCTCAACCGGCTGTAGATGGAGACAAGGTCGGCATTATAGGCCACGCCGACGCCGCCAATTTCGTTGCGCTCCGCCGCGATGACGCCGGCCACGGCGGTGCCATGATTATCCTGTGCCCGCACGGGCACCCCGCCGGGAAGGCCGGTGTCGGCATTGATCGACAGGTCGATGCGTTGATTATCGTCCAGATCGGGGTGATTGCGGTCGATCCCCTGATCCAGGATACCCACCCGGACGCCCCGGCCCGTATAGTCGGCCCAGACGGGGGTGACATTCAGGCCCTTGTCCCCCAGATGCCATTGCTGCGTGAATAGCGGGTCGGTGGGAAGGCTGGTGCTGGCCGTCGCCTTGCTGCCGGACGCGGTGGGGGACAAGCCTATGGTGGACAGGGTGTAGCCGCCCGTGGCGGCCGTATCGGCACCCGCCGCCGACAGGTAGAAGCGCCCGCTGGTGGTGGGGGTGAAGGCGATGTGGGATTGGCCGGGGCCGGCGCTGCCCGTCAGCAGCGTGCCGCCAGTGCCATCCAGCAGGGAAAGGGCCGGATTTTCCAGCCGCTGGCTACCATCCCGGCGTGTCAGCAGGTCGAAGACATAGGAACGCCCGGCCAGCAGATCGATGGCGAACCAATCCTGATCGCCCCCCTGATCGATGATGCCCCGCACCGATCCATTGACGGACAGTGCGCCTGCGCCCGATATCGAGGCCGCAAAATCATCGGCCAGGGCCAGGTCGGCGGAGACCTGATAGAAGCCGATATCCATGATCCAGGCGGATTGGGCCACCAGATAATAGGTGCCGGTGCTTTGCGGTGTGAAGATCAGGTGGGCATTGCCGTCATCGCCGCCGTCATCATCATAGGCGATCTCCCGCCCACCGGCATCGACCAGCCGTAACAGTGGATCGGATACCGGGATCTTGGGCTGCGTGCTTTCATCCCCGCTCATGCGGAAGCTGTAGCGGGTGCCGCCCGTCAGCTGTACCGCGAACCAGTCCTCATCCCCGCGCCGTTCCAGGATGGAGCTGAAATTCTGGCCGATGGTCAGGCTGCGGGCGCTGGCCGCGCTGTCGCCGACACTGTCGGCGGGGGCCTGCACATCCATCACGCTGACCCGGTACTGGCCCGTGAATGTACCGCCGCCCTGGACCTTCAGATAGAGGGGCTGGCTGGTGGTGGCGCGGTAGACAAGGACATTGTCGACATCCTGCGCCTGCGTCCGCGCCACGACGGCGCCATCAAAACTGATCAGTTCGGCAACAGGGGCGGTGCCGGCAATGCCACCTGTCAGGGCGATGCGGTAATGCGTGCCGTTCAGCGCCTGCAACTGCATCACATCAATATCACCGGCCCGGTCGATGATGCCGGCCAGCCCGTCGCCAAGGAAGGGGGCGGTGGCAAATGTATCGCCGTAATCATCGTCCGCCGGACGCAGCAGCCGCCTGCCATCGGCATCGCGCAGGTCCAGCCACTGATCCCGCCCCACCCCCGCCAGGGTGAAATGCGACTGGTCGGGCGTCAGCGCAAAAAGGCTGACCACGGTGTTGCCGGCCCGGTCGGTCGACAGACCGACATTCTGGCCGTTATAGACGCCGCCCAGATCCAACCTGTCCTGGGCGGGATTGAAATCCAGGATCAGGTCCTGGCCTTCGCCGGTCAGCAGCCGGAAGATATCGGCCCCGGCACCACCGCGCAGCGTATCATTGCCGGGGCCGCCATTGATCGTATCGTTGCCGTCACCGCCGGTGAGAATGTCGTCCGCCGGCGTCCCATTGATTTGCATATCCGCGCCCCATATCGCCCCTGACGATATTTATGGCGGTGGGACTGTCGCATGGTCAAGTGGAGCCGCAATGATATTACGCTTTGTGGGTAACAATCTGTCGGGATTGATATAAGAACGACCGTTCGTTATAATCCACCCTTCAAACCCCGGATGGTGGAAATGAGCGATCCCGTGAGCGCCCTGCAGGCCGAGCAGCAAGTCACCCTTGCCACTGCCGATGGCTGGACCTTGGCGGGCCGCCTGTTCCTGCCGGACGGGGAGCCGGTGCTGGCCATCGTGCTGCATGGGGCGACGGGTGTGCCGCGCGATTATTATGCGAAGTTCGCAGCCTGGCTGGCCGGCGCGCGGCAGGCGGCGGTGCTGATCTATGATTATCGGGATTGCGGGCAGTCGGCGCGGGGACCGGTGCGGGCGGCGCGGTCGGATATGGGCGACTGGGCCGTGACCGATCAGGCGGCAGCCCTGGACTGGCTGGCGGCGCGATATGAGGGGCTGCCGCTGGAGGTGGTGGGGCATTCGCTGGGTGGCATGGGGTTGCCGTTCCATGAAAGAGCTGACCGGGTGCGGCGCCTGACGACGGTGGCCACCGGCCCCTCACACTGGACCCGGCATCCCCTGAATTATATCGGCAAGGCGGCGGCCTTCTGGTTCGTGTTGGGGCCGGTGGCGACGCTGCTGCTGGGCTATCTGCCGGGCCGCATCCTGGGGCAGGGGGCGGATCTGCCGGCGCGCGCCTTCTGGCAATGGCGGCGCTGGTGCACCACGCGGGGCTTCTACCGTGCCGATTGGGGCCGCGCCCTGCCGCAGCCGGACCTGACCCGCATGACGGGGGAGGTGCGCCTGATCGCCGTGGCCGACGACCCCATGATCCCGCCGCCGGTTGTGCGCGACCATGCCGCCTTCTTCCCCGCCGCCACCATCAGCCATCTGGTGGTGGACCCACAGGATGTGGGGGTGAAGACCATCGGCCATCTGCGCCTGTTCTCCGAACGGTGCAAGGCGGCGTGGCCGCTGGTGGCGGGGGTGTGAGGGTATGTCAGAGTTTTGAAACACCCCTCATGTCATTCCCGCGAAAGCGGGAACCCAGCGTAAGCAGCGATAGCTGCGACATGACTCATATCGGCGCTGACCGCGCCTTGACGCTGGGTCCCCGCTTTCGCGGGGATGACGGTTGAGGTAATACCAACTTGATCCGTCTAAACCTGATAAGCTTCGGTCACACTAGTGCAATGACGCTGACAAAGGATTCACAAGATGGCGTCGATGTGAGAATCTG
>NZ_JBMDKE010000073.1:0-15130 GCF_057809555.1 Niveispirillum sp. FG156 | reverse complement strand
GGAGTCGTTGCTAGCGCTGGCAGGCGCAGAATCGGTTTGAGCGGAAGCGGGGATTGCCGCCATCAGGGCAACACCCAGCGCCAGCAGCGACACGTCAAGGCGTCGCGCCGTTAACATTTTAACCTTGTGCACTTTCTATCCTCCCCAAGAGAACGCTTAAACCAAATCGGGCGCGTTCTTACTTTTCTGTGCGCACCGTTCGGCATTACCCGGATGCCACCCCTTGCCTGGCCAATCAGGCGGTGAGAGGGGCGACAGGCATTCAGGGGATTCCCGGCCACATGACAAAGGTGGCGCAGAAATCCTGTTCAAGAACCACTCTGACCGATCTTTAGCACGATCAGTATGTATGACAACTTCGATAATTCCACATATTGCAAAGGCGTTCCATATTTTTTGGCACAGGATAAACGCATGCAATGCGAGCCATCCATGCGCTTTGTGCATGCTTTGCAGAAGGCACCCGGAGCCATCCATTAAGGAATGGCGCCGGGTTGGAGGTGCGGATGGAAGGGGGCAGACCTATTGGACCGTGAAGTCCAGTTTCTCACCCCTGACATAGGCTTCCCAGGCGGTGCGGCTGTTGAAATCAAGCCCGCGGTCCCAGGCGGACCCGATATAATAGACGAAGGGCTTTCCGGGCTTCACCCGGATGCGGATCAGGTGGTTCTCGCCATCCGCCGCGATATCCACCACCATGGTGGGATCAACACGCACCACCGTGCCCATGGCGCCGTGGGCCGGGTCGGTCGGCTCCCACAGGGCGATGAGCCCTTTGTCCTTGTCCGCCAGCAAACTGGCGGTGCCGGGTACGGTCGCCCCCTTACCAAGGCCGATCGCCACGATCAGGTCCTCCGGCTGATCCGACTGGATCAGGGACTGAAGGCGGGTGAAGTTGGTGCCAAGTGGCAGGGTGAAGGTCCGTGTCTCCCAGACCTTGCGGCCCGTGCCCACCGGCCAGGGCGCGTAATCGATCTGGAAGGAGGCGATATCGGGACCGTTCTTCAGGATGCGGTGGCTGGCCCAATTACGGGACACCCACAGCTTGTCTTCCGCCCAGATGCCAAGGCCGCCGACGCCCCGCGTACCCTTGACGTTATAATAATCCAGGCCCTCGCCCTGATCATTGTGATAGGCGCCGGTTTTCAGCTGCCGGTCCATGAAGGGCCAGCGCACCCGCTTGGCCCAGGCGTCGATGCCGGAACCGGATGGCGGCTCCACCTTCTGCAAAGCGGGGCCATAGAGGCGGTGGGCGACGCGGTCATTCTCCCACAGGATGTCGTCGAAACGGTCGGGCGCGAAGCGAACGGTAGCGCGCGGCACCCTCTCCGCCGCCGTCGGCGGCACCAACGGGGCCGGCTTGCCACCCACCCATTTCATGGCGATGGGGGAACGGTAGTCCGGGTCATGGACCATGGGGTCAAAGGCCAGATCCTGCACCGCCTGACGCTCTGCCGCGCGCCGCGTCAGTTCGCGGCGGACGTCCGGTGTCGCATCGGGCGGCACGGGGATGTCGGCCATGTCGCTGGCATGATAGTCCAGTGCGGGCGGGGCCGGCAGGGTAATGGGCAGTGCGGTCACGGGCGTGCCCAGTTCGGCCACCTCCAGCCCCGCCAGGATGAACCCGCCGCTGGCATAAAGGGCCGTCGTCTCCGGCCTGGTCGGCACGGGCTGGTCCCCAGCGCTTTGCACCTGTCCCAGTATACCGCTGGGCAACAGATAGCGGTTCAGGCCTGCCCAGCCTTTCAGTACGGTTGGCAGATAGGCGGACCGGTCCAGAAGCCCGTGATTGATGCCAAAGGCCAGCGCGTAGGTGAAGAAGGCCGTGCCCGAGGTTTCAGGCTCCGGAAAGGCCTGCGTATCCAGCAGGCTGGCGCGCCACAGCCCGTCATCCTGTTGCAGGGAGGCGACGCGGGCCGCCATTTCCTGGAACAGGGCGACGTAGCGCGGACGGGAGGGGAAATCCGCCGGCATGACCTCCAGAACGCGGGACAGTCCGGCCAGGACCCAGCCCTCGCCCCGCGCCCAGAAGATCTTCTTGCCATTGGCAGACCGGCGGTCGATGAAGCGGGCGTCGCGGGCATAAAGATGCTGTTCCCGATCATACAGCTTCTCGTATGTGCGCCACCATTGCACGTCCATGGCGTAAAGATATTTGGGATCGCCGGTGATCGCCGACATGCGGGCCAGCACGGGCGGCGCCATGAACAGGCTGTCGCACCACCACCAGACCAGCCTTTCGGGCTGCGGCGTGAAGGTCAGGTAAGGCAGGGTGTAATCCAGCCGCTGTTTCAGCGGCAGCAGCGTGCCCGGCGACCCGGTGCGCAGATAGATGGCCTGGTAAAGGTCGCCGATGGCCTGATCATCGGCATTGATCAGATGCACCGGCGCGCCGTCACCCTGATGGGCATAGTTGAAGCGGCGGGCCGTGCGCAGGGAGAAATCCAGAATTTCGGGCACCGGCTGCACGTCAACCAGTTTCATGGCGCCGACAAAGAAGGTCGCGGAAATCCAGTTGGTGTTGACAGGCCAGCGGCCACGTACCGGCGTGGGGGACGGGTTGGCCTCGATATCCTTCAGCCGGGCCACTTCAGCGGAGGCGGACCGGGCCACGATGGCCAGAACCTCCTGACGCGCGGGCAACGCCGGTTCCAGGACAGCGCCGGGCGATTGTGCCGCCGCCATCACGGTGATTGTGGATATTGCCGTTAGGACAATACCCAGGCTGAGGGCGAGACTTCGCAAAGCACTCATCATGTCCTCTCCTGCATGCCGCCCCATTTCGGCCTGTCTGCCGGGCGGGGCTGTTTATGATGGGGACGGGCCGGGACCGGGCTGTCCGCTGCTGCCCAGATAATCGTGGTGAGGGATGGCGGGCCTGTCCGCCTTTGATCTTTGCCAGCGATGGCAACCACGGCACGCAGGAGGTCGGATTCCTCATGCGGTGATCGGTTGCCCAAAAGTTATCATACAACTTTTCCAAATGGTCAACCCGGGCTATTGGTCGCGCTGCCGGCAGACAGGAGACGGCCACTAGGGTGTGTTGAGATTCAGGGCGCGGTCTTTCTAACTCATTGAAACACGTAGATTGCCTCCCCGGCGAAAGCCGGGGAGGCAGATTTTCTCAAGCTCAACAGTCCCCAGTCCAAGCCACAGCATATTCTGCTGCACATGCCGCCTGTTTGCGGGCCTGCCCTGCCGTGCTGCCCGCGATAACGGCGCCTTTCCCTGCCCCACCGCCCCTAGGCTTTGGTTCAGGACCTCCTTCCAAGGCCAAGCCCATGCTGAAGCGCAACCGCTCCCTTCTCGATATCGACCGCGATCACCTGATCCATCCCGTCACCTCCTTCCATGGGCATGAGGCGCGGGGCGCCACCCTGCTGGAAAGCGGCAAGGGCATGTGGCTGAAGGATATGGACGGGAACGAGTTGCTGGACGCGTTCGCGGGTCTTTGGTGCGTCAATGTCGGCTATGGCCAGGAGAGCATTGTCGAGGTGGCGGCAGAGCAGATGCGCCGCCTGCCCTATGCCACCGGCTATTTCCATTTCGGCAGCGAGCCGGCGGTGAAGCTGGCGGAAAAGCTGGTGGAGCTGGCGCCATCCAGCCTGACCCGCGTCTATTTCACGCTGGGCGGGTCCGACGCGGTGGATTCTGCCGTCCGCTACATCACCCATTACTGGAATGCCGTGGGCAAGCCCACGAAGAAGCATTGCATCGCGCTGGAGCGGGGCTATCACGGCTCGTCGTCCACGGGGGCCGGCCTGACGGCGCTGGCCAATTTCCACCGCCTGTTCGACCTGCCGCGCCCCTGGCAGCACCATATCCCCTCACCCTATCCCTACCGGTCCGAGGTAGGGGGCGAGCCGGAGGCGGTGATCGCCCGGTCGCTGGCGCAGCTGCATGCCAAGGTCGAGGAGCTGGGCGGCCCCGACAATGTCGCCGCCTTCTTCTGCGAACCGATCCAGGGCTCCGGCGGGGTCATCGTGCCGCCCAAAGGCTGGCTGAAGGCCATGCGGGAGGCCTGCCGCGACCTGGACATCCTGTTCCTGGCGGACGAGGTCATTACCGGTTTTGGCCGGACCGGACCGATGTTTGCTTGTGAGTATGAGGGTGTGGAACCCGACCTGATGACGGTCGCCAAGGGCCTGACCGCCGGCTATGCCCCCATGGGTGCCCTGCTGATGTCGGAAAAGGTCTATCAGGGTATCGCCAGTGCCGCGAAGGGGGCCGACGTGGTGGGCCATGGCTTCACCTATTCCGGCCATCCGGTCAGCGCGGCGGTGGGGCTGGAGGTGATCCGCCTTTATACCGAGGGCGGCATCCTGGCCAATGGTCAGGCGCGCGGCGCCGATTTCGCCGCCGGTCTGGAGTCCCTGGCCGATCACCCGCTGGTGGGGGAGGTGCGGGGCCGGGGCGTGCTGGGCGCCATCGAACTGGTGTCCGACAAGGCGGCCAAGACCCGCTTTGATGCATCGCTGAAGCTGCCGGACCGGCTGTTCAAGCAGGGCTATGCCAATGGCGTGATTTTCCGCGCCTTCGGTGACAACATCATTGGACTGGCACCGGCGCTGTGTTGTAACGCTGCCGAAATGGCATTGATTTTCCAGCGTATTCGGAAAACCCTGGATGACCTGCTGGAAGCCCCGGATGTCCGGGCGGCCCTGGCTTGATCCCCTAGTCTTGGACCTTCAGGAAAAAGGCGCTCGACACATGATACCGGGACCCAAGTTGGATCGGATCGACCTGAAGATCCTGGCGCAGTTGCAGCAGGCGGGCCGCATCACCAATGTCGAGCTGGCTGATGCTGTCGGCCTGTCGCCCAGCCCCTGTCTGACCCGCGTCAAGCGGCTGGAAAAGGCGGGCTATATCACAGGGTACGGCGCCCATATCAACCTGGCCAAGTTGGGTGAATTCCTCACCGTCTTCACCCAGGTCACCCTGACCGAACACCGGTCGGGTGACTTTTCCCGGTTCGAGACGCGCATCCGCAAGATCGACGAGATCGTGGAATGCCATCTGGTCAGCGGCGGATATGACTATCTGCTGAAATTCGTGACCCAGGGTGTCGCCCATTACCAGACCATCATCGAAGGGATGCTGGAGGGCGATTTCGGGATCGAGAAATATTTCAGCTACGTCGTCATCAAGTCCCCCTTCATCAAGCACCATCTGCCCATCCAGACTCTGTTCGGGGATCAGACTTAATCATGCCCGACACGCTGTCCGACCTGCTTCCCGCCCTTGTCGCCTTTCGCCGCGACATCCATGCCAACCCTGAACTGGGGTTCCATGAACACCGCACCGCCGGTCTGGTCGCGGCCTCCCTTCGGGAAATCGGGCTGGAGGTGCATGAAGGTATCGGCGGCACGGGTGTTGTCGGCGTGTTGCGCGCCGGATCGTCGGATCGCACCATCGGCCTGCGCGCCGACATGGATGCGCTGCCGATCCAGGAAGCGACCGGCCTGCCGCATGCCAGTACCAGGGACGGGGTGTTCCATGGCTGCGGGCATGACGGGCATACCACCATGCTGCTGGGGGCCGCCCGGCATCTGGCCCGTACCCGTCAGTTTGACGGGACCGTCAATTTCATCTTCCAACCGGCTGAAGAAGGGCTGGGTGGGGCGCGGGAGATGGTGAAGGACGGGCTGTTCGACCGTTTCCCCTGTCAGCGGGTCTTTGCCCTGCATAACTGGCCCGACCTGCCGGCCCACCATGTCGCCACCCGCCCCGGCCCGATCATGGCCGCCGCCGACAAATTCGAGATTGTGGTGAAGGGCAAGGGCGGCCATGCCGCCATGCCGCATGTCACGCCCGATGCCATCCTGGCAGCCAGCGAGATGGTGGGGCAACTCAACACCATCATCGCCCGCCGCATCCCGCCCATGGCGACCGCCGTTCTGTCCGTGACCCGCATCGCCGGCGGCCATGCCCACAATGTCATCCCCGCCGCCGTCACCCTGGGCGGAACCGTGCGCAGCTTCGATCCCGCTATTCAGGACAGGATCGAGGCCGCCCTGCGCCAGGTGGTGGAGGGTGTGGCGCTTGCCCATGGCGTGACGGTGGAGGTCACCTATGACCGCTATTACCCCGCCACCATCAATGATGCCGATGCCGCCGCCACCGCGCTGGACGTGGCGGCAAAGGTTGCTCCCCACGCCTTCACGGCACCGGAACCGGCCTTCACCTCAGAAGATTTCGCCTTCATGCTGCAGGCGACCCAAGGTGCCTATCTCTGGCTGGGCCAGGGGGCGGAACATGGGCAAAGCGCCTGCGGCAGCCCGCTGCACCATCCCCATTATGATTTCAACGACGCCATCATCCCCACAGGCATCCGCCTGCATGCGGGGCTGGTGGAGGCGCATCTGCGCGCCTGACCATCCACGGTCGCATGCCATGTCCTGATTTGCGGTTTCTATGTCATTCAAGACATGACGGATCGGGCCTATTCTTCTCCCATCACCCCCTGACGGGGCGTATCGGAGAAGAAAATGAGCACGCAGAATTCCAAGGGCACGGCACTGGTTACGGGCGCATCCGCCGGCATCGGCGCCACTTATGCCGACCGTCTGGCCCGCCGTGGTTATGACCTGATCCTGGTGGCGCGCGATGCCGCCCGGCTGGAAGCGTTGGCCCTGCGCCTGCGCACGCAAACGGGCCGCACGGTCGATGTCCTGCCCGCCGATCTGGGCAGTGCTGCCGGGCAGGATATCGTCGCCAACCGGCTGGTCAGCGATGCCGCCATCACCCTGATCGTCAATAATGCCGGCCTGGGCCCCAACGGTCCGGCATTGTCCAGCGCCCCCACTGCCTATGACGCCATGCTGGCCCTGAATGTGGCGGCGCTACAGCGCCTGACCCTGACCGCCGCCCATGTCTTCGCGGCCAAGGGGGCCGGGACCATCATCAATATCGCGTCCGCCGTTGCATTGCTGCCGGAGCGGTTCAACGGCCCCTATGTGGCGACCAAGGCCTTCGTCCTGGCCCTGACACAGGCCCTGGCCGCCGAAACCGCCGGCAAGGGCGTGACCTTCCAGGCGGTCCTGCCCGGCTACACAAGGACGGAGATTTTCGAACGTGCCGGCATCGACCCGTCCGTCCTGCCGCAGGACATGGTGATGGAGGTGGGCGATCTGGTGGACGCCGCCCTTTCCGGCCTGGATCAGGGTGAGTTGGTGACCATCCCCTCACTGCCCGATCCCGCCGACTGGCAGGCGCTGGAAGCCGCGCGGATGAAGATCGCCGGCAATGCCTCCCGCAACAAGCCGGCCGCTCGGTTCGGCGTGGCGTAACCTCACGCCGTTCCCACATGGCGTTCATGATCGGCCAGCCGTCGCATCACCTGCGGTGGCTGGCCGAAGCTGCGCAGGAAGGCGCGGCGCATGCGTTCGCGGTCGGCAAAGCCGGTTTCGCGGGCGATCACCTCCATCGGGTGGCGCCCTTCCTCCATCATGGCCCGCGCCACCTCCAGCCGCAGATGTTCCACGGCTTTGGCGGGAGACTGCCCTGTCTCGTGCCGGAACACGCGGCTGAACTGTCGGGGCGACAGGCTGGCCGCCTCCGCCAGTTCCTCCACCGACAATTCGTTGCGCAGGTTCTCCTTGGCATAGGTCAGGGCGCGGCGCACACGGTCGGATTTCGGCTCCAGTTCCAGCAGGGTGGAGAATTGCGATTGCCCGCCGGGCCGGCGCAGATAGACCACCATGGCCCGCGCTACCGACCGGGCCATCTCCCGGCCCAGATCCTCCTCCAGCAGGGCCAGGGCGAGGTCGATGCCCGCACTCATCCCGGCGGAGGTCCAGAGATTGCCATCCTGGATGAAGATCCGGTCCTCCTCCACCCGCACCTTGGGAAACCTTGTGGCCAGCGACCTGGCATGGCCCCAGTGCGTGGTGGCCCGGCGCCCATCCAGCAGGCCTGCCTCAGCCAGCAGAAACGCGCCGGTACAGATGCCCGCCACCCGGCGCGACCGCGTCGATGCCGTGCGCAGATAGTCCAGCAGGGCCGGCGGTGCGGGCTTGGCCAGCAGCGACCCGGTCGTGATGGTCGTGTCGTGGAACACGTCGCCCACCGCCGCTGTCTCGATCCCGAAACCCAGCGAATTACGCACCCGTCCGCCCGTATCGGACAGCATGTGGATGTCGTAATGCGCCTGCCCGCTCAGCAGGTTGGCCAGTTCGAACACCGAAAGGGCGGCCAGTCCCATGACCTGGAACCCATCGAACACCAGAAAGCCGACGCTACGCATGACCCAAAACCTGTATAAGCCTTAAAACAGGACAAAGATGGGCATCGGCAGCAAGAGCTGTCAACACCCACCTGTCCCGTTGGCGTCAATCAGGCCCGCTGCTTCAGCAGGTCCAGCGCCACATCGACAATCATGTCCTCCTGACCGCCCACCATCCGGCGACGGCCTAGTTCCACCAGGATGGCACGGGTGTCGATGCCATATTCGTTGGCGGCCTTTTCGGCATGGCGAAGGAAGCTGGAATAGACCCCTGCATAGCCCAGCGCCAAGGTCTCTCGGTCCACACGCACCGGTCGGTCCTGCAGGGGGCGTACAAGGTCTTCCGCCGCGTCCATCAGGGCATTGACGTCGCAGCCATGGTTCCATCCCTTGCGGTCGGCGGCGGCGATGAACACCTCCAGCGGCGCGTTGCCGGCTCCGGCGCCCATGCCCGTCAGGCTGGCATCGATGCGTACCGCCCCTTCCTGGGCCGCCACGATGGAGTTCGCCACGCCCAGCGACAAATTATGGTGGGCGTGAATGCCGCGCTGCGTCTCCGGCTTCAGCACCTTGTCATAGGCCCGCAACCGGTCACGCACCCCGTCCATGTCCAGCGCACCGCCGCTGTCAGTGACATAGACGCACTGCGCACCATAGCTTTCCATCAGCTTGGCCTGTCCCGCCAGCCGTTCCGGCTCGATCATATGGCTCATCATCAGGAAGCCGGCGACGTCCATGCCCAAGTCACGGGCGATGCCGATATGCTGCTTGGAGACATCCGCCTCTGTGCAATGCGTCGCGACCCGTACCGACCGAACGCCCAGATCATAGGCGCGGCGCAGCTCATCCGCCGTGCCCACGCCCGGCAGGATCAAGGTGGTCAGGACCGACCGCGTCAGGACCGACGCGACCGCCTCCAGCCATTCCCAATCGGTATGCGCACCGAAACCATAGTTGAAGCTGGCACCGTTCAGGCCGTCGCCATGCGCAACCTCGATCGCGTCCACGCCGGCGCGGTCAAGCGCCTGGGCGATGGCTTTGACATGGTCCAGGCCGTACATGTGCCGGATGGCGTGCATGCCGTCGCGCAGGGTGACGTCCTGGATGTAAAGCCTGTCCGTCTGGGGATTGAAGCCGCTCATGCTGCGTTCCTCCGCGCTGCGATACGGCGGGCCAGCATGTCGCCCGTCGCCTTGGCCGCCGCCGTCATGATGTCCAGATTGCCGGAATATGTGGCCAGATAGTCGCCCGCACCTTCCACTTCCAGGAAGATGGAGGTCTTAAGGCCCGTGAATTCGCCCTGGCCGGGGATTTTCAGGCGGTTATTGTCGCCAAAGCGCTCAAACTGCACTTCCTGCTTCAGCCGGTATCCCGGCACATAGGCGCGCACCTTCTCCACCATGGCCTGCACGGCGGCGCGGATCGTCTCCTCATCCGCCCCTTCCGACAGGGTGAAGACCGTATCGCGCATGATCATGGGCGGTTCGGCGGGGTTCAAAATGATGATGGCCTTGCCGCGTGTGGCGCCGCCTACCTGTTCGATGGCGCGTGCCGTTGTGCGCGTGAACTCATCGATATTGGCGCGGGTGCCGGGACCGGCGGATTTGGACGCGACCGAGGCCACGATCTCCGCATAGTGAACCTTGGCGACGCTGGACACGGCGGCCACCATGGGGATGGTCGCCTGCCCGCCGCAGGTCACCATGTTCATGTTGCCCTGTTCCAGATGCGCATCCAGGTTGACCGGCGGCACCACGAAGGGGCCGATGGCGGCGGGCGTCAGGTCGATCACCTTCTTGCCATCGGCGCGCAGGGCCGCGTCATGCACCTTATGCGCATAGGCCGAGGTGGCGTCGAAGACGATGTCGATCTCGGGATAGAATGGCAGCGCCCTCAGCCCTTCCAGCCCTTCATGCGTGGTCACGATCCCGCGTTCGCGCGCCAGGGCCAGCCCTTCGGACGCGGCATCGATACCCACAACTGCCGCCAGCTCCATATGCTTGGGATATTTCACCATTTTGATCATCAGGTCGGTGCCGATATTGCCCGACCCGATGATCGCCGCCTTCACCTTGCCCACGTGGGGTTCCTCCCTCTGCGATCCGGGGTTTCTCGGGCAGGGGGGCGCCTCCCCAGTCCGATCAAGGGGACGATAGGGCGGATGGGAAAGGCGGGCAAATTTCTGGAGCGCGCTAACTGCCATTGTATGGGAGTTATAGCCATACAAACAAAAACGCCGGGCCCCATCGGGACCCGGCGCTTGAAACCCAACCGTTCAAACGGATCAGATAGCGACGACGTGCCGCCAGCCATGGGCGCCATCGGCCTGGCCGCGCTGAATGGCCGTCAGGCCCGCGCGCAGCTTGGTGGTGACAGGCCCCTCGACAGCGCCGGAAATGGTGAACTCCCCACCCTTGTGGCGCACGGTGCCGATGGCCGATACGACGGCGGCAGTGCCGCAGGCGAACACTTCACGCAAAGCACCCGACGCCGCATCTTCCTGCCACTGCTGGAAGGAATAGGGGCCTTCGACCACATTCATGCCCTGTGACCGGGCCAGCGTGATGATGCTGTCGCGGGTGATGCCGGGCAGGATGGTGCCGGTCAGGCCGGGCGTGCGCACGCTACCATCCTCGAACACGAAGAAGACATTCATGCCGCCCAGTTCCTCGACCCAGCGCTTTTCGGCGGCGTCCAGAAACACGACCTGATCGCAGCCATTGCGGATGGCCTCCGCCTGGGCGATCAGGCTGGCCGCGTAATTGCCACCACACTTGGCAGCACCGGTACCGCCAGCCGCCGCGCGGGTATAATCCTGCGATGCCCAGACGGAGACGGGCTTGGCCCCGCCCTTGAAATAGGCGCCTACGGGGCAGGCGATGACACAGAAAATGTAGCTGCCCGCCGGCTTCACGCCCAGGAAGCTTTCATCGGCGAACATGAAGGGGCGCAGATATAGGCTGGCGCCGTCGCCACCGGGGATCCAGTCGACATCGGCGCGGACCAACGTCTCCACCGCTTCCAGGAAAATCTCTTCCGGCAGGATGGGCATGGCCATGCGCTCCGCCGAACGTTGGAACCGGCGGGCATTTTCCAGCGGGCGGAACAGCAGGACCTGTCCATCGGCACCGCGATAAGCCTTCATGCCCTCGAAGATTTCCTGGGCATAGTGCAGGACGGCAGCGGCGGGATCGAGCGTAAAGGCCTCCCGCGCGCGCAGCTGCGCATCATGCCAGCCCTTTTCCGACGACCAGCGTACCGTGACCATGTGATCGGAGAAGATCTTGCCAAAGCCGGGATCGGCGATCAGTTTTGCCCGGACATCGGCGGGCGTCGGCGCGGGGTGCGGGACGGAACGGATTTCGATGCTGGCACTCATTTGCCCTTATTCTCCGAAATCTGGAAAGGCGCTGGGGAGGGGCGCAGAATGGACCGAACCTGTGCCTGGGTCCATCCCCCGCGCAATCTTCGGGCATGACGATGCCGCCACCCTGCCATCCGGTGGCGGTAACCGCTATTTCGGAAAGATAATTGCGGTGGCCCTTACTTCCCCGCCGCGACTCGCCGCAGGATCAGGGCGTCGATGACGGGGCCGGCATCCCGCATCTCCAGGCGCAGCACATGCCGCCCGCCGGACAGAACCACGCCCGACGCCTGCCGTACCCGCCCGTCCAGAACGCCCTGTACCCAGCCGCCATCACCGGTGACCCGCACCACTTCCACCATTACCGGTGCCGCCCCATCCACTGACAGGCCCAGACGCATCATCTCCCCGCCATCCACGGGAAAGGTCGGGATCAGATCAATCGACAGAGACCAGCTGCCGGGCGGCAGATCCAGTTCATAGATCAGCGCCGGCCCGCCTTGTTCGCGCGCCGGAGCCGTTACCGGGGCTACCGCCATCGCCCCCGCACCCCGGCCCAGATCGGGCACCGGCACCCAAGTGGCGTCAGCAGCGGGTTCCACCCGGCTGAACGCCTCCGCCTGCTGCACGATCTCCATCACTTCAGGCGGCGATGCCGACGGTGCAATCGTCGCCGCATGGTCGGGCAGGGTCAGGGTCGGTGCCGGCAGGACCGGGGGCGACAGGCGGTATTTGCGCCACAGGCTGTCTGCCGGTTCCTCCGCCATGATGCCACGCCATTTGCCGCCTGCGATCTCCCCATTATATCGTGCCGTCAGGGCCTTCAACGCTGCATCCGCCGCCCGCGCCTCTGCCCCGTTCCTGCGGGCCGTGACCGGTTCGGCGTTGAACAGGGTTTCATAGGCCTCTGTCTTGAAATATCGCCGGTTGGCCAGGGCCGCCGCCCGTACCGGATACTCCACCAGCTGGAAGAACGCATCACGCAGCAGGGCTGGTAAGCGTGGCTGTATCCGGTCCAGGTCAGCCATCAACTGATCAAAGGCTGCCAGCCGTGCGGCCACCTCCGTCGGGCTCAGGTCCGACCGGCGGGGCCGCTCCCCCGGCAGCCACCATTGCAGATGCTCGGGCTTGCGCTCAAAATTCAGCCGGTGATGCCGGATCAGTATATCCGCCACATCCGACCCCAGCTCCTCTCCGAAGGTGCTGGCCGACCAGTCGCGCAAGAACCCCGGTGCCCCACCCGCCCGTCGGAACCCCGCCATATCCCAGCCCATGCTGGTGAACAGGTCGATATTGGTTTCCGCCGGCTTGATATCGCCGACATTGGCAACCCAGAGCGTGCGGGCACCCAGATCGTAGGCCCGGCCCATCTCCAAGGCGATCAGCGATGGAGGAACCGTGGACAGCCACAAATGCGACAACGGCGCCCCCAGATAGGACAGGTGGTAGTAAACCCCCGATCCCCCCTTTCGCGCCCGCTCAGCTGCGTTGGGGAACTGCCGGATATAGCCGAAATTATCATCGGGCCAGACCAGCGTGACATCATCCGGCAGGTCCAGACCGGCGCGGTACAGGGTCAGCACCTCCTTGTATGGCGTGAACACCTGCGGCAACCGTTCGACCTCGGGGCTGACATTTGCGGCCAGCAGCCGACGCTGATCGGCGATAATGCGGTTCAACAAGGTACGCTGCGCCTCCACCCCCTCCACGCCGACAATGCCGCTGTCATGGATGCCACGCATGCCCAGCGTATAGACATTCTCAAATCCGCCATTCGACCGTAGCCGGTCACGCCAATAATCGCAAACAAGGTCGGGATTCTTCGCATAGTCATAGGCCGCCGCCGGCCCCTTCCATTCACCGACATTGTTGCGCAGCATCGGTTCGGCATGGGACGATCCCATGATGATGGCATAGCGGTCGGCCAGTCGCGCATTCGCCGGATCGGCATTGAAGGCCTGCGTCACCTGATGCATGGCGGGCCAGAGAAGATTGGCGCGCAGGCGCAGCAGCAGGCCGAACACCTTCTCATACGTCTTCGGTCCGATATCGCCACGCGCCGGATCGAACGTGCCGGCAGCCCAGGGATGCAGGCCCCAATCCTCATCATTGATGAATATGCCGCGGTATTTAACCGATGGCGGCCCGAACCGCCGGATACCGGCGGCGATGTAAAGATCGGGCCGTCGCGCCGGCACCACATCCGCCCACCAGACCCAGGGGGACACACCGATGGCGCGTGACAGTTCATAGGCGCCATAGGTCGTACCCCGCCGGTCGCTGCCGATGATTACCAGGGCATTTTTCACCCCAGGGGCGGGATCAGTCACGGTTGTGATGATAAAGCTTTCCCAGGCGCCCGCCAGGTCCCCCACCTGCACCCGCCCCGCCGCGACAAGGGCGTCAATCAGGCGTGACCGGCCCAGCGTCCCGATCCAGACTTCCTGACGGCTGCCCGCACGGTCATCAGCACCCAGCAGCATCGGCTGCCCGCCCGTCACCATCGCCAGATCAGACGCCAGATCGGCGGCTGCAATGGCCACGACGGGATGGTCCTGCATGTCATGCCGGATGGGAACGGGCTGTCCCCTGACCGACAGGGCGAAGCCCTGCGCCATTGGTTGGCTGGACACCCATGGATCTGGATTGGCGGCATTGGCAGCACCACAGAATAGCAGCAGGCAGAAAGCCAATCCTTGGGCAAAGGCCATCCGCGCCATCCCTAACCTGTCCTTGGCCGCCATGTGATCCCCCAAAGCCCCAGGTGTCCTGGCGCCCGATGTTGCTCTTGACAACTCATATTATATGATATTACATCGCACAATGTGGGATGTCGATTAATCATACTTTATCTGCCCGTTAGCGCACCTTTCGGCCCCTTCAAATCGGCTTGGCCAGCACCCGAATGAGAATGCTGTGATCATCAATCGATGATCGCCAGTCGGAACTATTTATCCCACAATTTTATCTTAGTATTTGGCGTTAGGTTGCAAGATCGCCCTATTATCTGCGACCTATTTAGGTTTTTCTGAATATCAATTGACCAATTTCTCTTGGTCTATTAATCGTATAAATAAGTGACTGAAAGAAAGCTGACCGGCACGCCCCAGGCAAAGAGGGCCAACGCTGGCATAAAATGAACCAGGGAGAGGAACACATGATCAGCAGGCCCTTGCCCGCCAACGTCCCGAAGGCAACCGGCATCTGCCGTGATACCTGCTGCCAGCCTGTTTATCCGGAACATGCACGCCGTTCGCCGACGGTCGCCACCTATCGCCAAGGGCCGTCCGCGCGCTGACGCAGGGCCAGTGGGATAATGCCCCGTGCCTACCAACAGGCCGGGCAGAAGACAGCAAGAACATGCTGAACAAGGCCCCAGC
The DNA here is from genome assembly GCF_057809555.1 of Niveispirillum sp. FG156. Taxonomy (NCBI): domain Bacteria; kingdom Pseudomonadati; phylum Pseudomonadota; class Alphaproteobacteria; order Rhodospirillales; family Azospirillaceae; genus Niveispirillum; species Niveispirillum sp. FG156. The sequence continues at coordinate 162 of NZ_JBMDKE010000073.1, read as the reverse complement.
AAGGGGTCGCCTGAAGGAACCTTCATAGGGAAATGGAAAATGCTCAAGAATAGCGCTCATAAGTCCTGGCGGCTGGAAGCCTCACTGCTGGCCCTGGGTGTCGCCATGGCGACGGCCCTGCCGGTGGCGGCACAGACAGCCCCGGCCCCCGCATCCGACTCT
>NZ_JBMDKE010000072.1:0-16212 GCF_057809555.1 Niveispirillum sp. FG156 | reverse complement strand
CGCCCGGCGCGGCGGCAGTCGCCGCCGGAGCTGTTTCCAGTCAACCGAAAACAGCTCTAGGGTTGCTGGACACGCGCGATTTCCGCTTCGATCCCGTTGATCAAAGCTTCCACCGTGTGTCCATGTTCCAGCACGCGCATCATGGCCAGATCCAGGGTCAAGGCGGTCAGCGTGCCGCCATGCAAGCGCTGGAGCAGCAGGGGCAGCACCTTCAATTGCAACGGTGTGATCGGGCTTTGCGATGGCGGCGGCGGATCGCGCAGGATGGCGGCGTGCGGGGGGGACAGGTTGACCGGTGGCACATCCTGGCGCGGTGTGTCGCGGTTGATCACCTGTTCGAAGGTCGGGGCATTGTCCACGCGCGCGCCAAGGCCCCACTCTGCCCGTGGTACCCCCATCCAGGTCAGGATGGTGGCAATGACCGACGTGTGGTCGAACGGTACCGGCGTGGATGACCGGACCACCGTTTCCGCCTCGATATAGGGCGAGACGAAGATCGTGGGCACGCGCACGCCGAACCGGTCGAACCCGAAGCCCTGTTCCAGGGGATAGGGCGGCTGACCCGTCCCCCAGGGCGGGGTGGCGCCCCAGGGCGGCGGGACATGATCATAGGTGCCGCCATGTTCATCGAAACTGATGACCAGCAGGGTCTTTTCCCAGACCTTCCGGTTCGCGGTCAGCGCGTCATAGAGCTGCTTCAGGAAATCCTCGCCCGGCCCGTTCTCACCCGGTGGGTGGAAGGAATTGCCGTTGCTGACCAGATTATGGCGCAGCCAGGACGGCTCCAGATAGCTGAAGCGGGGCAGCGTATCGTCTGTAATCGCCTGGAACAGCGCACTGGCATCGGTCAGATGCGTGTGGTGATCGGGAATGTCGAAGGCGCATTCCGTCAGGCAATAGACGCCCAATTGCCGGGTCTGGTGATAGATCATCCAGTCCGATGGCTTGTCATACCCGTTGCGGCAGAGCACGTCCCAGATGCTGGGCGTTTGAAACCTGTCGGGCTTATAGCCCAGCAGCGTCGTCTGGTTGTCAACAAACCCCTGGGAGTTGCCGCAGACCGAGAAGGCCCGGTTGGCGAAGGTCTGGGTCGGTACCGACGCGAACCACAGATCGGAAACCGCGAAATTACGGGCCAGGCCGTTCAGGACAGGCAGGTCCTCCGGGCTGTTGGTCTCCAGTATCTGCAAGGCCTCGTCGGGGCTGATCTGATGGCTCAGCCTTTTTGCCAATTCACCAAGCGCGCCGCCCATGTCGGCCACCGGCGCCAGCGTTCCCTTCAAGGCTGTGGAATAATCCTGGAGGAAACCCGCCATGGTGGCCGGGGTGCCCGGCGGGAGCGGTGATTGCGGGTCCCGTGGGCCGAAAAGCTGAATATTCACATGTGCATGCGGTTCATGCGGGTCGAAATGCGGAACACCGTCCTGGAAAACGCCGCGCTGTACCATGTGCGGCGTATCGGGGTCGTGAGCAAAGCAATTGTAATACCCGCCACCCCATAATCCATGGAACCGCCGATCATCGGGGCGGCCACCGATCACCTGTTTCGGCTGGTCACCATTCTCGTACAGCCAGCCCAGGATATTGTCGAAAGACCGGTTCTCCAGCATGTAGTAGATGACATGCTTGATCTGGGGCATCATCGTCATGGTTCAGCCTTTCACGTGGATTTTAGCGGGCATATGAACATAGTATTTTCAATTTATCAGCAATATTGGTCATACACCTAAGATGTAGGCCGCTTGACGGTTGAGGCCGGTGTGCGCCCATGGACATTGCCGTTACCGCACCCAATCTGGGATGATGGGAACGGAGTGGGATCGGCTGATCAGGGATTTGCCACGTGTCGGGTTTGTTTGAAGCACAGGCGCCAAGGCCGCTGGCCGACCGGCTGCGGCCACAAAGCCTGGATCAGATGGTGGGGCAGGATCACCTGCTGCGCCCTGACGGCCCCATTGGCCGCATGATCCGCGCGCGCCGGCTGGTCTCCATGATCCTGTGGGGGCCACCCGGATGCGGCAAGACCACGCTCGCCCGGCTGCTGGCCCAGACCACGGATTTGCATTTCGAACCGCTGTCGGCGATTTTCAGCGGTGTGGCCGACCTGCGCAAAGTGTTTGAGGCGGCGAAGTCGCGCCGGCAGGCGGGGCAGGGCACCCTGCTGTTCATCGACGAAATCCACCGTTTCAACCGGTCGCAGCAGGATGGGTTCCTGCCCTATGTGGAGGATGGGACCGTCACCCTGGTGGGGGCCACGACGGAAAACCCCAGTTTCGAACTGAACGCCGCCTTGCTGTCGCGGGCGCAGGTGTTTGTCCTGAACCGTCTGGACGATGCCGCCCTGGAAAATCTGTTGCAGCGGGCGGAGGCGGAGGAGGGGCGGCCCCTGCCGCTGGACGCGGATGCAAGGGCGTCGGTCAAGGCGCTGGCCGATGGTGATGGACGCTACTGCCTGAACCTGTGTGAGGAGCTGTTCGCCCTGCCGGCGGACAAGATCCTGGACACAAACGCCCTGGCGGCAGCGGTGCAGCGGCGCATGCCGCTTTATGACAAGGCGCAGGAGGGGCATTACAACCTGATCTCTGCCCTGCATAAATCTCTGCGCGGGTCGGACACGGATGCGGCTTTGTACTGGTATGCCCGCATGCTGGCCGGGGGCGAGGACCCGCGCTACATCGCGCGGCGCCTGACCCGTTTCGCGGTGGAGGATATCGGCATGGCCGACCCGGCGGCCCTGACCCAGGCGACGGCGGCGTGGGAAGCCTATGAACGGCTGGGTAGCCCGGAGGGCGAGTTGGCCATCGCGCAGCTTGTTGTCTATCTGGGCACGGCGCCTAAATCCAACGCCGCCTATACCGCCTATAAGGATGCCGTGCGGGCGGCGAAGGAGACGGGCAGCCTGTCCCCGCCCAAACATATCCTGAACGCCCCCACCAAGCTGATGAAGCAGCTGGGCTATGGTCATGGCTACAATTACGACCATGACACGGCAGACGGGTTCAGCGGCCAGAACTACTTCCCCGAAGAGATGGGGCGGCGCGAATTCTATCGCCCCGTCGAACGTGGATTTGAGCGGGAGATCAAGAAACGCCAGGATTACTGGGCGCGGCTCAGGACGGAGAAGGGTGGGGGGTGATTGCGTCCCGTGACTTTCCATCCTATCCTAAAATGAATGATTGCTGGACAAGAATCGCATGAATTTCGTGGCAGCAAAGGCAGACGGACCGAACCTGATCGGTATCGGCCTTTACACGGCGTCGGAAGCTGAAAAGCTGATCGCTGTGCCTGCTACGCGTATCCGCCGTTGGCTTTTGGGCCATGCCTATCGGCGTGATGGGCAGCGTCAATGGTCTGATCCCTTGTGGCAGCCGCAGGTACCGCGTCTGGGCAAAGATATAGAGTTGGGCTTTCGCGACTTGCTGGAACTGCGCTTTGTCGAGGCTTTTCTGCAAGCTGGCTTGTCATTGCATGCGATCCGCAAGGCATTGTGCGTTGCGCGAGAGGTGACGGGGCTTTCCCATCCCTTTGCCAGTGCGCGGTTCCAGACCGATGGTCGCTCCATCTTCTTGCGGGTGGCGGATGAGTTTGATGGTGAACAGGTTGAACCCGTATTGATCGACCTGTTACGCAAGCAATATGCGCTTGGTCGCGTGATCGAGCCCAGTCTGAAGGACCTGGATTTCGACGCCGACGGCATTGCTGCCCGGTGGTGGCCGATGGGGAAAGCCAAGTCCGTGGTGCTGGACCCGGCACACGCATTTGGCCGTCCCATGATAGCAGGTGCCGGCGTAACCACCCGGACCCTGGCGGATGCTGTTACGGCGGAAGGTTCCGTCGATCAGGTGGCCCGGCTCTATGAAGTGCCGGTCGCCGCCGTGCGAGAGGCTGTCGCCTTTGAAAGGCGGCTGGCGGCGTGAAGCGGTTGCTGGATAACAACCTGCCGCCCGTCATGGCCCGATCGATCCAGCTTCTGGTCGCTGGTGACGGCCACATTGCCGTGGCCTTGCGGGATAGATTTCCCGCCAATACGCCGGATGTGGAATGGCTTGGGATTCTTGGCGCGGAAGGCGGCTGGTCCATCCTGACACTGGATCAGATGATTGCGCGGCGCCCTGCTGAACGCCTTGCCCTCCATCGCAGCCAGGTTACAGCCTATTTCATGGCTGCGGCCTGGCAGAAGCTGACCACGCTGGAGAAGACGGCGCGTCTGCTGTTGTGCTGGCTTAAACTATGTCAGGCGGCGACGCTGGTTCGTGCCGGTGCGCTGTTCGAACTGCCGGTCAATGCCGGCTCTACATTGCGTCAGATCAGGCTTTAACCTTATGCACCGCCGCACCTTCCTCCTTTCCGCCGCCGCCCTTTCCGCCGTGCGCCCGGCCATCGCTGCACCCTCCGGCCTGTCGCTGGGGGAGGTCATCCATGAAGATGACTTCCGTGACGGTCTGGGCCAGTGGCTGTTGCAGGCCCACCGGCCGGGCACCGTAACCGCTGTCGATGGTGTTCTGGATATCGATGTGCCGGCGGGAACGTCGCTGTGGTTCAAGTCTCGTCTGTCCGGTCCCATCGCCATCCGGTATGAGGCGCTGATGGTGGCGCAAGGGGGCCCGAATGACCGGTTGTCGGACTTGAACGCCTTCTGGATGGCTAATGATCCGGGTGCGGCCAATGGCGATGCACTGGCCAAAGCGCGGACGGGCAAGTTCGAGGATTATGACGATCTGGTCCTTTATTATGTGGGCCAGGGCGGCAATTCCAACAGCACCACGCGCTTTCGCCGTTATACGGGGCGGGCGGGTGATCGGCCCCTGCTGCCGGAGAATGACCGGCGGCTGCCGGCGGATATGCTGGTCGGCAATGTCTGGCAGACGGTGACGCTGGCCGCTGTCGGGTCGCGCATCCGCTATTGGCGGGATGACCGGCTGCTGTTTGATTTCGAGGACCCGGCCCCCCTGACCAGCGGCCATTTCGCGCTGCGGACGACGCAGAGCCATCTGCGGGTGCGGAATTTCCGTGTGTATCGGGCGGGTTACATCTGATTTGGTCAGGCCACGCCTGCGTTAACCGGTACTTGCGCCGAATGGGTTGCCGCCCCAATCTTAGGACGCCCGTTGCCGGAGAGCCCGCCCCTTGAACGCCTTCCTGTCCGACCGCGTCCGTTCCATCGCCGACTGGTTGCTGCTTGAAGGCAACCAGTTGTTCGATATCGACCTGCTGTTCGCACAACTGGTCGACCGGATTGCCACGTCCGGCATTCCCATCGGTCGCGTATCGCTCAATCTGGAACTGCTCCATCCCGAAGTGGTGGGGGAGGGGCGTGTCTGGTTGTGTGGTCAGGCCACCGGCACGCACCGGCTGAACCGTGTCGATACCGACATGTCGGAATATCTGAATTCCCCTGTCCACCGCGTGGATGAAACGGGGGAGCCGTATCGCCTGCGCTTGGCGGTGGATGATACCGACATGCCGCTGCTGGCCCGACTGAAGCGGGAAGGGTTCCAGGATTATTTCATCGCGCCCATCCAGGTGCAGGACAAGCACCGGTCGGCGGCCATGTCCTTTGCGGCCAAACGCACGGCATTCAGCGATCAGGACATTACCGACCTGACCCATATCGTGGCCGCCGTGTCGCCGATCCTGGAGGCCCGCGTGGTGCGCAACATCGCGCGCGACCTGCTGGCGACATATCTGGGCGCCGGGGCCGGTGACCGGGTCTATGCGGGGCAGATCTCCCGCGGTGATTCCGACCATATCTTTGCCGCCATCCTGTTCGCTGACCTGCGCGGCTTCACCCGTTTCACCGCCGACAACCTGTCCACCACCGTTCTGGAGCGGTTGAACCATTGGTTCGACCTTGCCGTGGACGCGGTGGAGGCGCATGGCGGTGAGGTGTTGAAATTCATGGGCGACGGCATGCTGGCCATCTTCCCGGCTGATATGATGAACCCGCGTGAGGCGTGTGGCCATGCCCTGGCCGCCGCCGCCACCTTGCACAATGCCGTCACCGCCTGGAACGAGGCCTGCCCCAGCGGGCAGAGCCGGATCGATTACGGCCTGTCGCTGCATCTGGGCCATGTCGCCTTTGGCAATATCGGCGGCAAGCGCCGGCTGGATTTCACTGTGGTCGGCCCCGCCGTCAATCTGGCCAGCCGTTTGCTGGAGGTGGCGAAGGTGCTGGACAGCCATTTCGTGGTCTCCACGGCCTTTGCCGGCTGTTCCGGACGCGCCATGCGGTCGGTCGGCGTGCATGACGTGCGGGGATTGGATCAGCCGGAAGAGATTTTCGTGCCCTGTTGATAGCGCCCATGCTATCGCTGCACGCCCATCTTTTCCCCTGACCAGCCTGATCCCGAGCCATGAACGTCGCCGTCCGCTTCGCGCCCAGCCCGACCGGCCATCTGCATATCGGCAATGTCCGCACCGCCATCATGAACTGGCTGTTCGCGGCCCGGCATGGCGGCAGCTTCATGTTCCGTCTGGACGACACGGACGAGGAACGGTCCACCCAGGCCTTCGCCGATGCGATTGCTGAGGATCTGACCTGGCTGGGCCTGACCTGGGACCGCCATGCCCGCGAGTCCGACCGCTATGGTCGCTATGCCGAGGCAGCAGAAGCGTTGAAGGCTGCCGGGCGTCTTTACCCCTGTTATGAGACGCCGGAAGAACTGGGCCTGAAGCGCAAGGCCATGCTGGCCCAGCATCGCCCGCCTATCTATGACCGCTCTGCCCTGCGCCTGACCGATGCTGACCGCGCGCGGCTTGAAGCTGAAGGAAGGCGTCCGCATTGGCGGTTCAAGCTGAACCATGCCGACATCACCTGGGACGATCTGGTGCAGGGGCACAAGCATTTCCGAGGTGCCGACCTGTCGGACCCCGTGCTGATCCGCGAGGATGGACGCCCGCTCTATACCCTGACGTCGGTCGTAGATGATCTGGACTTCGCCATCACCCATATCGTGCGCGGTGAGGACCATGTCACCAACACGGCGGTGCAGGTGCAGCTGTTCGAGGCCATGATCGGCGTCGAAGGCAAGGGTGCCGTCCCCAGTTTCGCCCACCTGCCCCTGGTCGCGGGATCAGAGGGGGAGGGGCTGTCCAAGCGCCTTGGTTCCCTGTCCGTGCGGTCGCTGCGCACCGAAGAGGGGGTGGAGCCGCTGGCCCTGACCGCCTATCTGGCGCGGCTGGGCACATCGGACGCCATCGCCGCGGCCAGCAGCCTGTCCGAACTGGCCGACGGCTTCGACTTCGCCAAGTTCGGGCGCGGTACGCCGAAATTCGATGCTGATGAGCTGATGCGCCTGAACGCGCAGGTCCTGCATGCCGCCCCCTTCAGTGCTGTTGCCGACCGTCTGGTCGCGCTGGGCATGGTGGGCGTGGACGAGGCGTTCTGGCTGGCCGTGCGGCCCAACCTGTCGCGCCTGTCGGATGCACAGGAATGGTGGGCCGTGACCAAGCAGGCGGTGACGCCGTTGGTCGATGATGCCGCGTTTCTGGCCAAGGCCGCAGAACTGCTGCCCGACGGTGCCTGGGATGACACGACCTGGGGTGTCTGGACCAAGGCCGTGTCGGCGGCCACGGGGGCCAAGGGCAAGGGCCTGTTCCTGCCGCTGCGCCGGGCGCTGACCGCCCATGATCATGGGCCGGAGCTGAAGACCCTGCTGCCGCTGATCGGGCGGGAACGGGCGCTGGCACGGCTGTCGGGCTGTACGGCCTGACCCGCTGCTATTATCTCTAATGACGACCTTTCTGCTGACGGAAAGCCTGCTCCCATGACCCTGTCGCTCTACAACACGCTGCTGCGGACCAAGGAAGTGTTCGCGCCCATCGACCGGACCCATGTGAAGCTCTATGTCTGCGGCCCGACCGTTTACGACTATGCCCATATCGGCAATGCAAGGACCTTCAGCGCCTTCGACCTGCTGGCCCGCCTGCTGAAGCACCTTTATCCGACGGTCACCTACGCCCGGAACATCACGGATGTGGATGACAAGATCATCGAGCGGTCGCACCAGTCGGGCGAACCCATTGACAGCGTGACGGCGCGCACGACGGCGCAGTTCCATGCCGATATGGATGATCTGGGCCTGCTGCGCCCCGATATCGAACCGCGCGCCACGCGGCATATCGGCGACATGATCGCGATGATCGAGGCGCTGATCGCCAAGGGCTTTGCCTATGCAGCCGAAGGCCATGCCCTGTTCCATGTGCCGGCCATGACCGATTATGGCCAGCTGTCACGCCGCAGCCAGGATGAGCTGATCGCCGGTGCGCGGGTGGAGGTTGCCCCCTATAAGAAGTCGCCTGCCGATTTCGTGCTGTGGAAGCCGGCCAAGGATGGCGAACCCGGCTGGGACAGCCCCTGGGGCAAGGGTCGCCCCGGCTGGCATATCGAATGCTCTGCCATGACGGCGGCGCATTTTGGCGAGGTGTTCGATATCCATGGCGGCGGCCTGGACCTGATCTTCCCTCACCATGAGAATGAGATCGCGCAGAGCCGTTGCGCCCATGGCACCGCCGTGATGGCCAATGTCTGGCTGCATTCCGGCTTCCTGACCATCGCCGGCGACAAGATGTCCAAGTCCCTGGGCAACTTCTACACGGTGCGCGAGCTGCTGGACGCGTTTCCGGGTGAGGCGCTGCGTCTGGCCATCCTGTCGGCCCATTACCGGCAGCCGCTGGATTTCACCAAGGAGAAGGTGGCCCAGGCGCGTCAGACGCTGGATCGCTGGTACGGGGTGCTGCGCGCGGCGGGCGATGTGCCGGCGGGTGACATCCCGGCGGAGTTCATGGCCGCCCTGTTGGACGATCTGAACACGCCGCTAGCTATTTCTGTCCTGCATGAACTGGCCAATGCCTACCACAAGGCGGGTGACGATGCCGGGCGTATGATTGCCGCATCCGCGCTTAAGGCTGCCACCAACCTGTTGGGTTTCCTGACGCAAGCCCCGGAAGCCTGGTTCAAGTGGCAGCCGGCGGGCGCGTCCGGCCTGGATGACGCCGCCATCGAACAGGCCATTGCCGACCGTCTGGCCGCCCGCAAGGCCAAGAACTTTGCCGAGGCCGACCGCATCCGCAATGATCTGGCCGCCCAAGGTGTGATCTTGGAGGACGGGCCGAAGGGAACGACCTGGAAACGGGGGTAGAGTTTGTCGGATTAAGGTGAGGCCTGAACCGTCCCGTAGGTCGCGGGTGAACGAGAGTGAACCCCGACGAACGACGGCACCAATGATGTCGGGGTTCGCCTTCGGCTCACCCCGACCTACGGCTGGCCTGACCTTAAGCCCGTTCCACCTCTTCCAGCGCCCAGTCAAAGGCCGCCGCCTCTTCCTCCTCATCGCCCGGCAGGGTCACATCCTCGTCCAGCGTCTCTAGTGTGATGCGCAGGCGTTGACCCGGCACGATACCAAGCCGTTGGAAAATCTCTGATAATTGTTCGGGCGTGACGTCGTTCAGAACCTGCCGCATGTCCGGGGCCTCCGTGTGACGATGTTTTCAGGGTAGCCATTCCGGGCCGTTCCGGCAATGATGCCGCGCTAACCCAATGGCCCGAGCGCAGCAGAGACCATGACCCGTTTCCAAGGCACCCAGGATTACGTCGCCACCGATGACCTTCGCGTCGCCGTGAATGCCGCCATCACGTTGCAGCGTCCGCTGCTGGTGAAGGGTGAACCCGGCACCGGCAAGACGGTTCTGGCGCAGGAGGTGGCAAAGGCGTTGGGCCGACCGTTGCTGTCCTGGCATGTCAAATCCACGACCAAGGCGCAGCAGGGCCTTTACGAATATGACGCGGTCAGCCGGTTGCGCGACAGCCAGCTGGGCGACCCGCGCGTCAAGGACATCAAGAACTATATCCGCAAGGGTCCGCTCTGGAACGCGTTCGAGGCGGAAGAGCCGCCCGTCCTGCTGATCGATGAGATCGACAAGGCCGATATCGAGTTCCCGAACGATCTTCTCCAGGAACTCGACCGTATGGAATTCTTCGTCTACGAGACGGGGGAGACCATCAAGGCGGCCAAGCGGCCCGTGGTCATCATCACCTCAAACAATGAGAAGGAGCTGCCCGACGCCTTCCTGCGCCGCTGCTTCTTCCATTATATCCGCTTCCCCGACGCCGACACGATGTCCCGCATCGTGGAGGTGCATTTCCCGGACCTGAAGGCTGAGCTGCTGCGCGACGCGCTGACCCTGTTCTATGAGGTGCGCGACGTGCCGGGCCTGAAAAAGAAGCCCAGCACCTCGGAACTGCTAGACTGGATCCGCCTGCTGCTGGTGGAAGATGTGTCGCCGGAAACCTTGCGTCAGCGCGACCCGAAAAAGCTGATCCCGCCGCTGCATGGTGCCTTGTTGAAGAACGAACAGGATGTCCACCTGTTCGAACGTCTGGCCTTCCTGGCACGGCGGAATTCCTGATCAATTGGCATGGGGTTTCCGCGGATTACGCTGCGCTAATCCGCGCTACGCCTCAGCCCGAAGCAATCGTAGCGCGGATTAGGCGAAGCCGTAATCCGCGGAGCCGCGGTTGGGTTCCTACAGCTCCCCGAAGCTCTGGACCAGCGATCCGACGATCAGGTACCAGCCATCGATCAGCACAAAGAAGATCAGTTTGAACGGCAGTGAGATCATCGCTGGTGGGAGCATCATCATGCCCATCGCCATCAGCACCGATGACACCACCATGTCGATCACCAGGAACGGTACAAAGACCAGGAACCCGATCTCAAAGCTGCGCTTCAGTTCCGAGAGCATGAAGGATGGGATCAGGACATGGATCGGCACATCTTCCGGCTTGGCAACGGGCGCCGTCTTTGACATGTCCATGAACAGCTGAAGGTCACGTTCGCGCACGTGCCGGGACATGAAGGCGTGGAACGGTTCCACCGCCCGCTTGAAGGCCGTGATCTCGTCGATCTCTTCATTGATCAGCGGGCGCAGGCCCCGGTCATAGGAGGCCTGGAGCGTCGGCGCCATGATGAAGAAGGTCAGGAACATGGCCAAGCTGACCAGCACCTGATTGGGCGGCACCTGCATGGTGCCCAGCGCCGAGCGCAGGAAGCTGAGCACGATGGTGATGCGGACAAAGCAGGTCATCATGATCAGGATGCTGGGTGCCAATGACAGCACCGTCAGCAGCATCACGAACTGGATGATGCGGCCCGTGCCGCTGGCCCCCTGGTCACCTAAGTCGAGTGACAGGCTTTGCGCCGCCGCCGGCCCCGCCGACAGCAGCATCAGGCCCAGCAGCGGCAGCGCAAGGCGGCGGCAAAGCAACAGCATAGGCGCCATCATGGTGCGGACCCCGCCTGTTCTTGGCGGTCCAGCGCCGCCTTGAAATCCCCCGGCGGAATGATCCCCGTCTCCACCACCCGGTCCTCCCCGATGCCCAGCAGCAGCAGATGTTCCACCCCGTCGCGCCGCACCAGCACCAGCCGGCGGCGCGCGTCGAGCGCCATCACCTCCACCACGCTCAGCCTTTTATCACCTTTCCGGCGTACGGCCAGCCCGGCGGCGGGCCCATAACGGCGCAGCAGAACCGCGAAAACCGCGATCAGCGCCAGAACGGCACCCAGCGCCAGGATCAGCCGCAGGTAATTGGCCGCGTCCATTCACATATCCTTGCCGGTACGATAGGCTTGGGCGGCGCGCATGCGGGTGGCGTGCGTCTCCCGTCCCCCCAGCTTGTCACCATGCACGCGTTCCAGCGTGCCTGCCACCTGATCCAGCGCCGCCATCACCTGTTCCAACCGGGGCAGCAGCGATCGCGCCTGTGGCGGCGGCAGGGCCAGGATGGTGTCCAGGATGGGCTTCACCTCCCGCTCCAGACCATAGAGATCGACCATCTCTCCTTCGCCCAGGGTCTTGTCGCCCTGGGTCAGCAGCGACAGCAGGCTGTCCAGCGTCTGACCGATATCGTCGGGAGCGGGCAGGGTGGGGATGGTGGGATTGTCGGTCATGGCGTTGTCGGCCGATCCAGGGGCTTCAGGTCAAGTTCGCCGGCGCGTTCGTTCAGCGTGCCATTGGCGCGGTACACATGGGCAAGGATTTCCGCCACGGCGGCGATGGCTTCAATGGGAATTTCGCTTTCCACATCGACGGCGGCAAGAATTTCCGCAAGGTCAGCATCGGTGCGCACCTTTACCCCATGGGCAAAGGCCAGTTCCAGGATCTGTTCGGCCACCGCGCCATGTCCGCTGGCCACGATGCGCGGCAGGCTGGGATCGCCCCGTTCATGCCGCAGGGCCACGGCCACCTGTCGGCGGGCGGGGGCGGGTGGGGGGCTTTCTGGCGGTGGAGGCAACGGCATGGCCCTTGTCGGATGTGCCATTCCGGGCGCGAAACCACCCTTGCGGCAGAAAGCATCCTAGCAGATGCGATTGTCCTGTGCGAGGCGGCTTCGCGCATGCGATTTCACGTTCCTTGGCGTCGCACTTGCGCTATGTTGGGAATGAAAACCGCTGGGCCGCCCCTGGCCCCGTGGTTTTGTCCCCGCAAAAGGCGGGCGGGGTGGCCGAAAACCCACCAGAACAGCCGAAAATGGCGCGGAAATTGCATTAAATTTGGTCTGGAGAAGGTGCCTGTCGGGTGCCTTCATGGGCAAGGATGGAAGAAGGGTATAGCCATGGATCTGAAGGATAGCGGCATATTCCGCCTGATGTCGGACAAGATGGCCTGGCATAATCAGCGGCAGGAGGTTCTGTCCAAGAACATCTCCAACGCCGATACGCCGGAATTCCGTCCCCACGATCTTGTGCAGTTCGACTTCAAGAAGCAGCTGCGCGAAACAGCCCGCATGCCGCTGGCCGGTGGCGAGAATGGTCATCTGTCCGGCACCATCGTGTCGAAGACGGGTTTCAAGGATGGGCAGGAACGCAACCCCTATGAAACCGCGCCCGCCGGCAATGCCGTGGTCCTGGAAGAACAGATGATGAAGGTCGGCCAGAACGCCATGGAGTACCAGACCGTCACCAACCTGTACCGCAAGCAGGTTGGCATGCTGAAAACCGCGATGACGCCGCCGCGTTAATGCGCGCTGCTGCTGGCTGTTAGGGGGAACGGAACATGGATCTGATGAATTCGATGGCGGCATCGGCCGCCGGCATGAAGGTGCAGGGCACCCGCCTGCGCGTCATCGCCGAAAACCTGGCCAATGCCAATTCCACGGCCCCGTCGCCGGGCGATCTGCCGTACCGCCGAAAGGTGGTGATGTTTCAGAACGCGCTGGACAAGCAGATGGAAACCGATCTGGTCCAGGTCAAGAAGATCGACGTGGACCGCAGCGACTTCCAGCGCCGGTACGATCCCGGCCACCCGTCGGCGGATGCCGATGGCTATGTGCTGCTGCCCAATGTCAATTCGCTGGTGGAAAGCATGGACATGCGCGAGGCGCAGCGTTCATACGAGGCGAACCTGAACACGCTGGACGCCACCCGTTCCATGATCATGCGTACCATCGACCTGCTGCGTTCCAACTGATTGACCCGCCCCTCCGGACAGAAGAGACAGAGCCATGGCCATTCCCATCAGCGGTGCCGCCGCCGCCTATGCCAGTGCCGCCACCCGCGGCCTCAGTGCGCCTTCCCGGTCCGGCCCGACGGAGGGGCCGTCCTTTGGTGACATGCTGGAAAGTGCGGTCGGGCAATCCATCCAGACCATGCACAAGGGCGAGGAGATGACGGCCAAGGGCGTTCTGGGCAAGGCCGATCTGGCCGATGTGGTGAATGCCGTCACCAATGCCGAGGTGACCCTGCAGGCGGTGGTGAATGTGCGTGACAAGGTGATTTCCGCCTATCAGGAAATCCTGCGCATGCCGATGTGACGGCGGGGCCAGGACCGGATCATGAATGAGGCCGAAGCCATCGAGATCGTGCGCGATGCGCTGTTCACCACGATCATCGTCAGCCTGCCCTTGATGTTGATCGCGCTGGTGGTCGGCCTTGCCATTTCCCTGTTCCAGGCGCTGACGCAATTGCAGGAACAGACGCTGACCTTCGTGCCGAAAATCCTGATCCTGTTCACGGCCATGGTGTTCCTGCTGCCCTTCATGAACGGGCATCTGAAGGTTTTCACCGAACGGATCATGGACCGCATCATCGCGGTGGGGACCGGCGTCGATAACGGGGATGATGGCTGATGTCGCTGGATGCGATCCTGGGCGGGTCCGTCTATGCTTTCCTGATGATTTTCGTGCGGCTGGGTTCCGCCTTTCTGATCATGCCCGGCTATGGCGAGCAGTTCGTGTCGCCCCGCATCCGTCTGCTGTTCGCGCTGGCCGTGTCGTTCATCTTGCTGCCCATTCTGCTGCCATCCATGCCGAAGCCGCCGGCCAGTCCGGCTGATCTGACGCTGTTGATCATTTCGGAGGCGATGATCGGCATCTTTCTGGGGACTATTACCCGCATGCTGATGGCGGCGCTGGAAACGGCGGGGATGCTGATCGCCAATCAGGTGGGGCTTTCCGCGGCGCAGGCCTTCAATCCGGCCATGTCATCGCCGGGCAATGCGATCTCCTCCATCCTGGGTGTGCTGGCCCTGATGCTGATCTTTGCCACCGATATGCATCACATGCTGCTGCTGGCGGTCGTTGACAGCTATTCGCTGTTTCAGCCGGGGCAATGGCTGCCTATCGGCGATGTGGCACAGCATCTGACGCGTGTGATGGCCGACAGCTTTCTGATCGGGATGCAGCTTTCGGCACCTTTTACCGTGATCGGGCTGCTGTTCTATCTGGGTCTTGGCCTTATTTCGCGTATGGTGCCGCAGATTCAGGTGTTCTTTGTCGGTGCACCGATCCAGATCCTGCTGGGCCTGTTGTTGCTGGGCCTCAGCCTGACGGCACTGATGACCTTCTGGCTGACCCGGTTCGAGGGTCAGCTTGTCAATATCCTGCAGCTGTGATGGGGAGGGCGCGCCATGGCTGAAGATCAGGATGACGACAGCAAAACAGAACAACCTACTGGCAAACGGCTTCAGGAAGCCCGTGATAAAGGTCAGGTCCCGAAGTCGCAGGAATTCACCCACCTGTTCGTGCTCACGGCGTCACTGGTCCTGATCCTGATGGTCCTGCCCTGGTCTTTCGGACGGATATCAGCATCCATAAAACCCTTTATTGAGCAACCGCATGCCATCGTCATTGACGGGGGCGTGCTGTCCAATGTCTTCACCGACCTGATCACCAGCACCTTGATCTCAATGGTGGTGCCGCTGGTCATCCTGCTGATCGCTGGTGTTACCGCCTCTATCGTGCAGGTGGGGTTTCTGGTGACGACGGAGAAGCTGTTTCAGTTTGATCTGAACCGCCTGAATCCTCTGCCTGCCCTGGCGCAGAAATTCTCGATGAAGAATCTGGTGGAGTTCCTGAAATCGCTGGCCAAGCTGGTGATCGTCTCCATCGTTGTCTACATCATGCTGCGACCCCTCTGGGATTCGGTCGATCACTTCATTTCGATGTCGATCATCGACATCGTGAAGGAGACGCAGCATCTGGCCGCCAAGATCATTTTCGCGGTCATCCTGGTGCTGCTGACGCTGGCCGGCGCCGACTATATCTATCAGCGCTATACGTTCATGAAGCAAATGCGCATGACGAAGCAGGAGATCAAGGAAGAGTTCAAACAGGCGGAAGGTGACCCGCTGATCAAAGGCAAGATCCGGCAACTGCGTATGGAACGCGCCCGCAACCGTATGATGGGCAATATTCCCACCGCCGACGTTGTGGTGACCAACCCCACCCACTATGCCGTTGCCTTGAAATATGATCCTGCCGTGATGGGCGCGCCGACTGTCGTGGCCAAGGGCGTCGACCATCTGGCCATGCGCATCCGCGAAATCGCGGAGGAACATGATGTGCCTTTGATCACCAACCCTGCCCTGGCCCGTGCGCTTTATGCAACGGCAGAGGTGAATGAGGAAATCCCCACCGATCATTACAAGGCGGTGGCGGAAATCATCTCCTATGTCTTCAAGATGAAGCGCAAGCCCATCCCCCGGTGACCCCGGTGATGCCCACCCCTAGAGCGTGTTTCCGTTGACCGGAAACCGCTCTAGGGTGCGTTGAGATTCAGGGCATGGTCTTTCTAACCCATTGAAACTCATAGATTACCTCCCCGGCGAAGGCCGGGGCCCAGGGGCCAAGCGCCCGACCTGTCAGCAGCGTCGATCAGCGGAGCTTCGAGGTTTGAGCCTGTGACCCCTGGGCCCCGGCCTTCGCCGGGGAGGCAG
>NZ_JBMDKE010000071.1:0-16250 GCF_057809555.1 Niveispirillum sp. FG156 | reverse complement strand
CAGATTCTCACATCGACGCCATCTTGTGAATCCTTTGTCAGCGTCATTGCACTAGCATCCGCACTCGCTTCTCGGCAATGGTCGCCGCGGGGGCGTTCAGTCGGGAGGTCGCCGACCGATTGTTCGCGGACAGCCCGTTCCAAACTGAGCAACTCGAGGCACGCTCGAACAAGTTCTGGATGGTTTCGCATCCGATCGCGATTGATTACAGCGGGGTTGCGGTATTACTGGAAAGCTGGGGCGGCGAATCCGCCTATTTTTGGCAACGCGATCCCGAGCTCCAGAAACTGTTGAAGGGTCTAGGAACGCCGCGGGTGCTTGAGCTGGCCATGCCGCTTCGCCATTCGCGCCACACCTGTGCCGCTGCCAAAGCCGTCGTGGCAACCTATGGCCGGATGGTCGGTGCGATGCCGGACATGAGTGCCTTCGATCTCTACACAACTCAGCCACTTGGCCCGGACCATGTTATGGCCGTGCACAGTGAGGGCGACGCTGCGTTTTTTTCGCTCGCGCGCGGCTATCCGGATAGCTACGTCGACCAGGATTTCGATTGATCGGGAATGAGATCGCAGGTGGCAAAGAACACCGCGCTCGTTAATCAGAGAGAAAAATTTCATATATATTCGCGAATAAGTGGGTAATGTCTGCTTTCTCCGTGACCTGATCGAAAATCCGCCCGTCCGCTCCCGGCCCCAAAGCCCCCCTGTAACAGCCCGTTACAAATCCCTACCATCCATTAACCAAGCCCAACGGACAGGTTACACGGTCCCGCCTATGGTGATCACATGGGCGGGTCGGTTTTCGGACGGCTGTAACCGCCCCTTCGGCAGGTCCCGAACGGACAGGGGTTGGTCATGGATGTCATCAAGCTGGGTTTGCGCAATCCGGCGGCGCTGGCGGTTTCGGTGCTGCTGGTGGTGGGGTTGGGGGTCTGGTCGATCCTGACCTTGCCGGTGCAGCTGTTTCCTGAGGTCAAGCAGCCCACGCTGGGCATTGAGGCGTCGTGGCGCGCCGCGTCTCCGCAGGAGGTGGAGAGCGAGATCCTGGAGCCCATCGAGGATGTGATGAAGGGCCTGCCCGGTGTGACCGAGATGCAGGGCTTTGCCAATCCCGGTGGGGCGTTCGTCAGCCTGGAGTTTGATGCCAAGACCGACATGCAGCAGACCATGCTGGATGTCATCAGCCGGCTGAACCGCATCCCCTCGCGCCCTGCCGATGCCGATCCGCCGCGCCTGATCATAGGCGGGGGCGACAATGCCAATGAGACCCTGATCTATTATTTCGTGCAGAAGATGCCGGGCACACCCGGCGCCCTGACCGACCATTATCATTACCTCATCGAGGATGTGATCCCCCGGATCGAGGCGATCCAGGGCGTGGCGCGGGTGGATTTCGGCGGACAGGCCGAGGCGCCGCAGCAGGAAGTGCAGATCATCTTCGACCCGTTCAAGATGGCGCAGTACGGCATCACCATCCCCACCGTGTCGGGTCTGGTCGGTCGGGCGCAGGATGTGACGGGCGGCTTTGTCGATGATGGACGGCGCATCTATACCGTCCGCTACAAGGGCCGGTTCAAGCCCGAACAGTTCAGCGATCTGGTCCTGGAATGGCGCGATGGGCGCCCGGTGAAGCTGGGCGATGTGGCCGAGGTGAAGGTGCAACTGGGCCGGCAGTGGCAATATGCGTTCCAGAATGGCAACGAGGCCATCGGCCTGCGCGTCATCCGCCGCGAAGGCGCCAATGTTCTGGCCACCCTGACCCAGGTCAAGGAGCTGATGGCGGAACTGCGCGATGGGGAGATGAAGGCCAAGGGCCTGACCAATAATCAGAGCTTCGATCCGTCCGTCTATATCGAGAGCGCCATCGGCCTGCTGTCCGGCAATCTTCTGTCGGGCATTCTGCTGGCCGTGGCGGTGCTGTGGCTGTTCCTGCGGCGTACGCAGCTGACGCTGCTGGTCGCCATGACCATTCCCATCTCGCTGCTGTCGCTGTTCGCGGTGCTGGCCATCACGGGGCGGTCGATCAATGTCATCTCCCTGGCGGGGCTGGCCTTTGCGGTGGGCATGGTGATCGACAGCGCCATCGTGGTGCTGGAAAACATCGTGCGCATGCGCGACCGGGGCATGGGCAATGACGAGGCCAGCCATGAGGGCACGCGGCGCGTCATTTCCGCCCTGTTCGCTTCCGCCGCGACCACCGTCATCACCTTTGTGCCCATCGTGTTCATGCGCGAGGTGGAGGGGCAGATCTTCGCCGATCTGGCGCTGACCATCGCGGTCGGTGTCACGATCAGCCTGATCGTCTGTGCCACGGTGCTGCCGGTGGCGGCGGCCAAGCTGATGAAGGTGACGCCGCGCATGGGCGGTGAGGCGCGGTGGGTGGAATGGCTGTCCTTGAAGATCATGGACCTGACCGCCACAAACAGACGCCGCGCCGCCGTTATCGTGGGGCTGGTCGTGGTGTCGCTGGGCGGGTCGTACCTGCTGTTCCCGTCCATGTCCTACCTGCCGCCCGTGAAGCGCGACAGTGTCGACGCCTTCCTGAACTTCCCCGTCGGCACCTCGGTCGATCTGGCGAAGGAGGAGGTGGCCAAGGTCGTGGTCGACCGCTTCATGCCCTATTACACGGGCGAGAAGCAGCCCAAGGCCAAGAATTTCTACTTCATCGGCTGGCCGGGCGGCGGGTCCATCGCGGTGCGCCTGGAAGACCCCGACCGGCTGGACGAGATGATGGGGATCGTCAAGAACGAGATCCTGGCGGGATTCCCCGATGTGCAGGGCTTCCCCAACCGCGGCAATCTGTTCGGTGGCCTGGGCGCGGAGGGCAATGTCTCCATCCTGCTGCAATCCAGCGATCCGGCGGCCCTGTCGGAGGCGGCGTCAAAGGGCCTGGCGCTGTTGCGCGAAAAGCTGCCGGATGTGCAATCCTGGTCCAACCCCAACCCGGAAATGGCGCAGCCGCAGCTGACCGTCATGCCCAATGACCGCCGCATCTCCGAAGTGGGCTGGACCCGCGTACAGGTGGGACAGGTGGTCCGGGCGCTGGGCGACGGGTTGTGGCTGGGTGAGCATTTTGACGGGCAGAACCGGCTGGACATCATCCTGCGCTCACCGGAATGGACGGGGCCGGAGGAGCTGGAGAATGTGCCGGTGGCGACACCGTCGGGCACCGTGGTGCCGCTGGGCCAGCTGGTCACTGTTTCCCGTGAGGTTGGGCCGTCCGGCATCACCCGTGTCGATGGCCGCCGTACCATCACGCTCAACCTTCAGCCCGGCGAGAATATCGCCCTGGAGGATGTGATGGTGATGTTGAAGCGGGATATCGAACCGCAGCTGCGCGCCTTCCTGCCGGCGGATGGCACCTTGCGCTATGGCGGGTCGGCGGACCGGCTGGACGCTACCGTCGCGGCCATGGGCAAGAACTTCATCATCGCGCTGGGTCTGCTGTTCTTGCTGATGGCGCTGTTGTTCAAGTCGGCCAAGGACAGCGCCATGGTGATGATCTCCATCCCGCTGGCGACCGTGGGCGGGCTGGCGCTGCTGGATTTCACCAACCTGTTCACGTTCCAGCCGCTGGACCTGCTGACCATGATCGGCTTCATCATCCTGCTGGGCATTGTGGTCAACAATGCCATCCTGCTGGTCGATGAGACGCGCATGTGCGAGGCCGAAGGCAAGGGCAGGGCGGAGGCCGTGCACCAGGCCCTGCGGTCGCGCATCCAGCCGATCTTCATGGGCACGCTGACCACCATCGCCGGCATGGGTCCGATGATCGTGGTGCCGGGCGAGGGCAGCGTCATCTATCGCGGCATTGCCGCCGTGCTGACCGGTGGGCTGGCGGTGTCGACGGTGTTCACGCTTCTGCTGCTGCCGGCCTTGCTGCGGCTGGGCGAGAAGGACAAGGCAGTGGCGGAGCCGGCGCCGGATTATGGGCAGAAGGTGACGCGGCTGGCGGCGGAGTAGCGCGGATTAGCGCAGCGTAATCCGCGGGGCCATGTTGACGGCGTTCCGCGGATTACGGCTCCGCCTAATCCGCGCTACAAAATAATCACTTGTGCCGATTGCCCACCTTTACACGCCCGTTACATATCGAAACCCGCATGTTACGGGGTTTTGATTACAAGGGTTCAATATTCCCCCATCGAAGGGAGCCTGAGATCATGAACGCTTTCCATCGCCCGCTTGCGGCCCTGCTGCTGCTGTCCACCATGGCCCTGTCGGCGGCAGCGCAGCAGGCGCCGGCGCCCGCCGCCAAGGTGAAGGTGGAGGCGGCCAGCCTGCGGCAGATGGCGCCGGTGCTGCAGGTGCCGGGCAGCGTGATGTCGCGCCAGGATGCGGATGTGGCGGCGGAAGTGTCGGGGCGGGTGACCTGGGTGGCCGAAGCCGGCACCAAGCTGGCGGCGGGCGAGGCCCTGGCGCGGGTTGATGACCGGCTGCTGCGCCTGGAGCTGCGCCAGTATGAGGCGCAGATCAAGAGCCTGCAAAGCCAGCTGACCTTTCAGGAGCGCGAGGTGGAGCGGCAGCGGCAATTGGCCGAGCGCGGTACCGCGACCATCGTCAAGCTGGAGGAGGCCAATAGCCGCCGCGACGTGCTGGCCCAGGATCTGGTCCGCGCCCAGGCCAGCCGCGACCGCACCGCCCTGGAGATCGAACGCACCGTGGTGAAGGCGCCGTTCGCCGGTCAGGTGGCCGAGCGCATGCTGGAGGTCGGTGAATATTCCGCCCCCGGCGCGAAGGTCGCGCGTCTGGTGGCCGTAGATCAGGTGGAGGTGCGCGCCCAGGCGCCGGTTTCCATCGCCCGCCACCTGAGCGAGGGGATCAGCGTTTCCCTGGATGTTGAAGGGCAGCCGGCCCAGGGCAAGGTGACGCGCATCATCGGCATCGGCGAGGCGCAGTCGCGCACCTTCGAGGTGCGGGTGGCCCTGCCGCGCGGGGAGGCGAACTGGATCGTCGGGTCGGCGGTCAAGGTCGGCCTGCCGTCCGCCACCGCCGAACAGGTGGTGGCGGTGCATCGCGACGCCCTGGTCCTGCGCGGGGACGGCACCTGGCTGTTCCGGGTCAATGCCCAGAACAAGGCCGAGCGCGTGGCGGTGAAGACCGGCACCAGCATCGGCGACTGGGTGCAGGTGACGGGCGATGTCCGCGACGGCGACCGTATGGTCGTGCGCGGGGCGGAACGGCTGCGCGAGGGGCAGGAGGTCGAGCTGGACCCTAAGGTGAGCTGAACGGTGATGTAGACGGACGCCGCCCCACGCTGGTCCTTGATCTTCAAGGGCTTTCCCTGCACCCTGCGCGTTGTGGGTGAGGGGGGATTGCATGAGCGACGGGATCGAATCTGTGGGCGCCATGGCCACGGCTGGCCTGGCGGCGGCGGCCATTGAGGGGGAGAGTGGCCGGCATGGGCACGGTGCCCATGGCGCTTGTGCCAATTGCGGCACCAAACTGACCGGCAGCTTCTGTCACGCCTGTGGTCAGGCGGGGCATCTGCACCGGTCCATGCTGCATATCGTGGAGGAATTCTTCCACGGCATCCTGCATTTCGACAGCAAGGCCTGGCGCACCCTGCCGCTGCTGGCGTTCAAGCCCGGCAAACTGACCTATGATTATATCCATGGCCACCGGGCGCGCTATGTCACGCCCATGGCCATGTTCCTGTTCTCCGTCTTCGTGATGTTCATGAGTTTCTCCCTGCTGGGCATCAGCACAAATGTGCCGGTGGCCGTACCCGTGGAGGAACAGCGCGAGGCCCTGACCCATGCCCGTCAGGGGGTGGAGGAGGCGCGGGCCGATCTGGCGGAGGCGGAGGCGGAACTGGCCCAGGCGCTGGGCGCTGGCGAGGATGTGAAGGCCGAGACGAAGCAGCGCGACCGGGCGCAGCGGCGCCTGGTAACGGCGCAGAAATCGGTGGACGCCATCGATGCCGCCCTGGCCGCCGCCGGTGTGGCCATCGCGCCCCCGACACCGCCCAAGCCGGGCGAAAAGCCGGGTGTGCCCGACCTGCCCAAGGTCGTCACCAATGGCCCTGTCACCACCGA
The DNA here is from genome assembly GCF_057809555.1 of Niveispirillum sp. FG156. Lineage (NCBI taxonomy): Bacteria > Pseudomonadati > Pseudomonadota > Alphaproteobacteria > Rhodospirillales > Azospirillaceae > Niveispirillum > Niveispirillum sp. FG156. The sequence goes on along the minus strand of NZ_JBMDKE010000071.1, from coordinate 10,216 downwards.
GAACCTGTCGGATATTCTGACCCGGAACTTTGAAGAGGATCTGAATATCAATATCGGCAGTCCGGAGCTTGAGGCCAAGATCAAGAAGAAGCTGAAGAATCCGGAACTGCTGCTCTATAAGATGCAGAATACGGCCTATAAGTTCTCCTGGCTGCTGATCCCCATCTCCCTGCCGTTCCTATGGCTGCTGTTCTTCTGGAAGCGCGGCGTGGCCATGTATGACCATGCCATCTTCTCGCTCTATTCCCTGTCCTTCATGTCGCTGCTGTTCATCGTCATCTCGCTGGTGATCAAGTTCCTGCCGACATGGGAGGGGACGATCGCCGCACTGATCCTGCTGGCGCCACCGGTACACATGTTCTTTCAGCTGCGCGGCACCTATCGCCTGTCCAATTTCGGGGCGCTGTGGCGGACCGTGGCGCTGCTGTTCATCACGCTGATGACCAGCATTACCTTTGTGGTGTTCATCGTGTCGATGGGGGTGGCGGGGTAGGGTTTACCCTGTCGGGGGTTGCCCTCACCCTCCCATTGACTGGCGTCAATAGGCCCCTCCCTCTCCCACCTTCGTGGGCGAGGGGTGAAGATTTAGCCCCTCGCCCGCTTGCGGGAGAGGGAGGGGCCCGAACGCGGTAGCGTTTGGGAGAGTGAGGGAACAACGGTCTGGGTGTGACGTCACACACCGCTGTCACACAGCCTTATTCGGAGGAGCGGTGAGCGTCGATTACTCCGTGATGGATATGCCTGCGACGTTGTCACGGGTCGTGAAACGGCAGCATCCTGACGACCCGGCCATCTGGATCATGGATGAGGGCTGGTATTCCCGGACCCGGCAAATCTATGCCGCCCTGCGGTCATTCCTGATTGGAAACGGACTCGTCGCCAGGGACCTCGCCGATGTGTCTTTAGAGGAGACGGTCATTATGCTCAGCGATCTTACGGGAGAGGGGCAGGCGCTGGAAAGGTCGGGGGCGATAGACCGGTGGCTGGCTTCCTTCGACAGGCCCGGATCAAGGAAGCCGACCAGCAACGTGACGCTGCTGGTCAAGGCGTTGGAGACGATCCGCGCCGGGTGAGCGGCGCGGAATTCCGGTTACCGCCCCACCCGCCGCACATGGGCGGCGAGGCCCAGGAAGGCCGGGTAGGGGTGGGTCACGACATAGGTGGGGATGGGGCCGAGGAAGGCGCGCATGCGGCCCTTTTCCACGAAGCGCTTGCGGAAGCGGCTGTGCTGGAACCAGGCCATGAAGCGGGGGATGATGCCGCCGGCGATGAAGACGCCGCCTCTAGAGCCCAGCGACAAGGCGAGGTTGCCGGCCACGGACCCCAGCATGGCGCAGAACATGTCCAGCGCCTCCACGCAAATCGCGTCGCGCTTGCCCACGGCCCGGTCGGAGATTTCGGCGGCGGTCAGCTTTTCAGGTTCCACCCCGTCCAGGAAGCACAGCGTCTCATAAAGGTTCACGAGGCCGGGGCCGCAGACAAGGCGTTCGGCGGAGACATGTTCGAACTGCTTGCGCAACTGTCCCAGGACGGCACTTTCGCGGTCGGTGATGGGGGCCATGGTGACATGCCCGCCCTCTGTCGCCAGTGCTGTGAAATGACCAGCGCTGTCAGGCACCAGGGCCGATACGCCCAGGCCAGAGCCCGGCCCCAGCACGGCGATGGGCGCGCCGGCAACGGGATCGCCCTCGCCCACCTGCACGTAATCTTCCGGTTTCAGTTCCGGGATGCCCAGTGCCACGGCGGTGAAGTCGTTGATCAGGTCAAGGCGGGCCAGACCCAGATCATGGGCCACGGCCTTGATCGAGAATTCCCAGGCCAGATTGGTCATGCGGATCAGGTCGCCCGTCACGGGCGAGGCGACGGCGAAGGTGGCAACCTGCACCTTGCCCACCAGATCCTGCATCTTCAGATAGGTGAAGGCCGCATCCTGCAAGGTGGGATAATCGGCGCAGCGCAGCACCTGCTCATTATAGGGGGCGCCAGCCGGCCCAACCAGGGCGAAGCGGGCATTGGTGCCGCCGATATCGGCGATCAGGAAGGGGGCGGTACCGTCGGTCATGGTGTCGTTCCAGGCAGGCGGAGGTAAGTGTGGTTTGACGATGGATCAGGCACTGCGCACGGGGCGCAATGCTGCACCGGGCTGGCCGGGGGCCGGGCCGGTGGACCCACGGATGATCAGGGAATGGTCAAGCTGCCGGTGGGGCATGGGGTTCTCCCACACGCCCGCATCCTTGCGCTTGATGAGTTCCAGAAGAATGTCGGCGGCGGCCTCTGCCATCTGGATCACGGGCTGGCGGATAGTCACCAGCTGTGGCCAGACCATGCTGGCGATGGGCATGTCATCGAACCCGACCACCGAAAGCTGTTCGGGCACGGTGATGCCCATGCCATGCGCCACGGCCAGGGTGGCGGCGGCCATTTCATCGTTCGACGCCAGGATGGCCGTAGGCCGGTCGGCCCGTTCCAGCAGGCGCGTGGCGGCGGGCAGGGCGGAGGCGTAGTTGAATTCACCCACCTCGATCAGGTCGGGCATGGGGGCCAGACCGTGATCGGCCAGCGCCTCGCAGAAGCCGGCATAGCGCAGGCGCGTGGCAGCATGCTGCGCCTTGCCCTTGATGAAGCCGATGCGCCTGTGGCCCAGATTGATCAGATGTTCGGTCAGGTCGCGCGTGGCCTTCCATTCGTCGATGCGAACGATGGGCGAGGTGTCGATATCGCGGTCAGGCGCGATGCGGACATAGGGCACGCCGGCGCGTTGCAGCACATTCAGCACGATGGGATTGTCGGTGACGGGCGGGGTCAGAACCACGCCGGCCATCCGCACCTGATTGACCAGGGCGGCGGCGCGTTCCTCCACATCCGGGGCGTTATAGGCAATTTCCTCGATCAGCAGATGGTAGCCCGCCGCGCGGCAACGGTTCAGCATGCCCAGCTGAATATCGTGCGTGTACTGGCCGCCGGTATCGCCATAGAAATGGCCGATCAGGAAGGAGCGTTCGCCGGCCAGGCTGCGCGCCGACAGGGAGGGCTGATAGCCCAGCTGCGTGATAGCCGCCTGCACCCGCTGACGCACCACGTCGCGGACGTTCGGTTCCTTGTTCATCACGCGGCTGACGGTCTTGATCGACACCTCGGCCAGGGCCGCGACGTCGTTGATCGTCGGCTTGCGATGCGACTGCGCCATTTTCACTGAATCTCCCGGTTTGACCGGTGCAATTGTCTGCTTATTCGGTTGCCGGGTCCACTGTCAAAAGCCGCAAAGGTGGCGGGGTTGGAAGACCCCGCCACCAGGACAGCCCGGACCCGGTCAGCGGATGCGGCCGATGCCGTTTTCCAGCGAACCGTTGGTGCATTTCAGGCCAAAGGCCACGATCACCAGATAGCAGGCAACCGGCACGATCATGGACAAATGCAGGTTGGTGGCATCGGCAAACAGGCCCGTCAGCACCGGGATCACCGCCCCACCCACGATGGACAGGCAGAGCAAGCCAGACGCGGCGGGCGTCTGGTCGTCCATATCCTTCACCGAAAGTGAGAAGATGGTGGGGAACATGATGGAGTTGAACAGGCCGATGGCGATGGCGCTATAGGCAGAAACCGGACCCGTGGTGAAGCCGGAGATGGCGGCCAGCACAGTGGTCATGATGGCGCAGAAGCCCAGCACGCGGGACGGCGCGATCTTCGACATGGCGGCGGACCCGATGAAACGGCCGACCATGGCCCCGCCCCAGTAGAAGGCGAGATACTTGGTCGCCTGTTCCTCGGTCAGGCCCAGGGTGCTTTCCAAGCCTAAGTAATTGATCATCAGCGAGCCGATGGCCACTTCCGCACCGACATAGACGAAGATGCAGAGCGCGCCGAAGGCCAGACGCGGATTTTCCTTCAAGGATGGCATGTGCCAATGGGCGGTTTCACGACGCACCACCTTTTCCTTGCCGCGCAGCGCCCAGAACAAGGCGGCCACCGCGAACATCATGCCGGCCAGCACGATGCAGGGCGTTTCCAGAACGCGCAGCATGGTAGTGGCCGACCCCTCACCGGCGGGCACAACCTCCGTCACGGCATCAAAGATGATGGCGCCGGCCAGCAGCGGGCCGATGAAGGTGGCAACCGAATTGAAGGCCTGCGCCAGGGTCAGGCGCTGCGGCGCCGTTTCCGGCGAGCCCAGGCCCGAGGTCAGCGGGTTCATCACCACCTGGATCATCGTCACGCCGGTGGCGATGATGAACAGGGCCAACAGGAACACCCAATATTGCGCAATCTCGATGGCGGGCACGAACAGCAAGATGCCAAAGCCGACCGTGACGAAGCCGACAATGGCGCCGCGCAGATAGCCCAGACGGTCAAGCACGCGGCTGGCCGGCAGAGAGATCAGGAAATAGGCCAGGAAATAGCAGAACTGCGTCAGCATCGCCTCGGCATAGCCCAGGCTGAAGGCCGCCTTGAACTTCGCCACCAGCGGATCGACCAGAACGGTCACGAAACCCACGACGAAGAACAGCATGAAGGTGAAAGGCAGCATCGAACGGGCCACCGGGAACGTACCGTCCCCCCCGGATGCGGCAATAGGACCGGACTGCGCCAAGGCGACCTCCCATCGTTTTGATTTTGTCCCGACATGTCGCAGAAATTGACAACGCTGTCGACACCGTTTTGCATGAACGGTTTGTTTTCTGCCGAAACCCGTAATGATGCAACAAGAAAAGGGGGTGGATCGGGTAATTTCGTAAACGTTCTTGGCAGAATGGGGCCAAGCATGTTCAGTGATGACTAACAAGAAGTCCCGGAGACAGGTGGAAACCACCGCTACCGGGGCGTCCCTGGGAGGACAAGCCGTTGGAGAGTAAGGCTGGCACGTTGAGCCTGGGCCGGAAATTCGGCTATGGGCTGGGGGATTTCGGTCTGAACCTGCATTGGCAGGGGATGGGCCTGTTCCTGACCTTTTTCCAGACAGAGATCATGGGGATTTCGCCCATCTGGGCGGGCGTCACCTTCTTTGTGGCGGCCCTGTGGGACGGGATCACCGACCCGATCATGGGCCTGATCGCCGACCGCACGCGCGGGCGATGGGGCAGCCACCGGCCCTATCTGCTGTTTGGCGCGGTGCCGCTGGCGGCCAGTCTGGCCCTGGCCTTCACGGCACCCGGCTTCACAGGCCCGGCGGCGGTGATGTACGGGCTGGCCACGCATATGCTGTTGCGCACCACCTACACCGTGGTGGCCATCCCCTATTCCAGCCTGTCGGCCCGCATGACCAGTAACGCCGACGAGCGTACGTCGCTTACGGGATGGCGCATGCAGTTCGCGTTCCTGGGCGGGGCGGCGGTATCCTGGATGATGCCGGTCCTGGCCAGGCAATTCGCGGGTCTGGATGGGGCCCAGGGCTATGCGACCGCTGCCGCCATCATCGGCGCGGTATCGGCGGTGGCCTTTGTCCTGTGTTTCCTGATCGTGCGGGAACAGCCGGTGGCGGCGTCGCGCATGGCGCGGGATGAGGGCTTCTGGGACGATCTGAAGGGCTTCCTGGCCCTGGTTCGGCGCGGCGGGCCGACGGTGCAGCTTTACCTCTGTATCCTGATTTCCCAGGTCATGGTGCCGTTGCAGGCCCGTAACTATCTGTATTTCTTCAAATATGGCATTGGCGATATGAGCCGCGCCGATCAGGCCATGGCCTTGTTCGGGGCCATCAATGTTCTGTGCGTTCCGCTCTGGGTCTGGTTGATCCGGCGGACGGAGAAGCTGACGGGCTTCATGGTGGGGGGCACTTTGTTCGCCATCGGCTCTCTCGGATTCGCACTTATGCCGGAATGGAGCTATTGGGGGGCGTTCATTCCGCTGGCCATTTCCTGTGCCGGCCATACCGCCTATGCCGTGTGCATCTGGGCCATGCTGCCCGATACCGTGGATTGGAGCGAATGGCGGTTCCGGCGGCGGGACGAGGGCAAGATTTTCGGGCTGGCCGCCTTTCTGCAAAAGGCCGCCCTGGGCCTGTCAGGCCTGCTGATGGCCGCGGTTTTCCACGGGTTTGACGTGACCAAGGGGCAGGGGGAGGCGTCCGAGACGGGCCTGCGCGTGGTGATGGGGGTTATTCCGCTGGCCGGTATCCTGGCCGCCATGTTCATCATGCGCAATTACCGCCTGGACCTGCGCCGCCATGCCGGCATCGTGGAGCGGCTGGGCAGGCGGTGAGAATTGCCAGCGTTGTCAGGGTGGTCAGCCAACAGGTGGACATGTATGACAAATCCGTGGGCAGAAGCGGCCTCCGGTTCCTGATTTTTGGTGGAAATTGTATAAGTAAGTTCTCATAATATTCAAGTATCCATGGGTGCGCTATTTATGGGAAAGGCCGGGTAGCATGAGTTTGCATCCCGCTATAGATGATAGCGCTCACATTTTTGATTGATCCAGGTGCAAAGGAAGGCTTTACTGTTCCTGTCCAAGAACCCGGTGAACGGGATAAGGGAGGAAACATGTGCGGGAAGCGTTGGGTCCTGCCGGTGGTGGCATTTGCCCTGCTGGCGGGTGGTGGGATTGCTGTGCCCACGCGGGCGATGGCGGATGCGACGGCCCTGGCGGCCTTGCAGGCGCAACTGCCGGGCAAATTGATGAATGATCCGACGGTGCTGGACTGGACCGTCTATGGCCAGGGGCAGAAGAATAAGCGGGTGAAGACGCCGGGCATTGGCGGTGGGGCCGCGATGCAGGTGACGTCGCCATCTGCATCGGAGGCGGCACACACTATCGGTATCAACGTGCCCCTGACGGCAGGGTTCACGCCGGGACAGGCCATCACGGTGGCCTTCTGGGCCCGCACTGTCTCTGCCGAGACGCCGGACGGCAATGGCAAGCTGGGCCTGCGGCTGCAACTGAATGAAGCGCCCTATAGCGGGTTCGGGGACACGATGCTGGCCATCGGCCCGGAATGGAAAATGTATGAGGTGAAGGCCCAGGCCAGCATCAGCGTCGATCCCGGCAAGGCCGTTCTGGGCTTTCAGGTGGCCGCCGCCAAACAGGTGGTGGAGATCGGCCAGATCTTCGTTCTGGATATGGGCGTGAAGGCGGCGGCGGCGGCCCCCACCGGCGGCGGGGCCACATCCATCAGGATGCCGGTGCCGCAGGGGCTGCCCGGCACGCTGCTGAATGATGCGTCCAGCATCGACTGGCCTGTCTATGGCGTCAACCAAAGCAATGCCAAGGTGGAAACCCCCGATGCCGGCGGCGGCTATGCTTTGCGGGTCAGCAGCCCGGCGGCGGATGAGAAGCCGTACAATATTGGCGTGTCGGTGCCGCTGGTCGCCGCCATCGGACCCGACCGGGATATCACGGTCGCCTTCTGGGCCCGCACCATTTCGGCGGAAACCCCGGACGGTAAGGGGCGCATCGGGTTGCGGATGCAGGAGAACGCCGCCCCCTATGCCGGGTTTGGTGACAATATGCTGTCGGTTGGACCCGATTGGAAACTGCATCAGGTGAAGATGCGGTCCAACATGGCCATCGATGCCGGCAAGGGCGTCCTGGGCTTTCAGATCGCCGGTGCCAAACAGGTGGTGGAGATCGGGCAGGTCTATGTGCTGGACATGACCAAGTGAGGGGAGGGGCGGGCGGCATGGTACCGCCCGCCCGCATACGTATTTCGGCACGCTTCGCAGCGCACAACATACGTATTCAGCCGGTAAAACCAGCGTCGATACCTGATCTATGAACGACAAGCGCCACGGCCATGAAGCCGGGGCTGAAATCGGTTGGATTGGGGAGAGACATGACCAGGACCTTGCGCATCACCGCCACCACCCTTGCCGCCCTGTTGATGAGCGGCACCGCCCTGGCCGCGACGGCGCCGGGTGCGCCGGGGGCCAAGCCCACCTTCTCCTATTCCGGGAAGGATGGGATCGGCACATCGTACGAGGCCTATGTCAATGGCCGGTATAAGGATGGCGGCGTGACCGGTCCGGTGTCCAAGGTCTGGTTCTCCCTGGCCCATGGCGTCATCACCGAGACGATGCAGGGCATGATCCATGAGGCGCAGCTGCGCGAGCTGCAATTCGCCGTGGAGGGCGACGGCTTCGTCCATACCGAATATGACGACATGGAAACCCATGTCGATTACCTGCACAAGGACGCGGCCGGGCGGCCTTTGTCGCTGGCCTACAGGATCGTCAACCGCGACCGCCAGGGGCGGTATGAGATCGAGAAGCATGTCTTCACCGATCCCGACCGCGACACGCTGTTCGTGCGCACCATTTTCCGCGCGCTGAAGACGGGCATCACGCCCGTGCTGCTGGCCGACCCGCAGATGGCGGGGACGGGCGGCAATGACAAGGCCGATACGGTTGGCGGCACCCTGAACGCCGTGGAGGGCACGCACACGCTGGTCATCAAGGCCGATAAGCCGTTCGTGAAGGTCAGTGTCGGCTTTGTCGGCGCGTCGGACGGGTTGAGCCAGCTGCTTCGGGATGGGGCGCTTAGCGTTTATGACACCACGGGTGCCAAGTCGGGCAATGTGGCGCTGGCGGGTGAGCTGCCGACCCTGACGGCGGGGCAGGAGGCCAGCTATGATGTGGTGGTGGCGTTCGGGGCCGACCGCGCCGCCGCGACCGCCGTCGCCGATGCCAGCCTGAAAGCCGGATATGCCGCGACGCTGGCCAAGTTCAACGGCCAGGGCGAGGCCGTGGGCTGGGAAGATTACATCCAGGGTCTGGCCCCGCTGAAGGACCTGGCGGCCATGGCCACCGATGGCGGCAGCCTGGCCTTTGTGTCGGCCCTGGTGTTGAAGGCGCAGGAAGACAAGACCTATGCCGGCGCGTTGATCGCGTCCCTGTCGGCGCCGTGGGGTGATACGGTGTCGACCGAGAAGCTGGCCACCGGGTATAAGGCCGTCTGGCCGCGCGATTTCTATCAATGCGCCATGGCGCTGCTGGCGCTGGGCGACAAGGATACGCCACTGGCCGCCTTCAACTATCTGAAGACGGTGCAGGTGTCGGCCCAGACCAAGGGCAACACGGGCGCCAATGGCTGGTTCCTGCAGAAGACCCATGTCGATGGCACCATCGAATGGGTCGGTGTGCAGTTGGACCAGACGGCCATGCCGATCATGCTGGGCTGGAAGCTGTGGCAGGCGGGATTGGTGGATGAGGCGGCGCTGAAAGCCATGTACCCGACCATGTTGAAGCCGGCGGCGGACTTCCTGGTCAAGGGCGGCAAGATCGGGCTGGATTGGAACGACAAAACCATCACGCCGCCCAACAGCCAACAGGAACGCTGGGAAGAACAGCCGGGCCATTCGCCCTCCACCACCGCCGCCATCGTGGCGGGCCTGATCAGCGCGGCGGAAATCGCCAACAAGCTGGGGCAGGTGGAGGATGCCAAGACCTATCGCGCGACCGCAGATGCCATGAATGCCGCCATTGAGGCGCGGATGTTCACGACGACCGGCACCTATGGCAATGGCCGCTACTTCCTGCGCGTCAACCAGAACGACAATCCCAATGACAAGGGGCCGGTGAATGCCGCCAACGGGCAGCAGGGCCTGACCGAGAATGTCTATCTGGATGGCGGGTTCCTCGAACTGGTCCGCTATGGCGTGCGGGCGCCCAATGCCGACAGCATCCTGGACAGCCTGATTGAACTGGACGACATGTCCATTCCCGACCATTTCCGCGTGAAATATGAGTTCAAGTTCGCGGGCGATCCGGCCACATATCCCGGCTGGCGTCGCTATGGCAATGACGGCTATGGCGAGGATATCCGCAATGGCGGCAATTACGGCACGGGCGAGCTGAAAGGTGGCATGGGCGTTGGGCAGCGCGGGCGTGTCTGGCCGATCTTCACCGGCGAGCGCGGCCATTATGAGCTGGCCCGCGCCAGCGCCAAGCCCGGCGGCGTGACGGCGGCGGATCTGGACAGCATCCGCATGACCTATGTCCGAGCCATGGAGAAGTTCGCCAATGAAGGGATGATGATCCCCGAGCAGGTGTGGGACGGGGTCGGTGTGATGCCCAAAGGTTATCAGTTGGGTGAAGGGACCAACAGCGCCACCCCGCTGGCCTGGAGCCATGCCGAATATGTGAAGCTGCTGCGGTCGGTGCGTGACCGGCAGGTGTGGGACCTGTATGCGCCGGTGGTGGCGCGGTATGGGAAGTGAGGGGGAGTTGATAGGGTTCCCTCACCCTCCCATCGGCTGACGCCGACGGGCCCCTCCCTCTCCCGCAAGCGG
>NZ_JBMDKE010000070.1:0-17308 GCF_057809555.1 Niveispirillum sp. FG156 | reverse complement strand
CAGCTGCGCGTTCATCGACGGCGCGCAGAATGTCGTGTTGATCGGTGGCCCTGGTCGGGTCTCATGATGCCCACCTTTCTACGTCATTGAAGTTCCAACGAAAACTGATTGGGGTCTGATGTTACCGGGCGGCTTTGGGGGCGCAACGGAGATGGCAGTGTGGAGAGTTGATGTGCTGGGATCGCCCAAGGCCCCCCTTTACAGGCCTGATAGCCCTGGATGGTACCGGCGCTGATCAGGCGCAGGACTGTCATCTTGCTGACATTCAACCTGTCGGCGGCCCCCTCCAGCGTCAGTTCACCGCGCTCGGCCATTTCCCCCGGCCTGAATACTGCGATCCCATGATCGTTGCGATACCCACGGACACGAACCTCTGTCCATGTATTCCCTCTGCCGGTCCGTTTGCCGATCCGGTTCAGGATCGACGCAATGGCGGCATCGGGTTGCTGACGCGCCAGACGATGGATCAGGTCGCCCGTTTCAGGGTCGCCGACCCAGCGATGATGACCGGGCCGGTTCTTCGGCACGGTTAAACGGGTGTGATCACCGCCCGCCCAGTGAATGACTAGATTGATGCGTTCATCCTCAAGCTTGACGATGATTTCATGGATGGCGGTGCGGACGATGCGCTTGCGGGTTTCCGCAGTCGCGGCTGGATGGTACCAAGCGGCGTCCAAATCCCGGCCCAGAGCCATGAGATGTGCTTTCTCTTGCTCGGTGAGCGCACCCGCATCCTTGCCCGGCTGGCCAGTCAATTGATCTTCAAGTCGAGCGACATCGACGAGACGGTCATTCCAGCGCCGCTCAAGTTCTCCAGCGACGAGACGATTGCCGGGATCGACGGCATCGTACTGACGCCGCGCAAGGTCAGCCTCGTAGCGCGCCTCGGTGTTATGTCCCGTCAGATTGTGTAGAGTTGGGTAATATTGCTCGGGGCATAGCCCATCTACGGATCGCAGGGTACCATGCTGATTAATCTGCACAAGAATGCCAAGACAACACCGAGGACACGGGCTTACATTCAGTCGAGCGATGCGTCAGTGTCGGAACTGGCGATTGAACTGAACGTCAGCGAAACGACGATCCGTCGCTGGAAAGGCCGGGATCAGACGGGAGATGGCTCCCACGTTCGCCATAATCTGGGCCAGAGTACGACGGCGGCCGAGGAAGCGTTGATCGTTGAATTGCGGCGGGACGTTGGTCTCGGCCTGGACGATATTGTCGAGGTGATGAAACGCTGCGTCAACCCGAAGCTCTCGCGCAGCGCGATCCACCGGGCCTTGCACAGGCTCAGCGTGGCGCAGCGTCCGGTCATGGTGGAGGATAAGCCTGCCGCTGGCAGCGGTAAGTTCGACCAGACGACCTGCGGGTTCATCCATATCGACCTCAAACATCTGCCTCGGCTGGAAGGCCAGCCTGCCTATGTTTTCGTCGCCATCGACCGTGTAACCCGCTTCGTTCATATCGAGATCATGAGCGACAGACGGGCCGAAACCGTCAATGCCTGCCTGGTTCGTTTCCTGGAGGCCTTCCCCCACCGCGTTCACACTATCCTCACCGACAATGGCAGCGAGTTCACCGACAAATTTGCCGTCGATATGAAGGGAAAGCCCGAGGGCCAACCCTCCGGCAATCATCCTTTCGACAGGACATGTGCGCAGAACAATATCAAGCATCGCCTGACAAAGCCCTTCCATCCCCAGACAAATGGCATGGTCGAGCGCTTCAACAGGCGCATCAGCGAAGCCATCCGCGAACGCCCTTCAACAGGGGCCAATCGCGGTAAAAACAAATTCGCCACACAAAAGGAGCGAAATGACTTCCTCAAAACCTTCGTCCAAAACTACAATCTCACAAGGCTTCGCTGCCTCGGCTACAAAAGCCCAGTCGAAACTCTACACAATCTGACGGGACATAACACACCGTGCCGGGGGTGAAATCGGTAATACACGGTAACCACATCGCCCTGTGAATGGGCAGTATGCGGTTGGATCACCCGGTACCGGAAAAACCCACGTCGCAACGGCTATCGCCATTCAGGCCATCGAACATCATCGTCGTAAGGTCCGGTTCATATCGACCATTGAACTCGTCAACGCTCTCGAGCAGGAGAAGGCCAAGGGAAAGGCCGGACAGCTGGCCGAGGCCATGACACGTCTGGATCTCGTGATCCTGGACCAACTCGGGTACCTGCCGTTCAGCGCATCTGGCGGCGCGTTGCTATTCCACCTGCTCAGCAAACTCTATGAGCGGACCAGCGTCATCATAACCACCAACCTCAGTTTCAGCGAATGGGCCACCGTCTTTGGCGATGCCAAAATGACCACAGCCTTGCTCGACCGCCTGACGCACCGCTGCCACATCGTCGAAACCGGAAATGACAGCTTTCGTTTCAAGGCCAGCACCGCCGCAGCATCCGGCAAGAGAAAGGGAAATCCACATGCCTTGACCCAATCATGAACCAAGCCGCATAACTCATAGGTGGGTCAATTCTCGACGGAAATCCCGGGTCAGTTCCGCGTGGAAATCAACAGATGCGCGGTATCTACCACCATACGCGCAATCCGATGTATCTCGGCTTTCTGGTCGTCTTGCTGGCATGGGCGCTGTATCTGGCCACGCTCTCCGCCTTCCTGGTGCTGCCCTTGTTCGTCCTCTACCTGACCCTGTTCCAGATCAGGCCGGAGGAACGGGCACTCCGCGCTCAATTCGGAACCGAATTCGATTCCTACGCCGCTCGGGTGAGGCGCTGGCTGTAGGCTGGCAACCAGTTTCCCTACTCCCTGCCCCGATTATCGCCGGCCAGTTTCGGCCGCGCCGGTTTCCGGCGACAGGGCTTCGATGATGCGGCAATCGGCGATGCGACCGCCGCCGCACTGGCCCGCAATGCGCACCAGCTCGTCGCGTAGGCGGTTCAGGTCGGCGATCTTGGCCTCCACCTCGCGGATCTGGGCCTGGGCCAGGGCGTCGACGTCGCAGCAGGGCTGGTCCGGCCTGTCGGCCACGTCCAGCAAGGCCCGGATCGTATCCAGATGGAAGCCCAGCGCCCGCGCCCGCCGCACGAAGGACAGGCGCCGCACATGGGACTGGTCGTAGGCCCGGTAGTTGCCCTCCGTGCGGGGCGGGGGTGGCAGCAGGCCGATCCGCTCGTAATAGCGGATGGTCTCGATATTGGTGTCGGTCAGCTTGCCCAGACGGCCGATATTCATTCCCTGCGCACCCATGGAAATACCCCTTGACCCTGTAGCCGCTACAGGCCCCAGCTTACGCAGGAACGCCATCAAGGAGAAGGACATGGGCGCTTCCTGCTGCAACACCGGCCCGGCGAAACCGGCCGTCGACCCCGCCTACCGCCGCGTGCTGTGGGCGGCACTGATCATCAATGCCAGCCTGTTCGCCGTGGAGATCGTGGCGGGGGCCGCCGCCGGTTCCGCCTCGCTGCTGGCCGACAGTGCGGACTTCCTGGCCGACAGCGCCAACTACGCCATCAGCCTATTCGTGCTGGGCGCCGCCCTGGCCATGCGCGCCAGGGCAGCCCTGGTCAAGGGCCTATCCATGGGCCTCATCGGCCTCCTCGTGGCCAGCAACATCGTCTGGCGCCTCTTCAACGGCCAGGTGCCGGAGGCAGAGGTGATGGGTGTCGTGGGCCTGCTGGCGCTGGTGGCGAACATGGCCACGGTCGCCCTGCTCTACGCCTTCCGCCAGGGCGACGCCAACATGCGCTCGGTGTGGATCTGCTCACGCAACGACGCCATCGGCAATATCGCCGTCATGCTGGCCGCCGCCGGCGTCTTCGGCACGGGCAGCAACTGGCCCGACCTCATCGTGGCCGCCATCATGGCCTGGCTCGCCCTGTCGGGTGCCGTGCAGATCGTCATGCAGGCCCGGCGCGAGCTGGCGCAGCCGCCGCTTGGCACCCTGCCCCGCACCTTGCCCCAGACCCTGGCGACGGAGTGACGCCCATGACAATGTTGAAACGGTTCGTGGAAGAGGAACTGGCCAGCCATCACCGCGCCCGGCGCGACAGCCACACGGCTGACGCCTGGACCGCACTGGAGAGGGCGCATGTCCTGTCACAGCCGGACGCTTGGCTGCATACCAGGGTGCATCTGGCGATGCTGCGCTTCGCCATCGGCCTGGGCGACTGGATGGAGGTGCGGGGGCAGGTCGCGCGCATCGCCGTGGCGGGCATCGGCTCCCTGCTGGGCAAAGCGCCCAGGGGCAATACCGGCCGGGCCACGGTGCCGATCATGGCGGTGATGCCGCTCGACCCGGAGATCGCTGTCAAGCTGGCAGAAGCCGGCCGGGGTCGGAAACCCACGGGTTACCACCGCTAAAGTCAACTGCGGTATAGGATCGGCAATCCTCGCCGGACTCCGCAGGTTGGAGAACCTCTTCATCCGGTTAGGCGACTGAACGCGACTGGTCTGCAACGCCCAGTAGCCCGGAGAGGTGTTTTCAATCGCCTATGTCCTGAATGAAGGATCGCCGCTTACCATACCAAGACCAGTAGCCACTCACTGAATGACAACGTCCACAATGTGGTGGTGCCGGAGTATCTGCTTGACCAGCTGGCTTTCAACTTTAGTCGCCCAATAGGTAGGCCCTACGCATGAGGCGTTTTTTGAATGATAGGCGCTTCGGGCCATGCCCCGAGATCTCCCGGACCATTCCGACTGAACGTAAAGGCCAATGGGTTGGCCGTGGAGCGACGGCGTACAAAGCATTTCCATGTGCCCGCCTTTTGGTATAGAGCAGTCAATCTTACTCAATCGCCGGCCCACCGCGCTGTCGCCCGAAGTTCCAGGTCACACCATCGCTGCTGACAATCCCCGACATCTGCTGTCCCAGATGCTGGTCCAGGACGGGACGCCAAGGCACCAGCGTGAAGTCATGGCTGCGTTCGATAAGGGCCAGCTTCTCGCTGGCAAGAGTCACGGCCCGGCGGTAGGTGCCCTCAATGGGTTGGCCACGGGATAGGGTGGCATAGGGCAAGCCCAACTCATCAGACAGTTGACCGGCAACCCGCAGCAACTCCCGCCGCCGCGGGGTCGCCAGCAGGTCCGAATGGAAGAAGGTTCGGCCATGCTCCTCACGGGCCAGATCCTCGACCATCAGCCATTGTCGGCGGCGGTCCTGGGCGTCGCGCACCTCGCGACCGAAACCAGCATCGCGCAGCGGCGCGCGTTAGTGGTAACCAACTCGCGGTCCAGCCAGGTGGCACCGTCGGTGGTGATCTGCTGATCCAACGGCAGGGTGACCGTACCCGGACGGTGACTGGGTTGAACCGGGCCTGGGTACGCTCATAGTCGGCAACGCGGTCGAGGTGGTCGGATTGGATGATCCAGGTGCCATCCGGCTCGCGGGTGACGGCATTGGTCAGACGGCGCATCGCCTCCAGCCGCCGGACATGGGTGTCGGCAAAGGCTTCGCTGGCCGTAGGATCGTAGCGCAAGTGGATGTCGATGCTGTAGGGGCCACTATTGGCTGCGGCAATCTCCATGATGCGGCGATCCATGGGGCGTGGGTCTATAGCGCGGGGCTCTGCGCGCAGGATGCTGCCCGGCGGCGTCGGCTCCGTGTCTTCGCCCCTGCCGATATCGACGTAGTGGGTGCGGCCATCGGTGGCGTCGATGATCAGATAGTGGCGATCACTCACCTCGTCCGACAGGCCGCGCGCAATGACACGGCCGGTGACGGGTTGGGCATTGGCAGCACTGAGATCATGGATGATCAGGTCGCTTGGCGCGCGGGTCAGGTTCTGCGCGGCCAGTTCCCGGTGCAGGGTCTTGATGATATCGCCGCGCTCGCCCACCCTCGTCGCCATGTCAACCTGATGGTGGCGACGTCGTCCAGTGGCCCTCTGGATGAACTTTCCATCGCCGCGTTCGACCTTGCTTCTCCCGTGGCCTTCGCCGCCATCATCGAGGTGCCCCCCCAACCTCGAAGCCAGCCTCCGTGGCATAATTGGGCAACCACATGTATTAGTCGTATAATTTATGTCTGATAGCCGCTTGTCGTGTCTTACACCTATTGCACCTGTTGTATGGAAATTTAATTGCCAGAATTGTGCTTTTATCGGCATGTTTGTAAGAATTTTTACGATTACCCATTCTCTGACGAACTGGGACACCATGTCCTAAGACTGACCACGAAACCCCAGCTTGGGACTACTAATTTCCAACCGCTAAATTATATAATAATAGCTTCCAACGAGTTGGAGAACCGCGATGAATCCGGAGCCCGTGGACAAGCCGGGTAAGCGCGGACGGAAGCCGCGGATGGATGGCCTGACATCCGCGGAGGCACGATACACCGTGCCGGACCCCCTCATGCGGATCATCATTGCGATGGCCGAGGACGATGGTATCGAACGGGAAGAGGTCATCACCCGTTTGATCTCCGAAGCGATCAGCACGCGCCTTGCATCGTCTTCCATCCGCCTTCCACCATCTCCCAAGACAGGGCTGGCGATCGACCGTGCAGCGCGGCGGGTGGTCGACACCGTTGCCTCGGCGATCGATGCAAAGCTCGACCAGGCGACCGGGGCGATGATGGGCACCATCACCAGCCATGTGACGGACGTCATGGAGCAGCGGTATGCTGCCTACGTGGCAAGGATCGCGCAACACGTCGAAGTCTTGACCACCGCCCATGCCGAACGAGAGCAAAGGTTTGCTGCGGTCATGGAAGCTCTTGCCCATGCAATGCGCCAACTCGCCCCCGATGGGGATGGGGCCGGTATGGACACCGCCACCATCATTCGCAGCATTTCCAGGGACCAGTTGTCCCTTCTGGAGGCCGTGAATATCCTTCAGCAGGAACTGGAATGGATCCGTAACCGCCTGCCCGGAGGGCAACGGTGACGGTCGGCTGTACACCCATTCGTGACGTTCTCTACCCCGTGCGAGAGGCGCGCCGATATTATGCGTCGCAGTTGACCAAGCTAATGACGGCAAGGTCCATAGAGGAGCGGCCATCGGTGGACGCCGACGCCGCCACGATGGAGAATCTGGAGCGCGGTGCGGAAGGTCAAGGTGACGAGGGTCCCGGCACCTGGCTGGTGATCGGATCCACGACCGGCATGCCCACAGGGCCTGTAACCGATTTGGCACCTTTCCTAACCACCATGGATGGTCGTTCCCCCAATCTGAGATTCAAGGTCTGGAATGCCGGTCGGGTACGGCGCGTACGCGGCACCGACTTGACCTTCTCCCTGGCCAAAGGTGTTTCGCTATATCTGACCGCCCTGGAGGAGGTCGGCAAGGCGGATGTCGCTGACAGCATCCGGGGGGACGCCGATGCCTCTATCCGCGAGGCACTGAATATCGCCTATCTCACCGGGACCTTCATGGCCCGCCGGGGCAGCGCAAACAAGCATACCCTGAAGCTGGAAATAGTCGCCAGCGTCCCGGCCACGATCTGGGCTCATCGGACCGCACGGGGAAATGACGGTTCAACGGCCAACATAGCCGATCCCCAGGAGCATTTTCACGTCTATGTCCCCAATCTTGCGCAGCGGATGGATGGCACATGGGGTGCCCTCAATGGCGAACGCATCTTCAAGGACCACATGATGATTGGCGCCCTCTTCCGGGCCGAGTTCGCGGCACGGCTGGCTGCCCGGGGACTTGCCCTACAGAAGACGGGCAAGGGTCAGTTCGACCTCATGATGCCGATCACCTGGGTGCAGCCCTTTAGTTCCAGGCGCGCCGAGATTCTGCGGCGTATGCATGAGATTACTGGACAACGGCGGACCGACGCCAACCTGGCGTCATTGGCGAGGCGCACGGCCGTTTCCTCCCGAGGACCGAAAGAGCTCTTACCCCGTTTGTCAGCGTTGAAGGCGGAATGGACGCATCGCTTATCGGAATGGAACGCAAACTGGACGGATGTCGTCCGCTTCGCTGAAATGAGCCGTCTTCGATCTGATCCGGTCACCAGGGATCTCAGCGATGAACAACTCATCGCTGCCACCTGCACCTCCATTATGACCTGTCGGCAGGTAAGGACGGCCGTAGCCGCGCTGGCATCCTCCGACGGTTCATTGACGGCCAAAGCGGCGATCCATCGTGCTGACCATATCATCCGACGCCTTGTGCCCTTGGGCCGGCAGCGGGAGAGCGAGTTTTTCATATCCACAGGGTTGCTGGAGCGCGAGCGGCGTATTCTTCAATGGTCGATTGGCCGCCAAGGCGAGAAGCCACGCCTGGCTTTGCTGGATGCGAAAATGGCCATCGACCGTGCCAACGAAAATCTGGGTACCCGGTGTGGAAGTGGAGCCAGACTGACGGCGTGGCAGGAACGCCATGTAATCCGGCTGTCGGTAAGCGCCGGCGGCGTCAAGGTACTGCGCGGGAGGTCGGGTTCAGGAAAAACCATGTTGCTAACGGCCGTCGCCGAAGCCCACCGCCTCGCAGGCCATCCTGTCGAATTCCTGATGCCGAGCATCATGGCGGCGAAGCGGATCAGCGACAAATATGGCGTGAAGGCCACTGACATTTGGAACTTTGCGGGCCCCTTCGCCCCAAACGCCGGCATAAAGGCGCTGGAAAAGCGGCATGTTCTGATCATCGACGACGCCCATATGATCTCCACCCGACGGATGGACACCGTGCTGGAGCAGGCACACGCCACCGGCGCCAAGGTCATCATCGCCGGCGACGACAGGATAGTCGATAGCGCCTATGATCAGGGGTTGGCCTTTCGTACCATCGTGGCATCGGATCCCGAAATCAGGCGCCCTTGGCCTGACGCGGATATCGACAATGACATCCAGCGAGCCTGCCTGGATACCGTCGCGGGCCGGCCCGTGGAAGCGCTGCTTGGTCTTGCCGATGCTGGAAGGGTTGATCTCGTCTCCGGCCCCGATGAAGCCTTGATGAAAGCCGCCGAACTGGTGGTGGGATGGATAACCAACGATGTCCGGAATGGGAAGTCATTCGCCGCCGCCATGCGCGACAATCTCGTCATCTGCGCCAGCAATGTTGAGGCTCGTTCCGTGGCCGAGCAGATAAGGTCCTACCTGCAAATCCCCGATGTCAGTTCATTCTCCCAGGTGGTCGTCACCGCCGGTGGTGCGGAGCTAAAACCCGTCTCGCACAGGATGGGGATCGCCGTGGGCGATCGCATCACCATTTATGAGGCACACGAGGAATTGGGTCTGGTCAATGGCGACGTACTGACAGTCGAGGACACAAGACGGGATCATTCCGGCAACGCCGTGATAAGGGCAGTCCAAGAACCTTATGGCCGCATAGTCATCATCCATGAAGACGACCTCGTCGTCAGGGGTGATCGTCGCGGGCGCCGTCAGGTTCGACTACAGCATGCGATTGCGCGGACCGCGGTTGGCGCGCGTGATCTGCTTGCTGACCGTGTGGTCGTTGTCGCCACCAAGCCGCCGGATCGACAGCGCGTACTGGAATCGTTGGCGCACCACAGGGTGGACTGCCGGATCGTCGTGGCCCGCCCAAAATCCGCGTCGACGGATAAGGAAAAGTTTATTCAGGAATGGGCCGCTGAATCGGGGCTGGCTTTCAAACCCCGCTGCTTTGCCAGCCTGCTGAATAGGGATGAACTGGCGGACTGGGTCGAAAGGGGCACCTTCAAGGGCGTGGCCGTTGGAAAGCCAATCAGCTCGGGAAGGCCGGGGAGAGGCTTTGCCGGGCGTGATGCTGGGAGTGCCAACGTTGACGGTGCGCCGCCGTCGCCCGTCAGTGAAATATCCACCATAATGGCAAGCAACGCCGCGCTCGAAACCCTCACTGCTGAAATTGCTGAATTCGGCAGGCGAGTCCGGGGAATCCAGGCCGGCCAAGCCAAACGTGATGAACGGTTCGCGGCAATCATGCGAGAGTTGAACGCGGTCAGGGAACGACAAGAGCAGGAACGTCGCGCTGCCATCGACGATCATTGGGAACGCGAACAGGCGGCTAATCGCAGATTGTTGCGGCGTATGCGCGGTGAGCCGCCTGCTGAACCATCCGAGCCTGTACGGGGCGACACTACACAACGGGATGATGACGTTCCAGAGCCGGACTGGTGATTTTCATGGTCGAAAGACGGCGATATCCCAGAGCCTTCTCTGCCGGGAAACAATACAGAGCCGCATTATCAGACGCGCGTACGGCCGCTCCCCTCCAGATATATCCGCCGAAAGACGCTTCGGCCGTTCGTACGCGGCCAAACTTAATGCCGGTGTCATATAGCCCCGCAGGGGGCGGCACCGTCCAGGCGGCGACCAAGGTTTGCTTTTTGGATGACGTCGGTGCTTCTGCCATTGGGGATCGCCGGCATCGTGGGCGGATGGCTGCTGTCCGAACTGTCGATGCAGCGCATCGCCAAGGATAACGGCATGGATGTCGGTAGAAGATGGTAGCGGCTGTCTTTCAAGGTTGGTCGGTTAATGGGGGCTCTACAGCCCCCATCTGTGCCGTGGGTTCACTGAACGACAACCCAGCCTGAATCAGCCCGCGTGAACTTCATCTGCGTCGTCCCGCCCGCGTTGTTGAGAAAAGGTCCATCAACGCGAAGCGTAACCGTGCAGTTGAAGACGGTGCTTCCATCGACCTTGGCGCAACTCAGCTTTTTGAATTCATTCAGCACGATCTGCTGCCCACCCCCAGCGGCTTTGGTTGCCTCATTCGCCTTATCGAACTGGGCCTGGATCGCATTACGCATATCATCCTCCCCCGGCTCACCGTTGCCGCACCCTGCCGTCATCAGCAGCGGCACCAGGGTCAGCACCCGGCAGTATTTCAAGATATTGCTCATTTCATCTCCTTCAGTCGTGGTCAGTGGTCGAATTGAACCCGCCCCCGCTTGCCCGGTCATCGCCAGGGCCGTCGGGACGTTGTGAATGCGGTGGTCGAAAGGCAGCCCTCGGCTGCCATGTCTGGGGCCTGCCTCAATCAGCCGAACGAGTGGCCGCAGGTCTTGAGGTTTTTGACGAGCTCGTCGTAGATCGTTTCCACCAAGTCCTCGTGAAGCCCGGAAACAAGGGTTTCACGGCGCGAGCCATAGACCAGGTAGATGCAATAGCCATATTGGCGCACGAAGTCCGCATTGGCGGTTTGGCTGGCGTTCTGGGTACCGGCGGTGAAGGCCCCGGCCACACCGGAACCATAGTAGACGGCCGACGGCGTCTCCTTTCGCGGCCTGGTCAAGCCCCATCCAATGGACCGGACATGAGCAACATCGAAGAACTTATTGGTCTTCGGGATGGAGATCCGGTTGGCGTCGATCTCAATTCGGGTCGTTGCGATTTGCTTACCCGCCTTGAAGAGCAGCCAGATAATGTAGAATACGCCCACCAAAGGCATGATTGTTGAAATAAAGGCCAGACCGGAATATGGCTCTGCTGTTAAGGCAATAATGATCGGCAGAATGATCAGGAAAACCACGCAAAGAAAGATTTTACTCCTCCTTGGCTGCTTTACGAATACATCCATGAAGATCTTGTCACCTTCCTTCGTGGTCTTGAAATCATAGATCGGTTCAGCGGCCTGCGGCGGGCGGGCGGAATCAGACATTTGATGCACATCCTTGGGATAGGGTTTCCGAGGGCTGGTTGTCGCGGCAGCGCGCCGATCAGCCGGAATAGGTCCAGTCCAGGCCCAGGTCGCTGGTGGCGACCAACAAACGGCCTTCGCTCTGGCCGTACTGGAGATAATGGGTCAGGGGATTGACACCGGCGGCCTTCAGGTCGGTGTTGGCGTCCAGGTAGGCACTGACGTCCAAATAGGCGGACGGGTCGCGGCCCTCGCGCCAGCCGTAGTTCAGAAAATGGAACCAGGGATCGACCTTGGCTGCGGCGACGTCGGCGTTCTTACCCAGATAATAGGCACTGTCGAACAGCGGGGTCAGGGAGCGCCCTTCTGCCTTGCCGAAGGCCAGATAGTGGTCATAGCCGCTCCGGAGGCTGCCGCCGGCGACCGCGGCCGCTACGTCGGGGTTGGCCGCCAGGTAGCCCACCTCGTCATAGAGCGGGTTGGCCCGGGCGTCGATGGCGGCCCGGCCTTCGGCCTGGCCCCACTGCTGCCAATGAGCAAAGCCGCTGGTCAATGCCCCGCGGGCGATGGCGACCGCCACATCCGGGTTATTGGCCAGATAAAAGGTCTCGTCGAACCCGCCGCCCAGCTTGACGTCGGCGTTCATCCAAAGGCCAACCTTGCCACCGTCGTTGAAGGCCAGGAATTCCGTGCCCAGGTAGGTGCCGGTGCCCTCCGGGCCCACGACCTTGAAGCTGCCGTCCGTTTGGCGGGTGATCGTGTGGCTGGCGCGCGAGCCGAACAGGCCGGCGACGTCGATGCCGGTTCCGCCATCGACGAGGTTGTTGCCGCTCCCGGCGACCACCCGGTCGTTGCCGGTGCCCAGGATCAGCCGATCGTCGCCGGCCCCGCCCCAGATGCTGTCGTTACCGGCGCCGCCGGAGACCTCGTTCGCCACGGCGTTGCCGTTGATCCGGTCGTTGCCCGACCCCGCCTTGACGTTCTCGATCGTGCCGATGATCCCGAGGTTGTTGGCACCGCCGTAGGTCACCGCGGTGTTCGCCCAGCCCTTGGGCGTGTTGACCAGCCTTTCCGCATCAGTAATCCGCATGTTGACCGACGAGGCCGTCTCCCCGGTCAGGTCGATCCTGGACTGCATCGAACTGGAGGAAAGGTCGATCGTGTCGGTTCCCCCCGCATCGTAGATGATGGCGTTGAATGCCGCCTTCTCATTCCACGAGTAGGTATCGTCACCAACCTTGTAGGTAGGGTTTCTGCCATAAAGGTGCTGGAGGGCTAGGATGTCCAAAATGCCAAGGGTATCGACCCTGGTCCAAAGGTAGGCCCCGTTGTCGATGCCATAGATCACGTCGTCGTTGGCGCCGGTCAAGCCCATGGCCGACAAGAACTTGCTCTGGCCGGACGACGGCAATGTGACGGCGCCGTCGGTCGTGTGGGCAAGTCCCAAGGCATGCCCGATCTCGTGGCGGATCACGCCTGCCAGGTAGGCGTATTCCCCGGACGTAAGTCCGCCGCTGGCATACCTGTCGGCATTGGAGCGGTCGAGGTACACGTCGCCGGACTGTGGGGTGAAGGACACGGCGTCGATAAGGCGGTTACCCGCCTGGTCTGGCGGACTAAATGTCGTGAGCGCGGAGGGATAATATCCACGTCCAGCAGCGCTATCCGTCATGTCGGTTGCTGCGAAGGACAGCGTCTTGCCTGCGGCGCTTGACGATTCAACAAACGTGATGCCGGTGACGTCGGAGATCTTCCGCAGCTCTTCGAGAACGATTTTCCTTTCGTCCTCGCTGAGCGGGCGAAAGCTGGATGCCGCCCCGAGATTGCCCCCGTCCTGGAAGTACGACGGGAGGGCTGTGGCGAAATGGTAGTTCAGTGTTACCGGCGTCCCCACCCCGATGTCCGAGTTCCGAGCCTGGGCATAGGTCAGCCCCTTGCCGGCCAGCGCGTCGGCATTCCAACGGCCCAGCCCGTCGGTGTATGAGCCACCAGTTAACTGCTCCTTGCGATAGTAGAGCAACGCACGGAGATCGAAGTCGCCGATGCGCAGGAAATCGGATGGTTGTGGGGCCGCAAACGGCGCGGCAGCCGAAGCTTGGGGCTCGAAGGCTGCGGACGAAGCTGCGCAGCACGGACAGCCGGCAGCATGGGGTTCCAACGGCACGAAGGGCGTGTCGGTCATCATGTCTCCCTGTGGCATGATAAGCGCACTTGTCCCAACCCGGCTGGCGCCGGGCGGTTAGCAACGCGGGCACAGGGACACGCGCCCCACCTATTCCCCAGCGCCGGGAGCTACCCGACGCCGTGTGAGGGTCTTGTATTCGGTGGGCCGCCCGACAAAGCGGGTTGCCCTGTGCTCACGCGCGCAATGCGCACCATCGTCAGGTTGCTACGCCCTCGGACAGCCATCGGAATATGGCACGGCGTTTCATGTACCTGAAACATCAAAATTTATGGGTTGATGCGAAAAATCTCGCTTTGCTGGGCTGCAGACCATCAGCTGAAAAATTGCGGAGATTCGGCGGTCGCGGAAGCATCGCCAGTATCTGAACCGGCCCCGCAACATCATGGTACGAACTTGCGGCGAGCCAGACTTGGCTGAAGCAAGCCATTCCTCTCGTCAAATGCACCTGTATGTCGTTGGCGGCTGCGAAGCTTTATCATATTGCGACCGTGCGGTTTCCGCGCCGGTAAACGGGCTCGTCATTTCCGGGGGGGAGGACAAACGCAGCCGTCCTCCATGAACCTCACTCCGGCGGCCTCCATGGCCCGCTGAATGGCGGCTACCGTTGCAGGAATGGGCTCCCCCTGACCGTTTTCAAAACGGGCGACGGTACTGACCCCGACCTGGGCTTCCCGAGCCAAGTCCCGAATACTCCAGTCGAGAGCCGCTCGGGCCATCTTGCTTTGCGTCAGCGTAATCATGCGAACAAATTAATCTCACATGACGCTTGACGCAAGTGCACTGCATGGGTATTTTGTACTCATGTGATCTAATATCTTTCATTCAACGGCCCGGCGGGAAGGTAGTAGCTCCCACACCGGGCCTGACCTCAGACACGGAGCGAACCCGATGCCCAAGGCTACCCATAAGACTATCACACTCGACCCGGCCACCGAAGCTACCCGTCGCGTCGTCCGCATCCTCGAAGAAATCAACGCCAACGAGTTTGAGTGGTTTCGGGCAAGCACGGCCCGCAAGGCTCAACTCGAGAGGCAGTATCAAAAGCTGACCAAGGCAGTGTCGAGTGCCGAGGAAAAGATCAGTCTACCTGCCACGACATTGGTGGGCGCCATGGGGCAGGTCATGCTGGCATTCGCCGATGCGCAATCTATCACTGACCTCGCTGATGACCGGCACCACGACGACATCCAGATTTATCATCAGCGGTTGGGGCGTTGCCTTCGCAGCGTGCTCAGTGTTCTGGCCCATTTCAGTGGCTGCGATCCCGCTGAGCTGGGTGCCCACTACTACATTGACCTGCCGGTAGACACCCACCAAGCCACTTTTGGAAACGTTGCTGCGGAATGGCAGGTGGAACTATAGGGCCGTGTGGGGAAGCGTTTCCCAGATGTCGAGTGGTTCCGCTCGATGACGGTTACCCGACGACGTCGGCTCCTGCCTATTCCGACCATCCAGGTGCTACCCACTGATTGGGCGCCACAGATGGTTGGATATCGGCACCGCACCAAGCCCCAATCCCACATGCACAAAGCGCATACATGGGTCGCTTTTTGTGAATGTCAGATCAAGGGTGGGCCGGGTTTAGAGGCTGGAGCATATGGCCATGCGATTGGGCGCATCGTGTGCCCAAAAGCCAAGGTGCCACAATGTCCGAGCCCCCACCCCCAACCGACAAGCGATCCGCTACCGTGTCCTCGCGGCTCGTTCTGGAAGCCCACAACGAAAATGGCGGCCAGAGCGTCAACATAGAGGCCACCATATCGCAGTTAGCGCGCGAGTTGGGCCAGTTGCTGGCCCGCCAGCATTTCCAAGCACGGGCGGCCAACACCGCCGTCAAGCCGGATAACCCGCCCCCATAATCCGGGGGTCAACAGCGTCACCCGCGCCGCCATTGACTTCACCCGACCAAACAGGTTGGATTTCACATCCTGGAGTGCCCGCATGCGTGCCGCCATCTACGCCAGATATTCGTCTGACCAGCAAAGCGCGTCCTCCATCGAGGACCAGATCCGGATTTGTCGAGAGCGGGCGCTTCGACAGGGGTGGCAGGTCGTGGGCTGCTACAAGGACGCGGCCACTTCCGGTGCGTCCATGGTGGGACGGGCCGGCATTCAGGCGCTGCTTCGTGACGCCCAGTCCGGCGCAATTGACATCGTGCTGGCCGAGGCCCTGGACAGACTGTCGAGGGACCAGGCCGATATCGCCATTCTGCACAGGCAGCTGACCTTCCTGGGCATCAAGATCGTCACGCTGGCTGACGACGAAATCAACGAAATGCATATCGGCCTAAAGGGGACGATGAATGCCTTGTTTCTCAAAGACTTAGCAGCCAAAACCCATCGCGGGTTACGCGGCCGGGTCGAGAAGGGCAAAGCAGGAGGCGGCCTCTGTTACGGCTATGACGTGGTCCGGCAGTTCGATGCCCATGGCGAACCCATCCGGGGGGATCGGCAGATCAACGAGGCCGAGGCCGTCATCGTGCGTCGCATCTTCCAGGAATTCGCCGATGGCATCAGCCCGCGCGCCATCGCCTGCAGGCTGAACGCGGAAGGTATCCCCGGCCCGGCCGGCAGCATCTGGGGCGACACCACGATCAGGGGACATGTCGTGCGGGGTACTGGCATCCTCAATAATCAGTTGTATGTCGGCATGCTGGTCTGGAACAAGCTCCGGTACCGCAAGGACCCGGCGAGTGGTAAGCGCGTGCCCAAGCTGAATCCGGAGAGCGCCTGGATCCGCACCGAGGTGCCGGACCTCAAGATCATCGACGATGAACTCTGGCAGTCGGTTCGCCGGCGCCGGCAGGCGCTATCCATCAAGCATGAGACCAGCATCACCGCCACCCGGGAGGCTCATGCCAACCGGCTGACGGGCGCCCGCCGGCCCGACACCCTGCTGTCGGGCCTGCTGCGATGTGGCTGCTGCGGCTACAGGTACAATATCGTCTTCCGTGGCCGTTACGGCTGCGCCAACCATTACCGGCGTGGCGCCTGCGGTAATGGCCATACGATCAAGCGCCTGGAGATCGAGGCGCGCGTCCTGGACGGACTGCGGCATAAGCTGGTGACGCCCGAGAGGGTAACCGACGCCCTTGTAGGCTATAGCGAGGAGGCCGACCGGCAGAACCGTGAGCTGCGCGGTCGCCAGGAACAGGAGCGGCAGGCCCTGGCCGCCGTGGAACGGCGCGTCGCCGCCATCCTGACGGCAATCGAAGAAAGTCCCAGGCAGAAATCCCTGATCGCCCGGCTGGAGGAGCTGGAAGCCCAGGAGGCCGAGCTGCGTGCCAAGCTGGCCGCCATGCCCATCATCCCTGCCCTGGACGTGCCGGCTGATATCGCCGGCCAGTACCAGACAATGATCGCGCGGCTGGAGGAGAACCTGGCCGACCCCGACCAATGCGCCGCGGCGATGGGTACGATCCGCTCCCTGATCCAAGGCGTGGTGCTGGAGCCGGGATCCCGCCCCGGCGAAGTTCGCGCGGTTCTGCGGGGTGCATTGTCAGGGCTTATAAAAGCAACAACCGGCAGAGAATTACCTCTGCCGGTTGGCTTACCATCGGTGGATGCGGGGGCAGGATTTGAACCTGCGGCCTTCAGGTTATGAGCCTGAC